>DATDXM010000039.1:0-9130 GCA_035289325.1 Candidatus Nanoarchaeia archaeon
TAGACGAATCGCTGATGGGCAAAGAAGCAGGAAAAGAATTTACAATTACTCTCCCGCCAGAGAAAGCGTTTGGAAAAAAAGATATCAAACTGATTAAGCTCATTCCGATGGCTGTATTTAAAAAGCAAAATGTGATGCCGCAGCCGGGATTGAAAGTGAACATTGATGGCAGGGTTGCCACTGTTCTCAGGGTCAGCGGCGGTCGAGTCATCGTCGATTACAATCATCCGCTTGCCAACAGAACAATAACATATGATATCTCAATAAGAAAGCAGATTTCTGACAAGAAGGAGCAGATAGAGAGCTTTCTTGGATCGACACTGCCAATCAAGTGTGAAGTAGCAGTCAACGATGCAGCAGCAACCATCCAAACAGAACAAAAGTTGCCTGACGAGCTCGCAAAGCCGCTCGCAAAAAAACTGTTGGAGCTTGTGGGCTTGACAGTTGAGTTCGCTGCAAAGAAACATACCACGCCAGAGTAAAAATCTTTATATAGAGATACCCATCCCAAATCATCGAGGGTGAAATGGTGGTTGAACAACAAAATTCTCAGATTGCGCAAATTCACATCGCACAGCCAGCGCAATTCATACGTGCAGATCTCACATTAAAAGAAACTTCTTCACGAGCAAAATCGGATATTGATGCAGAGCTTGAAGCGCTTCTCGCACACCAGCAGACACGCATCAAAGTCGTCGGCTGTGGCGGTGGCGGCAATAACACAATTAACCGTATTACCGAAGTAGGCATTAAAGGTGCAGAAACGATTGCAGTAAATACCGACGCACAAGATTTATTGTACACAACTGCAGATAAAAAAATTTTGATTGGCCGTGAATTAACACGCGGTCTTGGTGCAGGATCAAATCCACGCTTGGGAGAAGAGGCTGCAAAAGAGCAGGAGATTGAGATCAAGCGAGCGGTAGAAAATTCTGACATGGTGTTTGTTACCTGCGGCTTGGGCGGAGGCACAGGCACAGGCAGCGCACCCGTTGTCGCACAGATGGCAAAAAAGATGGGTGCGCTAACAGTCGCAGTCGTCACATTGCCATTTACTATGGAAGGCAACAAGCGCTGGGAAAACGCGCAGATTGGACTGGAAAAATTGGAACAGATCGTTGACACATTGATTGTTATTCCAAACGAAAAACTTCTCGAGTTATGTCCTGATTTGCCGCTGCACACTGCATTCAAAGTTGCAGACGAAATTTTAACCAATTCAGTCAAAGGCATCGCAGAACTAGTCACGCGCGCAGGTCTCGTCAATTTGGACTTTGCTGATATCCGTGCAATCATGTCTAATGGCGGCGTTGCATTGATTGGGGTTGGTGAATCTGATTCAGAAGACCGTGCAATCGAAGCAGTGCAGAAAGCAATTGAAAATCCACTGCTGAATGTCGATATTAAGGGTGCAACCGGCGCGCTGATAAACGTCGCAGGCGGCGAGGACATGACATTAGACGAGGCTCGCAAGGTGATCGAAGCTGTTGCACAAAAGCTTGATGAGGACGCAAAGATCATCTGGGGAGCACAGATTTACAAGGATTTACAGCGCACTATCCGCGTTATGCTTGTGATTACCGGTGTTAAGTCAGAACAGATCCTCGGCAAGACAATACGCTCGACCGATAAGAAAAAGCGCCAGATTGAAAACGAGCTGGGGATTGAGTTTGTGAATTAAGCCAAAAATAAGCTCAAACAGCCCAAAATCACCTCACAAAACCTTTATATACCAACACCGTTTCCAAGCTTATTTCTCATGGAAAACGAACAAGAAGTAGTGAGTGAACCAGAGCCTGCTCAACAACCGGAAGTAATTGTTATCAATAAGTCGCAGTCTAAGTTTCAAGATTACATGCTCCGCTTGAAGCGCTTTATCGGCGAATGCAGGCGAGTGATGAAGGTCATCCAAAAGCCTAATAAAGAAGAGTTTATCACAACAGCAAAAGTGTCAGCAGCGGGCATCGCAATCCTCGGATTGGTTGGCTTCATATTAAGCATGATTCAGCAGTTGATTATATAGGAGACAATGGAAGAAAAACAAGAAACACACATTTTTGGGTTGCGAACTACTGCAAACCGAGAAGACCAGGTCATGGACTTCGTAAGTTCAAAGCTGAGAAAGGTTCCAAGTAATGTATTCTCAATCATTCGCGCACAGGGCATGCGAGGCTACGTTTTTATCGAAGCAGCGACTCGTATTGATGCAGAACAGATGACTGCACGCATACCATACGCACGAGGCATTTTACCCAGGGAAATCCAATATGAAGAAATTGATCATATGCTTGAGCAAGTCAAGGTCGAGCGCAACATCCGCAAGAGCGACATTGTTGAAATTGTTTCTGGCCCATTCAAGCGTGAACAGGCAAAAGTCATGCGCGTGGACAAGACCAAAGAAGAAGTTGTTGTCGAGCTGCTTCAGGCAGCAGTACCTATTCCAATTACTGTCCGCATGGACGCTGTGAAAGTGATCCGCAGAGAAGCAGAAGAAGAGGCTTCTGAAGAGTAATTTTCGCAAAAAGCTTATAAAGAAGCCATTGAGCCGAGACACCATGCCCAAAGAAAAGATTAAAGCAATGATTCAGGGCGGCAAAGCAACTGCAGCGCCTCCTCTAGGTCCTGCACTTGGTCCATTAGGCGTTAACATTGGCCAGGTCATTGCAAAGATCAACGAGAAAACCAAAAGTTTCGCGGGCATGCAGGTTCCTGTTGAAGTTATTGTTGATACATCTACAAAAGAATTTGAGATTGAGGTTGGTACGCCACCCACCAGCGCATTGCTGTTAAAAGAAGCAGGCGTTGAAAAAGGTTCAGGCAACCCATTGACAGATAAAATTGCTGACGTTCTCATTGAGCAGATCATTAAAGTATCAAAGATGAAAGAAGATTCGTTGCTTGGCAAAGACTTGAAAGCACGAGTAAAGGAAGTAATTGGTACATGCAACAGCATGGGCATCCTGGTCGAAGGCGTCCAGGGTCGAGATGCAATTGCGCTTGTTAATGCTGGCAAATTTGATGAAGAGATTAGGTTAGAAAAAACAGAATTGTCACAGGAAGAGCTCAAGGCACTTGAAGCAGAGAAGATACGCCTCAGGGAAGAGCTCGAAAAGAGACGCACCGAATTCGAAGCAAAGGCGAAAGAGATTATTGCACAGATGCAGGGCATGGAACGAGGCAAGATCAAAGCGAAACTCCTCGAAGCAAAGATTCCAACTGCACTTATCGAAGCACTCTTGCCGGTCGAAGCAGCTCCAGCAGGTGCAGCGCCAGGCGCAGCAGCACCAGCAGCAGGCGCAAAGAAGGCAGAAGCGTCAAAGAAAGAAGAGAAGCCGAAGAAGTAGGGTTTATTTCTTTTTCAAATTATTTACATCAGACCTCCAGTTCGATGCTCTGTAAGTCCTAAGAAGAATTTCTATCCATCGCCCCCAAAAACCGTAATCCTTATAAACAAAATAACAATTCTAATCATTATACCTATAATAAACATTATTAGTAAAATACCATGACAAGAATAAACATCGAGCTCCCCCCCGAACTGCACAAAACATTAAAGATAGAAGCAATTAACTCAAACAAGCCGCTCAAGGATTATATTGTTGAACTATTGAGGAGGAAAAAATGAGGCTGATAGAAAAGTTGTTTGGCAAAAAGTACCTTGACTGGAATGAATACCAGCAAAAAGTGCACAATATTGAGCAAAGATATTGGGAAGAGTACGCACAAAAGCACAACATCAGAACATCAAAGTGAACTGAAATGGAGTATTATCGTAAGGAAACAAAAGAGGTATTGTCAGAATTCAATGTACAAACAGATAAAGGGCTAACAGCACACGAAGCCGAAGAACGATTGCATAAATACGGATTAAATGAAATAAAAAAAAGTAAAGGTCCATCAATTATAAAAATCCTGATCAATCAGTTCACATCACCGTTGATTTGGCTTCTCATCGGAGCAGTAATAATCTCAGCAGCATTGGCAGAATATGTAGACGCATTTGTTGTGCTTGCAATCGTCATTCTCAATGCAATCCTTGGATTCTTCCAGGAATACAAAGCAGAGCGATCGATTGAAGCGTTGAAGAAGCTCGCAGCGCCGCGATCAAAAGTGTTGCGCAATGGCCGTATGGAAGAAATCAGTAGCAGATATATTGTGTCGGGAGATATTATATTTGTTGAAACAGGGGATAAATGCCCTGCAGATGCACGGCTAATTGATATCAGCAACCTGCAGACACAGGAAGCAGTGCTGACTGGGGAGAGCACACCAGTAGAAAAGCAGGTAAACATCATCAGCAAGTCAGCGATGGTCGCCGATCAGCGGAATATGATTTTTGCTGGAACTATTGTCACACGCGGCCGAGCAAGCGCAGTAGTCACAACAACAGGAATGAGCACAGAGTTTGGAAAAATAGCAGAAATGCTCCAGCAGGAGCGTGAAACAATTACTCCATTACAGCGCAAATTTGCGCAGATTGCACGATGGATGAGCGTTGTTGCACTCGTCATTATTGTTGTCACATTTGGCTTAGGCGCATTACGTGGCCAGCCGCTGCTTCAGATATTGCTGGTCGCAATTTCACTTGCAGTCGCAGCTGTTCCCGAAGGCTTGCCGGCTGTTATTACAATTTCACTAGCACTTGGAGTACAGCGCATGGCAAAGCGCAATGCATTGATACGCAAATTACCGAGTGCTGAATCATTGGGCTCAGTATCGGTCATCTGCACGGATAAGACAGGCACATTGACACACAACGAAATGACAGTGCGCAATCTATGGACGCATGATCATATCACCCGTGTCACAGGCTCGGGATATAGCAGCAAAGGCACATTTTCTATAAACGGAACACAAATAGAGCCGCAAAAAGACAGAGATATTGAGCTGATGCTCAGGATAGGGTTGCTCTGCAACAACACGGTTGTAACACATGATAACGGAACAATAAAAGCGATTGGTGATCCAACAGAAGCTGCGCTGATTGTTTCGGCAGAAAAAGCGGGAATCAGCAGAGCTGAAATGCATAAGCAATACCCACGCCATGTGGATATAGAGTTTACATCGGAAAGAAAACGGATGACAACGATCCACAAAGTGAAAGGAAAAGAGATTGCATTCACCAAGGGTGCTGTTGACGTACTGCTTGATCTCTGTGATAACATTGTAATCAATGGGCGCAGTGAACGACTCAGCAAGCAGCGAAAAGATCACATTCTTCAGGTAAATGAATTATTTGCAGGCCAGGCGCTTCGTGTGCTTGGATTTGCATACAAAGAGATTGAGCCTGGCGCAAAGATAGATAATGTAGAGAAAGACATGATTTTTGTTGGCTTGCAGGCAATGATTGATCCACCGCGAGATGAGGTCAAAGAAGCGCTCCACAAGTGCCGTGAAGCACAGATTGATGTCGTGATGATTACCGGCGACCACCTCACAACTGCATTGGCGGTTGGGAAAGAAATAGGCATTGAAGGGAAGCATTGCACGGGCCAGGAACTCGAGCGTATGTCAACTGATGATCTTCGCAAAAAAGTTGAAGAGATCCGCATTTATGCGCGTGTTAACCCTGCACACAAGATCAAGATTGTGGAAGCTTGGCAGTCAAAGAATCGTATTGTCGCAATGACAGGCGATGGCGTTAACGATGCGCCTGCGCTCAAGAAGGCAGACATTGGCATTGCGATGGGCATCACAGGAACAGACGTCAGCAAGGAAGCAAGCGATATGATATTGACGGACGATAACTTTGCAAGCATCGTTAATGCGATCGAAGAAGGCCGTGGCGTATACGATAACATTCGCAAGTTTTTTGCGTTCCTTTTTTCAGGGAACATCGCAGAAGTTGCCATTATAATGCTGATGATTCTCATAGGCATGCCGCTGCCATTGACTGCTGCATTGATTTTACTCATTAATCTGGTTACTGATGGGCTGCCTGCGATAGCACTTGCTGCAGATCCGTTTGAGCCGCATGCAATGAAATCAAAGCCACGAGATCTTAATGAACCGATCCACCGCGGGCTGAGTGGTTTCCTGGTGCTTTATCCGATAGTCATGACAGTTATTGTTTTATCGCTGTTCAGCTATATTTACGCATCAAGCAACGATCTTATTCATGCACAAGCTGCTGCGTTTATGACGATAGCGTTCTTTGAGTTTGGACAGGCATTTGCTGCACGTTCAACAAAGTTCTCATCATTTACTGTAGGCATATTCAAGAACAGGTATCTTGTCTGCGCCGTGCTTATTTCAGCAGTAATTTGCTTTGCAGTGATTTATATACCAACACTGCAAAAGATATTTTTTTCAACAGACGTATACAAGCCGATGCTGCTCAGCATATCAGAAGTTATCATTATTATCGCATTGTCAACGCTTGGCTTCTTGGTTATCGAAGCAGACAAGTTCAGGCGCTGGCGAAAGAAATGTTAAACAAATGTTAAACGATAATACTGAGGAGAATGCATGGTAAATATATTTGCTGCAGCAGCCGGTAACTTCCCAATATTTTATTTGATTTTTATTCTGCTCGCAAGCTTGATGATTATGATCAAGAGCGCAGACCTGCTGCTCTATGGTGTCACACGCTATTTCAAACGCATCGGTCTGAGTGAATATATCACTGGGCTCGTTGTTGTTGCAGCAGTTGCATCATTTCCCGAATTAATATCGTCGATCACTGGCGCAAGCCTGGGCGACCACGGCATCGTTTTTGGCGCAATTCTTGGCTCAAACGTAGGCGGCTTGACGCTGATTCTCGGCATCATGGCATTAATCAGTGGAAAATTAAACATCCAGAGCAAATTATTCAATAAGGTACGCATTGAGGTGTTTCTTGCGACACTTCTTCCCATTGGCTTAGTTGCAGATGGAAAGCTGTCACGCATTGATGGCGGAATATTGATTGCAGCATACTGTGCATATTTATTTTTTGTCTGGCATAAAGAAGAAAGTGCCGAAGGGTTAAAAGAAAGCGTAAAAATATCAAAGATATGGAAAGATGGGTTGATTTTCATTCTTGCATTGGGCGCACTTCTCCTCAGCTCACGCTGGCTGATATTTGGTGTTATTGAGCTGTCAAAACGCTTTCATATTTCATCTTTTATCGTATCGGTCGTCATTCTCGGCATAGGGGCACAAATTCCTGATCTTATCGTGATCATGCGCTCCGAGAGTTCTGGTCACAAAGATGTGGGTATGGGCGATCTGCTTGGAAGTACGTTAACAAAACAATTATTATTCCTTGGCCTCATCGCACTGTTCGTGCCTCTTGTGATACCAAGAAGCTTGATCATGATCAGCGCAATTGCATTCTCGTTAACGATGGGACTTGTCCTGATCTTTATGAAAAAAGGGCTAGTTGAGCGCAAGCATGGCATACTGCTGCTAGGGATTTATGTGGTGTATATTGCACTTGAGATTGTGGTGAATGCGTAAGGTATGCCCACAACTATTATAAACCGTCCGCACAAAAATAAGCCATGCCAATATACGCCGAGCTCATCGCAGAAATCAAAAAAAACAATTATTCCTCTAAAGAGCTCGCCAAGCTCAAGCGCCAGCTTTGCCTGAAACATAGCACAGCAAAGCCGCCGACAAATTTTGAGATTCTTCTTCATACAAGCCAGGAAGATCTCCCATTTCTAAAAAAGAAAATTCTCGTAAAGCCAATACGCACAGCCTCAGGCGTTTCTCCTGTTGCAATCATGACAAAGCCATTTGCATGTGCACATGGCAAGTGCACATTTTGCCCTGGGGGTCCGAACAGTTATTATGGTGACATACCTCAAAGTTACACGGGCCATGAGCCAACAACGATGCGTGCATTGCGTAACAATTATGATGCCTATCTTCAAGTCTTTAACCGTCTCGAGCAGTATGTCGCTTTAGGCCATAATCATGACAAGATAGAGTTGATTATAATGGGCGGCACATTTCCATCGATGCCCATCGAATATCAAAATGAGTTCATCACCGATGCACTGCGCGCAATGAATGATTTTGAGATATTCTACAAAAAAAATGAGATTGACATAATTAAATTCAAGGATTTTTTTGAGCTTCCCGGCGACGTAGGCAGCAAGGAGCGAACAGAGCATATCCATCAGAAGCTGTTGGCAATAAAGAACAGCAGTAAAACAACACTAGAAAAAGAACAGCACAAAAACGAAACATCAGTAATCCGTTGCGTTGCCATGTGCATCGAAACAAAGCCAGACTGGGGTTTTCTTGAGCACGGCAGCACAATGCTCGCACAAGGCTGTACACGAGTAGAAATTGGCATCCAGTCAGTATATGACGACGTTCTCAAGCATGTTCACCGCGGCCATGATAGCGCAGACGCAAAAAAGAGTTTCCAGATTCTCAAGGATCTCGGATTTAAGATATCTGCGCACTATATGCCCGGCTTGCCATTAACCGACGAAAAGCGAGACATTAACGGATTTAAACAAATATTTGCAGATGAAGATTATCGTCCAGATATGCTGAAAATTTATCCGTGCATGGTTGCTCCGGGCACAGCGTTATACGTGCAATGGAAGCAGGGCAAATTTACGCCATTGACTGCAGATCAGGCTGCACAGCGGATTGTTAAGATGAAAGAGTTTATCCCTCGTTATTGCCGCGTCCAGCGTATCCAGCGCGACGTGCCGACAAAAATGTGGGCGAGTGGTGTTGAATTCACCAATCTGCGTCAGTATATCACCGAAAAATACGCTCCAAAATGCCAGTGCATCCGTTGCAGAGAGCCGATGGGAAAAGCTATAGATCATAACGCGATAGTAATGAACATTATCGAATATGCTGCAAACGGCGGAAAAGAATTTTTTATTTCATTAGATGACATGAAAAATGATATTATCATTGGCTTTTGCCGCCTCAGATTTCCTTCACAATTCCTGCGGCCAGAAATAACAAAAGGAAGCGCATTAATCCGCGAGCTTCATGTTTATGGCACAGCAACAGCAATCGGCGAGGAAGGTGCAATACAACACCGAGGTTATGGAAAAGAATTGATGCACAAAGCAGAGGATATCGCGCAGCAGCATGCAAAAGATAAGATGGTCATTATTTCAGGAATAGGCGCACGGGAATATTATAAGAAGTTAGGATATACGAAAGAAGG
>DATDXM010000040.1:0-3794 GCA_035289325.1 Candidatus Nanoarchaeia archaeon
CGCGAGTGAATCTTGTTTGCAACCATATGCTTCAGGCGCAAGTAATACATGTCACCAATGAAAATGCGAGCATTCATTTTTTCGCCTGTTAATCCACTATAAAATGTTTCTGTACCATCATCTCTGAATCCCATCGAAAGAAGTTCTTGGCGAAGCTTGTCTTCTGGCTCTGCTGCAAATAACGTGCCATCTATATAACGACCTGCAAGTGAGCCTACTTTTCCGCCAATCATCTCAATCAAGTGGCTTAATGTCATACGGCTTGGAATACTGTGCGGTGAGAAAATCAAGTCAGGAACAGTGCCATTTATGCTGAATGGAATGTCTGTCTGTGGCACAATGAGACCAATAACTCCTTTTTGTCCGTGTCTGCTGGTAAATTTATCTCCTACTTCAGGAATGCGCTGATCACGGATTCGCACCTGGACAAGTTTGTTGCCCTCTGCATTTTCTGTGATCAAGACAAAATCGATAATACCTTCTTCACCGTGCTTCAACGACATTGAACTTTCGCGTCGTGTTGCACCTGCAAGATTGTATTCGTCCAATGCACTCAAGAAACGTGGTGGGCTCGTTCGACCAATGATAACATCTCCCTCGTGCACAACTGCTTCAGTGTGAACAATGCCGTCTTCTTCCAAGTAACGGTACTCATGCTCTGTTCTGTATCCCTTCACATCTTTATCAGGAACGGAAATTTCGTCAACTAAGCCGCCGCTGTAGCGCAGCTCTTCTGCAATCGCTGGCCTGTAATATGTGCTTCTGCCCAGGCCTCGCTCAATGCTTGCCTTGTTCAGAATAACTGCGTCTTCCATGTTGTACCCTTCGTAACTCATAATTGCAACAACAACATTCTGTCCAGACGGATGTTTGTCGTATTCTGCTGCATCATGAACAAATGTTCGAACAATCGGGAGCTGTGGTGTGTGAAGCAGGTTTACGTCCATATCCATGCGCACAAGATAATTTGCTGCGTAAAAGCCTAGTGCCTGTTTCTGATTTTTGCTGCCGCCATTCAGGCGCGCACTTGGATTGAAATGGCCGTAGGGCACAAGTGCGGTTGCAATTCCTACTATTGCAAATGGCACGACTTCGAGATGAGTATGTTCCGGTGTAAGCTGTGTTTCGTCCCACGCGATGAGTGTGTTCTCTTCTTCAGCAGCATCGAGATATTCAATAATACCCTGTTGAAGCAGGTCGCTCCATGTTAACTCGTTCTTTTCCAGCTGCTTGATATGCTGCTCGGTGAGCACTGGCTTGCCATCTTTGACTACAATGAGCGGACGGCGTGCACGACCTTGTGTGCAATTGATGTGCACTTCATTGTTTACTTCGTGATGACTTACGTTGACATTATGTGACAATTGGCTTTTACGGCGTTCGCTTACTAAGTGTTCTGTGAACCCCTTTCCGTTGTCAACGGTTCCCACAAACTTGTTATTCAAATAAACGTCACTCATAGTGCCTCAAGCCCGAATTTTTTTAGCAGAGCAAGAACTTCCTGCTCGTTTGAATCATGTGAAACAGAACAGAGCAACGCAAGATTTTTTCTCAATCCAATGTTTGTACCTTCAGGCGTTTCTATTGGACACAACCTGCCAAGGTGTGTACTGTGCAGTGCACGGGCTTCGAAATTTTCTTGGCTTGCACTGAGAGGCGATACGATGCGTTGTAAGTGCGACATTGATGCAGTAAAGTTTGCGCGGTCCATGCGCTGTGAAATTCCTTTTCTGCCACCAACCCATGTCCCTGTTGCCATTGATGAATATAATCTCGATGTTAACAGCTTTTCACGAATGATGACTCTAATCGATGGTAATTTGCCACGCTTGATGATGCGCTGGAAATTGTATAATAAATCGCCTACCAGCACTTTGAAATTGACACGGAACAGATCCATCAATAAGTCGCCTGCGAGCTTCAGTTTTTTGTTGCTGTAATGATCTTTGTCGTCTACCTTTGCAGCGCCGTTGCTCACATCAATATATTTTTTCCACATTTTGCACAAGTTAAGTGCCTTGTACATCATCTGCTCTTTTTCAACGCCCAAATGCGGGAGCAGATACTTGTTCAGGATTTCTTGTGTTCGTTCTAATCGAATCTCTTTCACCTGTGTAATGCCGACAAGCTTTGCGAGCTGGTCCATCGCTTCTTCCTGTGTTTTTACGTCGACAAACTCAAAGAGATTTGTAAATATCTCAGCATATTGGTCTTTTGCAGAAACGTTCTTCATGATTTCTTCGTCCTGTATAAGGCCGAGCGCTTTGAGGACAAGAACAATTGGCGCTTTCTTGACACGCGTGAAACTGAGGAAGTGCTGCCCTGTCTTGCTCTTTTCGAGCGTGTGTGGTATTTTATATGAGCCTCGCTCTGAAAATATTTTTCCGATAAACTTATTCTCAGCTTCTTTATCGACTATGAAATGATTTGGAGCGAGATCCTCCACTGTAATAATTACTTTTTCTGTGCCGTTAATAATAAAGTACCCGCCTGGGTCATATGGATCTTCACCTAATGTTGTCAGTTCGTCCTTGCTGGCGCCTGCGATATGGCAATATTTGCTCTTGAGCATGATTGGCATCTTGCCGATCTGTGCAGTAAAGCTTTCACGCTGCACATCATTAATATGTGCGCTGACCTCAAGGAAAATGGGAGCTGAATAAGAAATCTTGCGCAAGCGTGCTTCAATTGGCATAATATTGCGCTTGCTGCCGTCTGCTTCAATAATTTCTGGCTTGCCTACCCAAATTTTGCCAAACTTTATGACGAAACGATCAATATTATCAGGAATGATTGTCGGCTCTGCTTCTTTGTTTTCGTCAACAACTTCCTGCATGCCGCGCTCGATGAATGTATTGAATGAGTGGATATTGCTCTCTACAAACTTGTGGCCTTCAAAATATTTCTTTATTATAATCCCTTTATCCACGTGTGACCACCCTGAAATATTCTGCTTTTCCAGCTGTTGGACTGGCTCTTGTAATCTTTATAACATTGCCTGGTTCAGCGTCGAGATCTTGTACTGCTGGATCATGGCGAGAAATTCGTGGCAGTTCTTTTACTGTAATGTGGTATCGCTCAAGGAGTGCTTCTTTTTCTTCCTTTGAGAGCTTCTTGTGCTGTGGTACCCAACTGTGCTCAGAGACCTTGAACGCCATTATTGTTTTGCTTCCTCGGAAGCGTATGTTTACTATCTATCACCAATGAATATGACGGGCCGGACGGGACTTCCGACAGTTTTTCACTGTTTCGAACCCGCAACCCCTGGATGTCTTCTGGACATTAAAAGTCCAGTGCTCTACCAGGTTGAGCTACCGGCCCATTCCTCGCGTGAGGAACGCCCTGGCCGGGATTTTCTATGACCATAAATGACAAGCATTTAGGGTGCCTCTTCGAACCCGGGTCGAAACCGTGACAGGGTTTCATGATAGGCCGCTACACTACCAGGGCATATATTTCACGACGGAGCTTCCACATGTTGGATGCTTTGTTGTCAGAGAAATACACGCGAGCGGCATAAGAGAGCTCAAAAAAAGGGGGCTATTTATAAAGATTGTGGTTTGCGCTGAATATAGAGCACAGATTGCTTATTATACAAAAAAAAATCCCCGCTGCCGGATTCGAATTTGCCAAGACAGCTGTCTTTCCAGCAACCTTCCGGTACCAGCTGACTGTGAATCATCCATACAACTGCGTTGTTTGTCGCACAGTTTCTACAGCCGGACGCTCTACCGTTGAGCTAAGCGGGGATTACAAACCAGAGAAGGCTGTGTTTTTTAAAGATGTCGGTGAGA
>DATDXM010000041.1:0-12161 GCA_035289325.1 Candidatus Nanoarchaeia archaeon
CCCACCAAAGCTATATATATACCCCCATCTTCTTTTAGGTTATGGCAGAGCTTGAAATGCACAGTGAAGCGAAAAATAGGACTGAGGAATTAGATGATAAGCTCGCAACGCTGAAGCAAAAGCTTGCAATTATGAAATGGGATTTAGCTCGCGACCAACTTAACCCTGCAATGCGGTCAAAACTCCAAAAGCTTGATGAAGAATGCCAGCGGATCGAGCGAGAGATTGTTCAGCTGAAACATACTGAGCCTAAGCAGATGGAACAGCCGAGTGTCACATGAAACATTTCACTAAGATTAAGCCTGGAGCAGTAAAGTCACAAAAGCCTGTTCCTTGCCAAGAATGTAACCTGGGTGTTGATACTTCAAAAGATTATTTTGTTCTTGAAGCGTTTTGGAAAATTAAAAGCAAAGCAGACAAGTTACAATTTTGCAGCCTCAAATGTGTGAGCAAGTGGGCTAATTCGTAGACTTTTCATAATTATTTTACTGCACCGCTCATGGCGCACGAGAGCACGATGATACCCTAACAAGAATTCTACAAGCACAAGAACATTGATTGTGCACATTGCCCTGTGGGTCATTTCTGCTGCACGCTGAAAGTTAAATTGTCGCTGTTATAGTAAAGTGCATAAATAATGGAACATTTCAAAAGGCACTTTATCTATACTAGCAAATCTCTATAAGTACCATAATTTATGAGATTTGCTATTAGACAGAGTGCGCATCTTTTGGGCAAAAGGATTGCGAACACGAACATATGCTGATCGGCTGTTTGATAACAGCGGGTGGGGCATTCGATTGGTGAATGGCGATTGTTATTTTTTGAAACGCGATGGCGAGAAAGCGTATTGCACGATTTATAACGCACGGCCGAAAATATGCCGACAGTTTCCGCATTTCTTTGAGGATGTCAAGGATTGCAGGGATATTGTGAAGAAGTGGGGGCCGAGGCTTACGCTTAATAGGCATCGTGATTAAGCTGGATTTCTATTAGTGAAATTTTTCTGTCGGTATGCTTTTTGTTCCAGCCTGCAATGTTGTCTCGGTATGATTTTCTTTTGCCCTGCTTGTAATTGCTGCCGAATGATTGTTTTCCACCAAAAGCGTTGCTTGCACCACTCGAGGTATCTTGTGGTTTTTGAGCACCATCAGAGTTTCCACCCTTCAATAGAGAGATGCTAAACTCCGAGGCATCTATCCCAGCCGCTAAATTCTTTTAAATTAGTCTTTCACTCTGCTGTTAAAATGGGTGACATCCGGTTAGGGCTTACATTTAACGATGTTCTTTTAGTGCCAAAACGAACGCCATTTAAATCACGCAGC
The DNA here is from genome assembly GCA_035289325.1 of Candidatus Nanoarchaeia archaeon. Classification (GTDB taxonomy): domain Archaea; phylum Nanobdellota; class Nanobdellia; order Woesearchaeales; family JAGLXL01; genus DATDXM01. The sequence goes on from DATDXM010000041.1 coordinate 1,326, forward strand.
GAAGGCGAATTAAAGACGCGCTTTACGCGTAATATCTCTCTTAATATTCCGCTCGTCAGCGCAAACATGGCAACCGTGACCGAGCACCGCATGGCGATTGCAATCGCACGCGAAGGAGGCTTGGGTGTCATCCATCAATTTTGTTCGATAGAAGATCAAGTGGAAGAAGTGCGCAAAGTAAAGCGCAGCACGAGCTATATCATTGAAAACCCGCAATCTGTATCGCCAACGACTACCATCAGGGAAGCGGTCGATATCATGAAAACAGAGGGTGTGACGAGCTTGCTGGTGAAAAGCGGCGACACGCTTATTGGCATTTTCACGTCCCGTGATTACTTATTTGAGTATAATCTCGACAAACAAATAACAGAAGTCATGACCCACCGCGACAATCTTGTTACTGCACCTCAAAGCATTGCAATGGACGAAGCAAAAAATATCCTTCATGAGCATCGCATTGAGAAGCTGCCGCTGCTTGACCAGTCAGGTAATGTGACTGGGTTAATAACAACACAAGACATTAAGAAGCTTGAGTTCTGGCCGCAGGCTGCACGCGACAAGAAAGGCAGATTGCTTGTTGGCGCGGCTGTGGGCGTAAAAGATACGCTTGAGCGTGCAGCTGCGCTGGTCGATGCGGGCGCAGATGTTTTGGTGCTCGATATTGCTCATTGCCATTCTGATTTCGCAATCAATCGGCTGAAAGAATTGAAAAAAACGTTTCCTGTTGATGTGATGGCGGGCAACATTGCAACAGCAGAAGCTGCGCGTGATTTGATTGACGCGGGAGCTGATGGCTTGAAAGTAGGCATTGGTCCGTCGCCTGTCTGTTCGACACGGCTGATGTCGGGCTGTGGCGTACCGCAGCTCACTGCAATCATGGATGTTGTTTCCGTTGCGCGCGAACGAAATGTTCCTGTCTGTGCTGACGGCGGCATGAGATATCCTGGCGATATTGTTAAAGCACTTGCAGCGGGTGCATCAAGTATTTTTTCCGGCACTCTTTTTGCTGGCACTGAAGAAGCTCCTGGCTTTATCGTATCGAAAGACGGCAAACGCTATAAGCGCTACATGGGCAGTGCAAGCTATGACAGCAGCCATGAACGTGCAGAAAGCAAAGTGAAGCATCATGTCAAAGAGAAACTTGATGTGTATGTTGAAGGCGTGTCAACACTTGTCGACTACAAAGGTGCAGTACAGGAAGTCATTCGTGGATTGGTGAAAGGTGTGCAAAGCGGATTAAGTTATTGTGGTGGGCATACCATTGATGAAATGCAGAAGAATGCTGAATTTATACGGATAACCGCTGCAGGATGGAATGAATCGTTAACGCATGGGATGAAGTTGAGTGAGTGATGAGGTTGAAGTTTGCTATTTGGTTGGACTTGCTCTCGTTGGGGCAACATCTCTTAGATAGTTGGTCACCGCATCTGTGTTGACGCCATTCTCTGTTAGAAGATAGTCAAGCCGCTGGTCTCGAACCATTTCTAAGAGGGCGAGCACTCTGCCTTGTATGTTAAATCCCTTTCCTTCTAAACGGAAACTGCGTACTGATTCAAAAAATGGAGCTGTATATTTGTGCTGCTCACTGTATCTTTTGAGAGCGTGTTTAACGAATTCCTTATGCTTTGGAAATTGAGCCAGATAGGTGAGTGCAGCTGCATGAATAAGACCCTCTTCTGCCTCTATGTAACTTTTTCTGAATGCATTGACTTTTTCATGATCAAATCCATTAACTCCATTATAGGTATTGAGAACTTCAACAAGCTTTGCTGCTTTTTCCTGAAAAAAAAGCGCATGAAGGTACTCTGCAATCGCGGTGTTGAGGAGTGCACTTGTTTGGTATTCTTTATCGCGCTTGCGCGGTGTGATAAAAATTTCTTTTCGCTCTGCCTCTGTCAACTTGTTCGTTTCAAATCTGATATCTATCTCAACAGAGCCGAGGTCCTCATAAGGGCCATCAGAAACGAGCACTTTGCTGTTATCCATCAAGCCAGTAAATACACTATAATCTGCGACTGAGTTAACAAGAAACATAAGCACGTGCCCTGCTGGGACATTCGGATGCTGAATCTGATCTGGCTCTGTTACGATGATAACAGTGTGCACGGCTTTTTGACTAGAAAATGGCTCGATGTATGATGCAAATGCATGCAACTCTTCATTCAATTCTTTTTCCAAATCGTGAAATACTGCGTTGTTCGGCATGACAGATGCAACTGTCAGCTTCGTATAATGGAGATGAGATGTTTTATCTGCGATTGAGCGGTCAGCCATTGCCCGAAACTTATAGAATGCGCTCGAGTCATTTGCAGCTTTTTTTATATCTGCTTCAATGATGTGAAATTTATCATTCTCAACAAGATCAGCAAGCGATGGTGTCGCATCATAGTTTTCAGGCGGCGCATGTGACGCAGCTCGTGCGACTGCTGCGATATGTGCACGGTGCAATTGCTCTGCAAGAGTGTCGTCTGCTGCCTGTTCTGCTTCTTGCTGTGCGACATGGCGCTTGTACAGTGCAGCACCACCAATCAATGCGCCCGTAAGCGCAAGCGCTGCGCCCATTTTATACCATGGCTTTGCTATTGGTTGGCTTGCTGTTAAGCCGCTTGCCTTTTCTAATTTTTGCTGTCTGCGCTGTTCGGCGCGAGACAACTTTTTTCCGGTCATATAGTCGCTTCCAATAGGTTGGTTTAAATAACTTTCGTTTTTAATCACTGGATAGTGACTTAAGCACTAACTCTCGATAAACAAAAAGTTTTATATAGTACTATAGCTCTATAGCATTCATGGCAACAACCATTCAGATAAATAAGGACACTCAGAATATGCTTAAGAAATTGCGTGAATCCTATCATGCCGAATCTTATGATGAGGTTATTCAGGCAATGGCACGGCGAGGCGTCCCGAAAGGAGAATCTCTTTACGGTGTCCTTGGAAAGAAATCGATAAAACATGTGTTAAAGGGATTACGTGATGAACATGACCGATACTAAATTTCTTGATTCATCGGTGTGGCTGGCATATTTTCTTTCAGCGGATGAAAAAGCCCGTGATATAATTGAGGACGAATGTATAATTTATACATCAGTTATTTCACTTCTAGAGATACGAAGAAAACTCATCAAAAGCGGGATTGATAATTTGAGAATGCAGATGCTTTTAGATTTTATTAAAAAAAGAGGTCTGTTTATACCTGTTACTGAAGATATTTGTTTTGAGGCTGCAGTTCACAAGCTTCCAGCTATAGATTCAATCATTTATACATCAGCGATGAAAAACAATTCGCACCTGTTTACCTATGATAATGATTTTAGAGGCATGCAGAATGCTACGGTATTGAGAGCTTTGTAATTCTACCATCATTTCAAAAATTTTATCGGCTCATAATGCATCTGCCGAACAAATAGATCAACAAAACTTCTGGTTAATGTAAATTTTCTTGCGTTTAATGACCAATATGCTTCGAGTTGTCCTCTTTTTATTATGAGATGCACTCCACCTGGGCTATATGTTGTCGCGGTGATGAATTGTCTTTTTGGAACTTCTGTGCCATCTTCAACAGATGATTCTCGCAGATGCCGAAGATTGTGGTATATTACATCAACCCATTGTTTTCTTATATCATCAAGTTCGTATGCAGGCAATGCATTCTCTGCAGGCGCTGTTTTAATTGCTTCAGCAATGCTCTCTCCTTCAGCGGCAGGAACATCAATTTTATGTATTCTATCATCAATGCTCTCCATCTGAGTTGGCCGTTCTTCATCTGTGATTGCTTGTGTTTGCTCTGGCCTGTATCCATGTTTTTCTAACTCTCCTGCAATCCATTCCATATGTTGAGTGGTGTCTACATAGAGCTTATGCATGGGATCATCAGTATCACCTGTTCCATCCAATAAATCTGCAGAATGAGCTATCTCCTGAAGCCGATAAAGTCTTTTTATGGCACGCTTGCTTCCTTTAGCAGCAAGTTCATCAGTTAGCGATCTTTCGGCGTACGATTCTTTTCGAAAGCTTCCAGAAAGAAAGTGTCTTAACCGTGCGAGATCTTCCTGTACAAGTGCAAGCACTTCTGGCACTCCTTCGACTGCATCACGCACTTCGAGTATGTCACGAATTTTTTTCCTTAATGAACCATCTCTTAATCTTGACTGAAATTTGACTGTAGGAATTCTCACTTCATTGTACAATGCTTCTGCACGTTGTTTCTCGTCAGTATATGAATCTGCTGAAAAGGGAATGCCATCTTTTGCTTTTTCCTGCCAGTAGCAAGCTTTTATTACCTGCTCAACAAGTATTCCATAGACACTATCGCGAAAAAGCTTTTTTCCCTCAGGATCAATAACCAGGTCATGTTTTGCATAATCAAAAATCATGCCGCTGCTTACTGTGCGTTCAAGTCCTGTTACCGTTGACGTTCTCGTGGACACCTGCTGCAGCAATTCGTCGGGTTCGCCCACGTATAATTTTGGACTGTGAAGCATGCGTTCAACTGTTAAGACTTCTTGTGCACTCGGAGCATTTCTTCCAATTTCACTGCTGTATGCAAACTCAAAAAGCATCGCAAGCATTTGTTGCTGTACAGCATCGCGCGTAAGAAATATTTGCGGTTCATTCGGGTCGACAAGCGAAAAAAGTGCTGCGTATGCTGCGCCGTTAGGATTATTTTTCGATATTTCTGATGCTCGCTCAAATAACTTTATCATTCTTTTGAAGCCACGGTAGACAACTTCATAATCGCTTGAAAAGAATGTCGCTTCGGGAACTCGAAATGATTCTAGTCGATGTGCGTATTGATTCCATGAACTCCCACTCTCTTCAGCATATTCACGCTGCCGATCTCGCTGTGCAAGAAAATGCATTCGTGTTTCAGCTGAAAGGTTTACTCTACCCTGCTGGAGAAGTGTGTCAAGCGCATCAATCTGGTCAATAAGAACTCTTACTTTTCTCTCAATCTGAGGCTTGCTTGTGGCATGCATGCCCGCAGGAATTTGAGGAAACAATGATCTGTCAGGTATTATCACCGCATATGGAACTTCGATGAGCCGGTCAAGCGGGATCGATTGTTCATATCTTTGCATTATTGTCGCCTTGGTGCGCGAAAAAGATGAAGTTTAAATGTTTAACCACTACGAGCTATTCAACCTCACTTCAAGAAGTGGCCTTTTACCCATTGCTAATGCACCAAGTTGGTGAGGACGCAGTGCAATATCACAATCAACGCGCTGGTCATCTTTAAAAGATAAACGTATCTGGTCATCAGTGAACTGCACATGAAGCTTTGAGCCCGTGCGAAGCTGATTGAGATAGCTTATTACTGAGCATGTATATGCACGGGCTTCATCTTTACCATAGTGTGTCCGTAAATCAAGCACATACTGTGTGTTATCTCCATGGTGCTTTTTCAATCTGTCGCTGAAAAAAATATGGGCGGTAATATCAAGGAGCTCTCGCCATGTGCTGCGTTCTCTTCCGTTTGATGCCTGTGCAAGCTTCATCATATATATTGGAAGTGACAGCTCTCGCGGACAATCTTCTAAGTTATGTGTTCGTTGCGGAACGCCCATTGCATTCACTAGGCGACCAAGCGCACCAGCATGCTTTTTTGGCTCAAGTTTTTTTCTTTCTGCCTCGTACTTAAATTCTGCAAATGCTAACCCGCCGAGATGAGGCATAATCTCGTCAATGACCTCTTTCTCTTCACAAATGCCTGGCACAAAACGACAGTTCACGTACCCACTAACATACGTCCATGTTGCGAAGTGCACCAAACTTTTGCCCGGCTCCGTTGTCAAGCTCCGCATGCTGAGCGGCAATAACCCATTGTCTCGTAGAACACCCCAGCAATACCGGTAATCACGCGTAGGGTCATATAGTCTGAGAAGATCCTTTTCTGTTACGAGAACTTGATCCAGCCCCATTATCGTCGAGCAATCTCTACTTCTTATAAAGGTTTTTATAGGTGTATTGCAGTTTGAGCTGTGATGGCACTTGAAAAGTTGAGCTCATCACTGAAAGAAACGCTGCAAAAGATAGCACGCTCGCTGTTTGTTGATGACACACTTATCAAAGAGCTGGTCAAAGACATTCAGCGTGCAATGCTGCAAGCAGATGTCAATGTCGAACTTGTGTTTGAGTTAAGCACGAAAATAAAAGAGCGGGCAAAAGAAGAAACGCCGCCTGGGTTAACGAAAAAAGAGCAGCTGGTGAACATTGTTTATGAAGAACTTGCTGCATTTTTAGGAAAAGATTCTCGTGAAATTCATATCGAAAAATCGCCCACTGTTCTGATGCTTGTTGGGCTGTTCGGCAATGGCAAGACGACAACGGCAGGCAAGCTTGCACGATTTTTTAAGAAAAGAGGGCACAAAGTTGCTGTTGTTCAAACTGACACCTGGCGGCCTGCAGCGTATGATCAACTTGAACAGCTTGCGGCACAAGTTGGTGTAGATTTTTATGGAGACAAAATCTCAAAAGATCCTGTTCAGATTTTTCAAGACTGTGAAAAAAAGCTCAAAGCGTATGATGTTGTTATTGTCGATACTGCCGGCAGGGATGCACTCAGCAAAGAGCTTACTGAGGAACTTAATCAATTGAATGCTGCGGTTCGTGCAGATGAACGGCTGCTGGTGATGGCTGCAGATTTAGGTCAGACTGCGCAGACTCAAGCAGCAGCATTTCATGAAGCAGTAAAAGTCACTGGTGTCATTATAACAAAGATGGATGGCACGGCACGTGCGGGCGGTGCATTGTCAGCGTGCGCTGCAACAAAAGCGCCTGTTATATTTATCGGCACGGGAGAAAAAATTGATGAGTTTGAGCATTTTAATCCAAAACGATTTGTATCACGATTGTTGGGTATGGGTGATATCGAAACACTGATTGAGAAAGCAAAAGAAGCAGTGCCACAAGAAAAAGCTGAAGATTTGAGCAAGCGTTTCATGCAGGGCAAATTTAATTTGCTTGATTTATATGAACAAATGGACGCGATGAAAAGTATGGGCACGTTAAGCAAGCTGGTTGACATGATCCCAGGTTTTTCACAGCTGAAAATTCCAAAAGAGGCGCTTGAGGTGCAGCAGGAAAAGCTGAAGCTTTGGCGATATGCGATGGACAGCATGACTGAACAGGAATTGCTTGAGCCGGATGTCATCAGCAATGTGCGGATGGAACGGATTGCGCGCGGCTCTGGCGTTTCTGTGCAGAATCTGCGTGAGCTGCTCAAGCAATATCAGCAAGCAAAAAAAATGGGCAAGATGATGAAAGGCGGCAGGGGCATGCAACAGATGATGAAGAAGCTTGGTGGGATGCCCGGGATGGGTTAAAGCTCTGTTTTGTATAATCTTTCTCGTATTGTTTTGTAGTTTTCCATTTTGCCTGCAAGGTGTGATAGTGTGCGCAGCGCTCGCACTTCTGAGAAGCCCGTTGCGTATTGTGCTTTGATTTCTGTGGGATCAGCATTATGGCGGGCTGGACCTGTCGATGGAAAGAATACGGTGACGTCAGTGTTGAGCTGAAGCACGAGCCCGCAGAAGTAAGTTGGGTCGTTTTCGTCTAATTTTGCTGATGCAACTTTTTCGCCGATTTCCAACAAATCTCGTTTTGTTATGCCTCGATGCGTAAGTTTGTCATATGCTTGGTTAAGGCGCTCAAGAATAGCTGTGCGTTGGTGGTTAAGTGCCGCGCTCACGAGCTTTTCAATCAGTGATGGCGTTATTCGTTCTGGCGGGTGCATGCTGTTCAGAAAAAGACTCCTGTTTAAAAAGCTGAGTTTGGGCGGTATCTGCATAAGTGCTGTCAATATTTTTTTCGTTGCTTCGTATGTATTTAAATAGCACAATATTATTCTTCGCACAATGAAAAAAGGTGCTTTATTTTTCTCTCTAATGATCCTGCTCAGTTTCGATGTATATGCCTCTCATCTCGATATATTTCCTGATCAGGCTCTGTGGGGGAAATGGTTCGAACTCTGCGCTCAAAATACTTATCCATTTCAATTAGGCAGTCCTAATGTGGATTATTGTGCTAACGCTAATGATTACGGATGTTTTGACGAACGTATCCGATACTATTGTACAAATTACCAAAGTGGAGGTCAATCTGTCTGTTCTCAGCAAGTCTATACAAAAAATGTTTTCGTGTGTCCAGAACAGAGTTGTCCTGCTGATACCTGCGATGGATTCACTTTTGTAGATTACCAACCAAGCTGCAGGCAATCCTGCGGAGTAACTGATACTCAAAGCCCTGATCCATCACTAAATACAGCTTGTAATAGTTGTTCTTGTGCGTCTAATCGTCAGGCAGTGGTGGGAATGTGCGGCGTTCAATGTTTAAGTCACATAAATTGTGCAGGGGGAAGCTTCTGCGAGAATTATCAATGCGTTCCAGCCGGTGATAGACCGCACTGCAGCGACGGCACATTTGATTGTTATAAAGGATCTGTAATTGCAACTGGCTGTGGCGACGTGAGCGGTTGTATCAATTCACCAATAGGAGGCTCAACATGCAACGTCAAGTATAATTCTATTTATGAAGGCAGTTTTCTCTTGAATCCAGCGGATGCATTGCTCTGCGATTATGATTTCATAGAGTGCGGCAACCGTCCTTCTTCATACAGCAAAAACAAGCTATATATTCAAGATTTTACGGAATATACATGCCCGAGTGGAAGTTTCATCTGTTCTTATGGTGGCGAGGCTTTTTATCAAGAACGGTATGCAGCAACATGTACCACATGTCAAGATTCTGACATTGATAATACCCATAAAGATGGCTGGAATCTGAATGCGTTTGGCACCTGCACAGATAGTACGAGCAGTTATGCTGACACATTTATAAAAGAATATTATTGTAACAAAAACCTAGGGAAATGTTCTGCAGCGGCATGTCCTGATGGTAAAAAGTGGGATGCTGCTACTAATGTCTGTGTCGATTTTTTTTGTAATTCCAATGCTGAATGTGGTTCTAATCTATACTGTGTAAACACAGGTGGTTCGGATTCTTGCAAAACAGCCAGTGAAATATGTTCTAATGGAGTTAAAGATACTGTATCTTTCACCACTCCCATTCTCGAAAGTGATGTGGATTGTGGAGGCTCCATGTGCAATCCAATAGGACGAAAATGTGCAAATGATAAAATATGTTTCAGTCACGGTGATTGTCAGAGCGGTGCATGCGTTTCTGGACGCTGTAGCGGTGATAGTCCTCCAATTTCATCTGATACAACTCCATCCGGTAATGTCATGCCCTTAAGTAATTCTCTCACAGGATACGCTTACTTCGACGCAGAAAATAATGTGTGTGCGATATCGGGGTTTGTATGTGATTCTCGTGATTATGATAAGCGTGTTGATATTAATCTGTACAAAACTTCTGGTCACTGGCTAAATAATGATTTCAATTACGTTTATTTTGGAAGCGCCACCGCTAATCTTGAAAAACCTGAAATCAGTACATTAGTGGCTACGAACTGTGGTGGTACAATAAATCATGCATTCTCCTTGTCTCTCACAAACCCTCCTACACTATCCTTAGGTGTATTTGGTGTTGGAGATGATAACAATCTTCTAATAGGACACGATACAACCGATTCTTACAATGTACAAGTGATTGACTATTATTGTACTAATAGTTTTACTTCAGATCCACAAGTAAGTCAAACGTACACATTTCCAATAAAAAAGGGCTACGTCCCAATAAGCGTGAGTACGAATGAGTTTGCTTTCTGCAGATATCATACGACTGATACAACTTTTGGAAATATGAGAAATTCATTCCAGCAATTTGAAAATGGGTTTGTTCACAAAGCTACATTCAAAGATTATGGGAGCGGAATTAATACTATCTATGTAAGATGCAAGGATATCAATGGTTTAGAAACCCCGCAATCGGCAATAATCCAGTTCAATATAGATTTTTTAGGGGCAAAATGCACTAATTCCGTTAAAGATTTTGATGAAACTGATATTGACTGTGGTAATAACTGTGTCCCTTTAGGTAAAACTTGTGCTAGGGGTAAATCATGTAATACCAAAGCTGACTGCTCTGAAGGCTTTTGTTCTAACGGGATTTGCAGATCATGTATTCCTCCGTCAGGATCATCACGTGTCTCCTGTCCTCAACGTATACAGACTGAACATACTTTAAATGGAGCATCCGAAATCTTGGCTGATGGAAGAAAAAGAATTTCCATTGATATATCAACGTCTCCTGCAGACGAAACCTATCAAAGATATTTTGCATATGTGAAAGGACATGTTCATCTGGCAGATAATACCTGGCAGGAATTTTCTTATACATTTGATCCTTCAATTCCAACAGTTGATTTTTTCGACAATTCAATGGCAAACAGCGTGTGGTACGACATCACAGGGGACGGCAGAATAGCTGCTTCTGCTCAGCTCTCTCTCAATCCCAATGAATTATTTAGTGCATCTGGGGTAAATAATGTCGTTGCGTTCATCTGCAACTGTCCTTCGGGGGCTGACTGTAGAATCCAAAGCTTGTGGCAATGTAATGGAAACACTCAAAATGAACGTGGTATACACAAAGGCAAGTGGACTCTCAATTCTATCGGATAATCACAAAAAACCGCTCACAACTAGTGGCATGACACAGTAATTATGAAACATAATATTTACCAAGTTTCTTGTCCGCTCTTTCTTTTGTAAAAGTCCATGCAATCATTTTTCTTTGCTCATTCCTTCGTGTTGTCCACACATCAACTTCCTTTGCAAGCATTTCCCTACTTTTTATTACCGTCTGGGTTAATACCCCGCAGCTCTGCTGCGATTGGGAGTTTCTTTGAGAGCGCTGATTTGAGCTATGCACATGCACTCC
>DATDXM010000042.1:0-43890 GCA_035289325.1 Candidatus Nanoarchaeia archaeon
TGAGGCAAATTTATTTTAAGGAGAGTTTTTTCCTTCTTGCAATGAAGTCTATGAAGCAGAGACATTCTCAAAGTTGTATGAAGCGGCCGAGAAAAGAGAACAAGAATGGATAGATGCTATCAAAGACCAATTGAAGATAAACCTCTATACTGGAAAGCCGCTTCGGTTTAACTGGTTTCGAGAAAAAAAGCTTGGTAATAAGCGATTATTTTACATTATTAATGTGAATACAAATAAAGCAATTTTGATCGCATTTGGAACAAAAAAAGAGCAGCAAAGAATAATTAATTCGATTATTTTGAATATGGAACGTTACTTAAAACAAATATCTTAACGAACGCGCTTTATTCTACCTGCTTCTAGGTCTCGCAGGCTTGAGTCCATTTGAAGCAAAATATCATCTGCTATTTTCTCCTTTTTCTTAAGCTGAGTGTACTCATCTTGTGAGATGAGCATTTGTTCTGAGACCATACCTATTAAATGGTGAGCGTTCCTTATAAAGTTTTTGTTGGATTTTTGCTGTTCCAGTTAATGATCAGCAGACCAATCACACCAATCGTAATCGCACTGTCTGCGATATTAAATGTCGGCCAGAAATGAAAATTAATGAAATCAGTGACTGCGCCGTATAATATTCTGTCAATACTATTGCCTAACGCACCTGCTGTGATGAGCGCAAAAAAATGAAGTGTTTTTTTGTCTGGATGATTATAGACATGGATGAACATACCAATAATGACTGCGATACTGATGAGCAGGAGTATGGTGTTCATGTTCTGCAAAATGCCAAAGCTTGCACCCGTGTTTGTGGTGTACGTGAGCGACAGAATTTTGGGAATGATGTTGATGTTTGGCTGATAATGACGGACGACGGATTTGGAAAGCTGGTCACAGATGAGAACAGCTGCAAGAATTATGTAGAAGAGATAGAATGACCTATTTAATCTGTTGAATAATAATGTAGCTACCATTTGTATTTTTCTTTCTCGTCAACGCCTGCTACTTTTTCGAGGCGCGCAATGCGCAAATCGAGATTTGTTAACAATGAACGAATTGTATCAAGCTTGCTGAGTACGAGCTCAATGTCGCGGGATGCTCCTTGCTGTGCTGGAGGCGGCATTTGCTGCTGGCCGTACTGGCCAGGATAATTTGGCTGGACATTGCGAAATGGTGAAACTGCGGGCGCCATGTTTTCCTGTGCCTGCTGCATGGGAAACTCTTCTGATTTCAGCTCGCCTAAACCAAGCTCGTCATTGAGCGGCTGATAGGACGGCTTGTCAAGACCAAGATCATCTTTTCGCCGAAGCAGCTTGTCGAGAATTTTCATGTGCCACCAATTGCGCCAACTATTTTTTCTGTGATGAACGAAGGAAGCACTTTTGCCAATTTAAATGTTATCGTTTCTGGATAAATAATAACAGCGTCAGACTTGAGACTTTTAATCAGTAATGATTGGTCCTTTGTTGATGCTTGGACAAGCTGTGCAAATAGTGTGGCACGGGCATCAGCATTGGTGGATATTTTTGATTTTTTGAGGTTATCTGCAACGTAGCCGCGCACCTGTGGCGTGTCAGGCATGTTTTGGGTTTTGATGATGATGCCCGTGAGCTGTTCGAGCGTGTTATCTGCGCGGATTGCATCTAGCAGATCATCGCCACTGAACGGCTTTGTGCTCAATTCACTGGTGATGGAATCGAGATCAGCAAATGTTTTTGTGTCAATGATAATAAGCTTGTAGTAATTGCCACGGATGGAGTCGAGGTCGTTTTTGTTTAGGGAGGATTGGAATGATGCGACGCCTGCTGCATCAATCGCAGTTGTATCTGTTAATGAGCTCTCAAAGCCCGCGAGAATTTGTTCGTCTTTGAGAAGAAATAGTTTCTTTGCGGTTGGAAAATTTTGCACAATGTCCGTGATATCAGTAAACAAGTTAAACCCGAAGACAGTGCCGAACAATGCGAGTGCGAGGAAGACGAGCAACGCCCATGCTGCAATCTTCTTAATGCCTTTGAATAAAAAAACGATAACAAGGAGTGATACAATCGCGGCTACTATTATATAGTTGAATTGCATAGAGGAATGATTATTTTATGGTTTATATAGGTTGGGGTTTGTTCAGAATGAAACACTACTTTTCCAGCAATACTGCATTAACAACGCCATCCTGGCCAGGTCGAGAGGTGACACGCGCACGGCCTTTTTCTGTTTCAATGATGCTGCCTTTTGTGATGATATTTCTGCGCGCTAAGAATTTGTTTGCTGGATTTTCAACAACATTGAGAATCTTTGCTTTTGCGACTTTGCCTGCTGCGGCAACATTTGCGATGTTTGCTGCAAGCAGCCTGTTCTTGATGCTGCCGCCGCGGACACGCACTTGTTTCAAATGTGTTTCACCGAGAAGTGTGTTTGACGGATGGCGCGCCAACTCAAACTTGCGCTTTGTCCTGTAGGGCTTATGATATCTGCCGCCGGACGGCTTACGCTTTGGACGCCATTGTGATTGCATGAGCGGGTGAAGAAAGGAGTTGGTTTATAAAGATTGCGGATAATGTTTATCGACAGTACTCCAGAGCTCTTTCGGGAGAAATGGCTTTGCTATAACGCCCTGGACACGACCATCTGCAAGCAACTGGTTATAAAGTGCTGCTTCAGCTCGACTGAGGCTTGGAATGCCGCCCGTTACAAAGTAGATTGGGCATGTTGATTTTGGGTGTTCACGCCGTATTGTTTCTGCGAGCACAACACCATTCATATTAGGCATTTCAACGTCAGTAAAAAGAATATCAATACCACCATTTGTCTGTTGTGCGCCTTGAAACATGGTTAGTGCTTCTGCTCCGTCTGCCGCCAGCTTTACTGCGTATCGGGCATCACTAAATATTCGCCCTAACGTCCTTCGTAGATAATCTTTGTCTTCTGCAACAAGCACTTTTATTGGTTTTGATTCCATCTTCACCGTTCAGTGACACTTGTTTATAAAGATGTCGGTTTGGTTGTGCTTTTCAGGCTATCTTGCAGCTGTGCTGGAAATCGTAAGTATTATATACCAACCATATTTCTTGCGCTTATGATCGAAGAAAGCTCACGCCCATTGGATGCGCTGAACGAAGCGCGCAATCGAAGAGTCATCGTTGACTGCAAGAATGGAAAGCAGTATGTCGGCAAATTGAACGCATTTGACATTCACATTAACACAGTTTTACACGACGCAGAAGAGCGTGCTGACGGCGAGATGAAAAGGAAGTTAGGCAAAATTTTTATCCGCGGCGACACAATCATAACAATTTCTCCAGAATAGGTGCATCATGACAAAAGGAACGCCCAGCATGGGCAAGAAAAGCGGCAAGAAGAACATGATTAGATGCAGGCGCTGCGGCAGCCGTTCTTACCACATCAGGCATAAAGCATGCTCATCCTGTGGATTTGGCAAGAGCAAGAAATTACGTTCTTATGCTTGGCAAGTGAAGTAGGCAAATTAGTTAGAGAGTGTGCAATTGAGTCAAAGTGACACTCTTTATTAAAATAATCTTCTGTTGGTTAATGATTAAGAGATTACTGCGACAACAACAATGGCGGGTGACGGTCGCGCTTCGCACGCCCTATGTCGCAACAGATTTTACCGTTGTAGGGTAAAATCTGCTGCACTCCATCACCGCCAATGTTGCCGCACGAGAACTGCCCCAGCGCCACGGAGAACAGTACGAGAATTACACTATCGTTTCGTTTGTTTTCTTTGCCCGCCGCTCGTCTGCTATCACTTTTGTTTTTTCAAAGCAGAGCTCTTTGACTGCACCAAGCAAGAGGAAATTGCATGTTGATGGGTCGCCTATCTCGTAAATAACCTTTAATCCACACCTGTCCTGTGCAAATGGCGGCGGCAGGTTACGGCAAATTGCAAGATCTTTCTTTGCGACTGCAACTTTTGTGTAACAGCGCTCAGTCAATGGAATACTGTTCTGGACGCCTGCGCAGACAGTTTCGTCTTCTGTATCAAGAGAAACATCAAGGTAACAGGTATTTTTAAGCTCTTCATTGGTAACTTGTGCGCAGAGTGAAGCATCGTTGATGTTCATGCCAACTGCTTTAAAGCATACATTGCGCCAATAAGAATCTTCTATGTCCGTGCAAATTGTTGAGCTGTTTGTTGTTTCGGCGATCCCTTCGTAACAATAATATTTGCTGCCTTCGTTTTCTGCACGGTCGCATAAGTTGATGTTCTGGCGAATGATGCCTATTTCAGCGTAACAAGTATCGCGCAAATTCTGCTGGCTAAGAGCATCACATTCTGCAACGACTGCACCAGTAAATAGGTTGATTGCAGAGCAGGATGCAGTAATGATGAGCATGCTCAGCAGAATCACAATCAATCTCATAATTCATGGAGAACGCAAGAAACTTATATAGGTTGCGGTGGTGGGGAAATTAAGAAGTGTCTTGGTTCATTGGATTTGTCACACCCATTGCACATTCAAATATGATAGAAGACCTAATTATTTGATCTAATTTGTTAGGTCTTTTAGTATAGGTTGCTTCCTCATGACTCTTTAAATCACACAAAAATCGAAACATTTATATAATTCCATAATATTGGAATGTTTATTCCTAAAAAGTGGAAAATGATAACAAGAAAACACACCATATTAGAGCCGTTCGCTCAAGAAGCATGGAAAAAGCATACCTTCGGAGAGGTTAAAAAGTTATCTCATAACAAGTCAGATAACTATGTCCATACCACTCTTAAGCGCTTTGTTGCGTCAGGTGTACTTCAAGAACAAAAAATAGGCAACATCATTGTATATTCTTTGACAAGAGAACTAATCTCACTAACAACTGTTGGCTTTGTCGCTGAGCACAGGGCAAACGCAGCTAAATATCTGCCTCATAGAAATATCCAAAAACTCATCAACAAAATTAAAACTGCTTTCTATATTTTTATTGTTACCGGCAGCTATGCTAAGATGAAGCAGAAAGAGACTTCTGATCTGGATATAGTTATCATTTGCGACAACAGGCAAGAGCCTAATGCTGTTCTTTCTCAGATAAAACTAGAAGCTGAGTTGATGATCCCAGAAGCTCATCCATATGTTTTCACTCAAGAGCAATTTTATCAGATGCTTACAGCTAAAGAAGAAAACTATGGGAAAGAATTCGCGCGGAATAACTTCATAATATCGGGGGGGGAGGCGTATTATTCAATTCTTATGGAGGCAATCGAACATGGATTCAACGGCTAAAATTTACTTGCAAAGAGCGCGTAATGAGTTCAGTGCTGCCCAGTTGTTATTTACAGTTTCAAATGACCAAAAGAGAAAGCAGGATCTCCAATTAGTCTAATATCCATTCAGTCGTAAAAATAATGTCCTCCTCGATGGCGGCGGTCGGTCACATTGAGATGTGCCCTCCGCTCGGCGCTCAGAAGCTCGGCTTCTGGCGCCTCCAGAATTTGAGGATTTTCGAGGCATTCGCCTCGCTCCGCGCCATGGAGGACATTAATTTTACTCCAATATACAACCTACTTATTACGTACGTTTCCTCGCAACATATATAATGTACTACTAAAACATCAGGCTTATGCGGGGATGCCGGAGCGGTCAAACGGGTCAGGCTTAGGTCAGCATGATGTGTGCTACTCATCGCGAGATGAGCTGGTTACCGGCGGTCGTGCTGATAGAAACCTGATGGCTTAGTGCCTTCGCAGGTTCGAATCCTGCTTCCCGCATTTTTTTGAGACTGAGCGAAGCGAATGTCTCAATATTCTTTGCTCACTTTCTTTGCAAGAAAGTGCGTCTGCTTCAATCCTGCTTCCCGCATTTTCTTTTTGTGTTTTGATGAGATGAATGTTCATTGAATGTCCGCATTAAGCTTGTAAGGTTTCATCTTTTTGGTTTCTATTTTTTAGTGATGACTTTGTTAAAACTATGAAATCGATTGTTATGGGCTTTCATTGAAATATTTCGATTTGGTGAAAAAGAAGCATTACGAAAACTTTATAAATCAAACAAAAATAGCTTTTTTTAGATATTGGAATATGTTCCTAAGGTGAGTTTGAAACGAAACCTTAAAAAAGAGGCGCATATTTCTTTGATAGTAAGTCATAAACACGTGGAGGTGTTTAGATAATGAAAGTGGGTAAAGCAATAAAAAAGATTGTTGCGCTTGGAATTGGTGCAACCATGATGGGAGCAACTATCCTCGGAGCAACAGCAGCTGATTTCAGCGATTATCCGAATTTCTTTTTGGACGGAGGACAGTATGATGGTGTTATCGTTGTCCGCGGCGATGCAGACTCGTTAGCAGCTGTCGATATTACGAATAATATGTTCTACGCCGGCACAGGCGCGAGCACAACGACTACGACATCCGTGCAAGGAGATGCGTGGGAAGTAAAAACAAGCTCGAAGAAGCTGGAATTGGCGAATAGCAACGTGACTCAAGCGTCCATATCAGGTGAAATGCCGCGAGATGTTAATACATTTATCGGATCGGACGAATTAAATGGTTTGAGTGACCAGACATGGAAAACAAATGAGAAGGATTTTACGTTCCAGCAATATTTGTTTTTCGACAATCTTGATGAAGCGAGCAGCATCGTGAAATATTCTGAGAACGATGATTCTGAGACAGACGTGTTCTTTTTCGTAAAGAGTGCGCGACAGATTGCTCGTTACAAAGCAGAATTTACATCAACTGCGGAGTCTGATATTACTGATTCAGTGGGTTCTGCGGATACAACTGGAACATTCCTCGATGACTTTGAAGATACTGAGTTGCCGATGTGGGGAAAGCCATATAATGTTGTTCAAGCGAGAAGAAATAGTAACACTGGAGAAGGTGGAGCTAATATTAAGCTTGTCCTTATGTCAGGAACTGCAAAAGACACCCTCCTTGAAGGAGAATCAGGCACCTATACTGTAGAAGGCGAGGAGTATACTGTTGAGCTGAACTTTGTCGATGCAGATGAGGCAAAGTTCCTGGTAAATGGGGAACAGACAAACAAGCTCAAAGATGGTGATACCTACGTTTTGAAGGGAGGAAAAGAAGTCGGAGTGAGTGAAATCCTCTATCAGGACTATGCGGGAGGCGTCCATTCGGCAACATTTTACTTGGGTGCTGAAAAAATTGAGATGCGTGATGATGATGTAGATTTGGGACCACATTCGCATGAGTTAGTGGTAGGATCGGAAACTATTGACGGGGCAGCGGTTGTTATCTCGGGAAGTGGTGGCGATAACACAACATTTAAGATAACGACAATCGAGGTAAATATGACCGCGGAAGATGATTACTTCGTGGGAGCTGGTGAGAAGCTCAGCGATATTATTGCGGCAGCCGGTGATGAGAATCAAATGCTGTTCAATGGTGCATTTGATGTGGAATATAAAGGTCTTACTCAACCGAAAACACATGACATTAAGCTGAGTAGCACGTCGGCTCGCAGGTACAAGTTGAAACTGTATGATGGAGATGGAAATCCAGTTGATATACCTGTTGCATATGCTGAAAGTGCAACAAACTTGAGCTTCGCTGAAGACGGGTCCAACAGTAAGAAACTATATGCGTGGGGTGAAGATTCGACGCCTCATGATACAGTAGGAGGCAGCGGAAGTAAGTATATCCAAAAAGATGATTACTTTGTCGTAACTGGTGGCACTGCGGGTGATGGCTCGGCGAAGTCGTACCTATTGCAATACAGAGGTTCAGATGCCCGAACGAAGACAAGCCCAAAGATACAGTTTAAGAACATGGGTAGTGGAGAGACACTTGAGTATGCGGTGACAACGGTGCCATCAGGTGCACTTGATAACACAGCGGTTGCTACACTTAAGCTAGGTGGGTACTCATTTGCTGTCTTTAACAGGACAGCCCAGAATGCTGATGACTTTAGACTGATGGTGGACTTGGATGGTGGTGGAGCTATAAATCCGGGAATATCTGCAAATGGTAATACCACAATCTTTGTTGATAGCTATGGTTCGCAGTGGAGCATTGGATCCAACAGTACCCCTTGTGATGTTTGTATTGGGGATCACTCAGTCATCGCGAATGGAACACCATTTATCATTATAAATCAGACAACACCGAATGGCGATGATTATGACAATAAGCGACCTGCTGGTATTAATCTGGTGATAACGCCGACAACAGGACCAGAAGTGAGGGCAGCATTAG
This sequence comes from Candidatus Nanoarchaeia archaeon, assembly GCA_035289325.1. Taxonomy (GTDB): domain Archaea; phylum Nanobdellota; class Nanobdellia; order Woesearchaeales; family JAGLXL01; genus DATDXM01. The sequence continues at coordinate 8,170 of DATDXM010000042.1, forward strand.
GTGGCGGTGCAGATGCACAACCAGCTTTATCTTTGCTTACGCCCGATGGTGAAACTGAAGTAGCATATGGCTGGACATCAATGGGAGTCTTTGTAAAGCAAAGTTCGCCTAGCAGTGATCCGCAGGAGTACATATTAACGTACCCTGAAGAGCAGCGTTTGCCTCAAGTGTTCGTCACCGCAGGTGCAGTGACATCAAAGACAGTCGCGACTGGAAGCGGATTGGATCGTGTGACGATACCGTTGACGGCAACGAAGCTGCCTGAAGAAGTGACGAATGTCAAGTCACAGCATATCATCACTATTGGTGGTCCATGTGCGAACAGCGTTACTGCGGCAGTCATGTACACGGAGCAGGGCAAGACAGTCCCAGCGAACTGTGCAGAAGACTTCAGCGAAGGAGCAGCATTGGTTGCACTGTATGATGTCGGCGATAAAGTTGCAATGGTTGTTGCAGGTTTCAGCGGCGATGACACCAGACGAGCTGGTAAAGTGTTAGCATCACGCGCAGCAGAACTCAGTGGAACGCAAGTTACCATTGAAGGAACGACAGCAAGCAATGCGGAAATCGTCAAAGTGAAGTAAAGGGTTTTTTCCCTTCTTTTTTTTATTTATTATTGTGTTTCTCGATTTTTTCTAGGTGTCTATACTGTTAGTAGCCGTTAGGAACGATAGGTTTAAATATCATTTGATAATAATTGGTATCAGATGAGAGCTAAAAGTATCAAGCAGACTATCAAAGAATACTTTTTTATTAATCCTACTGCTAAACTGCGAGTAAGAGAAATAGAAAGAACAGTTAAGCTTCCTCTCCCATCTGTCATAAGGTATTGCAGGGAACTTGAAAAAGAAAATATTTTAATGACAATTGTGGTAGGTAATGTTACTTTTTATACAGCAGATAGAGGCAGCAGGAAATTTATCTTAGAAAAGAAGCTTTACAATATAAAAGAAATATATGAATCAGGGCTTGTAGAGTATCTTCGGCAGGAATTAAGCAACCCCACAATAGTTCTCTTTGGCTCTTTTGCAAAAGGAGAAGACACGGAAGAAAGTGATGTTGATTTATATATAGAAACCCCTTCGAAGAAGAAAGTGGCGCTTGAAAGATTTGAAAAAGTGTTCCAAAGAAGTATACAGGCACTTCAACATAAGGACATATTTGTGATATCGAACTTACACTTAGCAAATAACATCATCAATGGGGTAATACTGAACGGTTATATCGAGGTTTTCAAGTGAAAGAAGCAAGCTGGGAAGATTGTTTGAGACATGAATCGACTAAAGCGGGCACACCAGACATAAAACGGGCGGAATCCTTAAAAGAGACTGCTCATGAAAGGATAAGCTTAATCAAAGAAGTAACTGAAGCAAACTGTAATTTTGTATTTGAAGATTACTATACATCATTGATTGAATTGTTGCAAGCTGTAGCTTTTAAACAAGGATATAACATTTTAAATCATATTTGTTTGGGCTATTATTTACGGGATGTGATGAAAAGAGAGGGGCTTTACATATTATTTGATGATTTAAGATATAAAAGAAATTCTCTTACTTATTACGGAAACAGAATGGATTATGAAACAGCAAAGCAGGCAATAGAAAAATGTCAAAGAATAATAAAAGAGCTAGCTAACACATTATGAAAAATATTGTCATTAAAGAACACTCCATCAAAGAGTTCTTACTTTTCGTGCTGCTCTTCTGCATACTACTCGCGCTGGGCATCTATTCACAATGGCCAACGACAATTACACCAGACGCTGCGATGCACGCGGAAATTGTTGAACTGATTCGAGCGCAGGGAGTTGTAACAACTTGGCAGCCCTATGCTGTGAATCAATACACGTATCCGCCGCTGTTTCATTACATTGCGTTTTTATTGCCACTTGAGCCGATTGATGCTGTACGCGCACTGGGCCTTGTGCTGTGGCTGCTGCTGCCTGTTGCGATGTATCTGTTGCTGAGCACGTTTGACCGACGGGCTGCGGTGATTGGAGCGATCCTGATAGGGCTTGTGCCGTCATTTTCTAATGTATTTATCTACAGCGAATTTCCACAGTTGATGAGCATGGTGCTGCTCCTCTTGGAATGGTATTTTCTGCGCAAAGAGAAGCATGCGGCGGCGGCTGTGGCTGTGGGCGTTATTGGATTGACCCATGTATTCTTTGTGCTTGTTGCAGCTGCACTCTTTTTGGCTCATGTGTGGCTTGGTGGGAAAGTGAGAGCATTGCGATATCTTGGGCTTTCGGCTGTTGTTATGATTCCATGGCTGTATGCATACGGACAAATTGTAATGAACGTGCTTGCTGGAACATGGGAAAATACGCGCTATAATTTGACGCAGCCTGTATTTGGATTTTGGAGCAGTAACGCACTCTATGACTGGTTTGTGAGTGCACATGGATTAACACTTGTGCTGATGGTCCTTGCCAGTTATGGCTTGCTTACTGTGAAAGATCGTGTGCTGCGCGGATTGTTTGTTGTGTGTGTTGTGCTGAGTGTATATCACATACCATTTACGCAATTGAAGATGTTCGATTTGCTTGCAGTGCCCGCGGTGATGCTTGCAGCAATCGGGTTGAGTGCAATTTCGCTAAAAAGTTTTTGGAAAAAATCAGTTGTTGTAATTGTGGTCATTTTTATGCTTATGTTGCAGGTGAATCATTTTTGGGTTGCAAAAAACTGGTGGTTGAATCCAGAGATTGCGCCGACAGAGGAGTTTACGGATGCTGCGCGGTGGCTGCGGAGTTATGACGATACATTTACTCGTGTGTTTTTTTATCAAGCGTCAGCATGGGGTGGGGTGTTATCGGGCAAATTGCCGTTAGATCCTGATATCACGCATTTAGAAGCTTTCTCGGATGATTATAAAGAACAGGTTGAAGGGCAGCGGAAGATAAAAGAGGCGCTGGTGGATGGTGAGGGGATTGATGCTGATATTGTTGAACGATATGATATAAAGTATTTTGTGCTCCCTGTGGAGTTTGCTGGAGAATTGAAAAGTGATTTGCTCTATAGCAACGACGTGTGGGGGGTGTATAGAATTTATAAGAAAGAGTGATATTCGTTCAGTCATGACTGAGAAAATAGGTATTTCTGCTATTGATGTGAAGGTAATAGGGGAAGCTTATAGAGGTTTGCTCTCAATGTTTAGGTCTTATGAACACTTGTTGATTTTCTCGTTGAAGATGCTTTAGACAACCAAAATAAAAAGATTTCAACAACCTACTTATGGTTTTACAAACCGACAAATGATTTAGTTGGTTATGTGACTGTATTGGCTGATGCAATTAATCTGCAGGTAGAATTAAAAGAATATTTCCGCCAGACGGGGATTCTCTATAAGTCTTTACCTGCTATCAAGATTGGACGATTGTGTGTCGCTGACAATTATCTTAGAAAGGGAATAGGCACATTAATGATAGAATTTGTGATGATTCTTGCTGAGAAAATAGGGAAAGATATTGGTTTGCGGTTTATTACAACAGATGCAAAGAGAAATATGGATTCAGGGAGAGATTCTCTTCATTTTTACAAAAAGTTTGGTTTTGAGGTTTTAAAGCAGAGAGACAAAGGAACGCTACCCATGTATAAGGACCTAATTAAGAAATGATTCGAAGTGTTTTCTATTCTTATTAATATCAGCGTAGAGCAGTCTGTCTATTGCAGATAGTGGAGATGCCTCTCTTTTAAGCATTTTCTGAACAAAAAGTTCTGCTTCTTCTCCACGCAATGTTGGGGTTGCTCTGATTGGTTTTGCCATTGTAAGCTTAATCTGACCCTAAATATATAAAACTTTGGTCAGGGGAACGGAGCTGCTCTATAGCAATGGTGTGTGGGGGGGGTATGGTTAAACAATCTTCCCAAAGAACAGATTATATTTGCTGAGTCAGTTCAATTCCAATGGGCAGTGTTATTTTTATATCCTCAAGCTTACGTGTTCGTGCCTTGAACCCCATAATAGCAAAGCCTTTGACTTCCCCTGTTCGTCTGTCCGTTCAAAAACACCTTGACCAAGATTTTTAAACGAACCTTCGGTGAATTTACCTATATGAAACTCTAAAAAATCTCCCTCTTCATCATAGTATACAGTCAGATTTCCTTTCATTGTATTTTATCTGTATAGAAGCTTGTAATTATAAATCCATTGTCATCGTAGTCAGCGAAAATAAGAGAAAACTATTTATACATATTCAGCACAGATAGATTCATGGAAACAATTACTATTTCAAAAGAAGAATATGTTCATCTGAAGCGGATGGAATCTATAGTACAGGATGAATTGCTCGTGAGCGTTAAGCGAGGGCTAGAAGACGCAGCTCAAGGGCGGTTACGAGAGCGTTAACTTTTTTCTGATGAGGTCGTTGTAATAATCTAATTCTCGTTTGATTTTTTTGATAGTGTCCTGCTGTGTTTTCTTGTCACTGATAGTTATGAGCAGGATTGCGTCGAGGTCTTCATACACTAAAAAGTAAATACGATAGAGGTCGATTTTCTTCTCTCTGAAAAACGGATAGCCTAAAGGTTTACCAGCATTTATGTTATGCTTTAATTGCTCAATAATTTTTGTAATTCGATTTTGATATGTCAGAATACCACCAGTATTTTACTGGTGATATCGGGTGGTATTCTGAGCATGCTCAAGAACCATCGGCGTCCATGCCATCGGTGTATAGCGACCGAAGGGAGCGGTCACCGATGGTTCTTGACAATCTTTAGGGAGAAGCTGCATGCGTCAAATTCTTGCGTTGATAGAACGCGAACCATATTGTGGTGGAGAGAATAGTAATTTATAATTTGATTGTTACAATCAATGCGTAACTACACAATCTTCCCAAAAAACACATTATGCTTGCTTCTTAGTATCTTGACTTTTATTTCGTCGCCGACTTGCGCATCTGAATTGAACACGGTAATTGATCGATCTTTTGCAACTGCCAGCCGTGTTTTGGGATATCTGCCTGCTGCAACAACCTTTGCGTAGACACTCTGACCTTTCTTGAATGGTTTGGGTAATTGTTTTGTTTGCTCAACATGGAAATCTTTTTTGAAATCGAGGATGAGGCGCATGCCGGTCTTTTTTTCCAAATCACGCAACTTTGACATAAACGGTTCCCAGGGCATCATCTTTGTAGGATTTCTGCCTGTCGTATAATTAAGAAAATTTTGGATGCCGACCATCGGGTAATCCTTTTGTGGCAATGTTTTAGCAAACTCTACGACTTTGAGCAGCTCGTCATCGTTATAACCGGGAACGAAGAGAGGGGCGATTAGAATGTCCATCTTGTCAGCGGCGTACCGTGCCATTTCCATCACATGACTCGTATTGTATATTGCACCTGCCATCTTTGAAGCGATTTCTTTGTCAACTGCGTTGAGCGAGATGTTCAGGCGAAGCTTTGGTATCTTCGACAGCTTGTCAATCAACGGCTTGTTGAGCAATGTGCCGTTTGTGTCTGTGGTGATGCGATAGACATACGGAAGCGTGGAAAGTTCCTGCGCAAGCTCTGCAAATTCTGCATAGACCAAAGGCTCGCCCTGCACGCCGATGTGCGCTTCGACGGGAATATTAACGAATGCTGCGACGCGCTTGAATTCTTCAATAAGGTAATCACGCTCGACGAGGTAGTCGGTTTGGTTTGAGGAGAGGCCTTCGTTCACAGAACAATAGACGCAATCAAGGTTGCATGATGTCTGCGGCTTGATCTCGATAATTGATGTGCCGCGATGGATGATGCCAAACGAGAGGTTGCCTATGAGGGGTATGCCACTGTTCTTGTGGACATAGACTGCTGGATTGTGGGTGACGATTGTCTTTAATTGCGGAAGCTTTTGTGTTAGGAGATTAAGAAATTTTTGTTCTGCACGCTGATGCGAGCAGTCAAATGTCAGTGCGTTGCGCTCGACTATACATGGTGCAATCGATTCCAACTCTGCTTTCTGAATATGCGTGTAAAAACGCTTTGATAGGTTAACTCGTACCGTATCCTCTTCTTCCCAGAAGTCAAGCATCTGGTAGGTGAGCGTGGACATGAGCTCTTTTTAGGCGGGAGGGTATATAAATCTGATTGGTTCGGGCCTCTTCGAAACATTTTTATATTATACTTAGTATAACAGAATTATGGTCGAATGTGAAGTTGTTGCACGGAAATGGGGGCATTCTTTAGGCGTTGAACTACCGAAAAATGTTGTTGAGGAAGAAGGAATCAAAGAGAATGAGAAAATAAGAATTTCTATTAAAAGAGAAGATGATGCTGAAGATAGGACTGCGCGAAAATTGTTTGGAATGGTTAAGTTTAAAAAACCTACGCAACAATGGAAAGATGAAATAAGAAAAGAACTATACAATGATTGATGAGACTTATTTCTTTGACAGTTATGCGATTGCTGAGGTTCTTAAGCAAAATGAAAGCTATAAAGTATACAGCACATGCATGATTTTTGTCACCAAACTTAATCTATTTGAGACTGCCTATGGGTTGCATAAAGAAGGTCGGGCTCAGGATGTTGAACAATTTTTGAATGAAGCATCAAAATTTGTTACCGATTTCAATTCAGATATCATCCAAAAAGCTGCTGAATTTAGGTTTATTCATAAAAAACAAAATCTCTCCATGACCGACTGCATCGGCTATTGTCTTGCGCTGAAGTTGGGTATTAAGTTTCTCACCGGTGATAAAGAGTTCGAGCACCTGCCAAACGTGGAATTTGTGAAGTAACACTAAATGGGATTATTATCTACCACACAGTGATTAATATAATAAGATTTATATAGCCGCCGCTTACGTGGCTTGCATGGTGGATGGTCATTTTATCGGTTTAGTTCGCGATGAATTTGGACGAGTACAGAAAGTACTGTCAGATTCTGTTTATTACAGAAGCGAGCGAGGCGGGAATTATGGAGGACGCGTACGAAATCCCGGTCAATGGTGGAGGTCAGAGAGAGTTGCACGAGTTGCTCCATTATCTGTTTCTTTGGAACAGGTTATTGATCAAAAAGTTACAGATGATTATAGGCGATTGCCTGATCACCTTAGAGAGACATTGCAGCAAGGGCTTTTGCGAACATCTGTAGAAAGAAGCACTGATTATGCTGTACTAATGAGTGTTGTTTGTGCTGATGGAAAAGTGGATGGGGGACGAACCGGCGCACTGCTCTACAGAGGAGAGCCCGTTATCGTTAACATTGATGGAAAGGAATTTGTTGTTGAAATAAAAGGGGTTGGAAGTGCTGATGGTAATAATACGCGAACTGAACCAATAGTGAGGCGCGGCTATTTTGGTATATTCAAGGAGAAATTTGGAAGCCTTGACAAAGAAGAAGGTATGAGAGAATTAGAATGCCTTGAAGTGCAGCGAGGCTCATCTTCATTTGCTCGTGGTGATACAGTGCGTGCTGTCAGTTTGCACATATATGATAATATAGGTGATAATTATAAGCAGGCGTATCACTTGAGGCTTGCGCCAAGCACTGTTCGTGTGTCGTTCACTGGCAACCCTGCATTTCCTGAGCATGATGCACAATGTTTAGCTGAGGACATTGGACAGCAGTACGCGGAACTTGCACAGTTGGGATTTCTTCATGGTTCATTGCATGCGGAGAATGTGCTTTTTACAGGCACGCGTTATGTGATGACAGATTTTGGTGATTGCAGCAGATTAGAAGAACTCCCTGACCTGTATGATTTTTTAAGTAATACATTGAGCAGAGATAGATTCAGAGAAATGCCTGGATTCACAAATAGACATATTGATATATTGTATGCAACGATTGCGCGGGGTTTAGGAATCTCTTATGCTTCTGAGAGAGATCTTTGGTTTATTGATGATATCTGGTCAGGATTTTTTGCGTCGAAAGTATATGAGCTGAGAAAAGGAACGCATGTACAGGAGCATGTTGACGAAAAGAAAGCAAGTGTTCTTGATGAGATCGAGCATGGAGACCGTGCGTGGATCGATAATAAATTACGAGTATATCCTCTTGCTTTTTTATCAAGAGAAATTCGTGTGCTCGAGCATGTTGATGCGCCAGAAGCCATTGAAAGCCTACGAATTGCACGCGAAAGGGCAGCATATCTCATGAATGCTGATGTTATAAAAGAGTTCAAAGATAATCTCGGTGCGTGGGAACAGTTGTTTTTTCTCCCGTATATGCGTTCGCGATAGCACACCCACGCGATATTGAAAATGTCAGAAACAAGGTTTCTGAGCACGATCAGAAATCTGTGGATTTCTGACGGTTCTCGCTTAGTAATAAGCTAGTCAGCATTGCTATGCTTGACACGTACCTCGGTGCTGTCGTTCGCTCGGTCAATTTTTTTATGTGCTTTATTCACAAACACCATCAGATTAAGCTGAAGAAAATCGATTCCAACGTGCTCAGAAACTTCGTTTCTGGCACCTCGCTCACTTTGTTCGGAGGAGTCAGAACATTACCAACGCTTCGCTCAGTAAAAAGCTAGTCAGCACTGTGGTGCTCGACACGTACCTTGACAGCACACGCAAAGTTACCTTTGCTAGTCGCGTTCGGCAACTGCCTCGCGACCAACACTTTTCAATATCGCCTCGAGGTTAGAGAATTTTTATCCAGATTCAGGGATAACGAGGGGATAAGCAATGACGAGCTTCAGGAATCTTACGAAATTAATAAGAAAGACTGTGGACTGGTGCGAGCTATTGCCCGTAGCATTATCAACCGTAATGCTCGTTCAGTTCGATAGGTTTGTCAAGAACGAGTATTACATCAGTCATAAGTCACACCTCTATTTCTGTTTCATTTTTTTCAAAGCTCTGTTCAATAAGCGTCATTTCTAATTCGAGAATATGTTTTGTAATTTGATTTGATGCGTTGAGAGTGTAATGATTTGTCTTCCCTTCTTTTCGCGTGACTTTGACGATGCCCCTGTTTTCTAATTCGTTCCAATAATTGAATAACGAGGCGCGCGAAATGCATGAGCCGTCTGCAATTTCTTCTTTTGTGAAGTCCAAGCCTTTGTTGTCGACAAGGAAATCCATGATCTTAAACAGAGGTGTTTCACCCACGAGTTGAATAAATAAGGATTTTTCAGTCATGCACTAGCTGTTACTAAAAAACTATATAAAGCTTTGGGAAATAAGTCTACGAGGTTGGATTGATGTGGACTGATAATGAGATAAAGGGGAAGATACTGCATAAGTTGTCTCGTTTCGGGAAGTTTGAGGCAAGCCATACTGCGATTGAGAATCTTCAGAAAGGTTTTCCGAAGGACATAGTTGGACGAGTTAAGGAGATGATTATTGGACTCAAAAAAGAGAATGTTCTTTTTGTCAAACACACGAGTTATGGTGAGCACGTTTCGATAAATTTGGATAAAAAAAAATTAATAATGAATTACATAACATTCTTCTTAAAGAATGAGTAACCACACCCCAGAAATACATTTAAACCCTCATTTTATTATAAAAGCCATGGGGGGAGAAATAGCAATCACATTCGAAACGCTGTATGACATTCTCATGCGGGAAAAGCAGCGTGATGAGCTGCTGCCATTAGATCCAAACTTCTATCAAGATGTTATTACGTATTTGCAGGAGAAAAAGAAAGTATGGGAACGAATAAGCAAGGATGATGATCTTTTCAGCCTGGGCGAGCGGGATAAAATCGAAGGCGAGATAAAAAACACAAGAAAAGTATTGAAAGACATTTACGAACGCAGGGAAAAGAAAATTATTGAGCTTGCGCTGAACAGGAGCAGAATCGGGCAAGAACTTGAATTGCCAAACGTGCTCAGTGAAGAACGAAAGTTTTTTGATACACTGGCAACAACATTAGACCGGTATAGGCATGGCGTGCTGCTCAATCTGTTACAGATGAAAATGCCTGTAGTCCAGGAAGGCAAAGTTGTGGTTGAAATTGAGGCAAAAAAGCAAAAGCCAAAGGAAACCATGCTTGTCCGCTTTATTCATGCAGTGCCAAAGTTTGTAGGAAGTGACTTAGCGATTTATGGTCCGTTCGATGAAGACGATGCTGCAAATGTGCCGAAAGATGTTGGGGAGCTGTTGGTAAAGAAAGGGCGCGCGGAAGAGGTGAAAACGTAACCGCATAAGAATAGGAAATGTTTATAAACCCGTCACATTCTCATCGCCTTCATGAAATATCCCAAAGTTGTCCGGCGATTATGCCCATTCTGCAAGAAGCATACTGAACATAAAGTTACCAATGAAAAAAACAGAGGCTTAAATAAAGCACATTCTCAGTCACGCGGCTCGGTTGTTCGTGCACGCGCACGCGGCAGGAGACGAGGCATCGGCAACTGGGGAAGATTTTCACGGCCGCCAATTTCAAAGTGGGTCATGACCGGTGTCAAGGTCAGCAAGAAAACTGATTTCCGCTATCAATGCAAAGAATGTAAAAAGTCGCACTCGCAGCGCAGAGGCGTGCGCACCAAGCGTGTGGAAATGGTGGAAGCAACATGAAGACTGGTCCAACAAGCAATTTCGTTAAAGTTCGCTGTGCAAAATGCAAGAATGAGCAGATTGTATTCGGCAGCGCAAGCAGCACAATCGTCTGTTTGGTTTGCAGCACAAAAATAGCAGAGCCGACGGGCGGAAAAGCGCAGTTTCATGCGCGCGTGTTGGAGGTTCTTGAGTAATGCTGTACCGACGCGAAGGTTTTCCGGGAGAAGACGAGCTTGTTCTGTCCACGGTGACAAAAGTTCTCCCCCATGTTGTGTTTGTTAATCTCGATGAATATGATAAAGGTGGGTTAATCCATATCAGTGAAATCGCTCCCGGTAGAATTAGAAACATTCGTGAATATGTTGAGCTGGGCAAAAAGGTTGTCTGCAAGGTATTGCGTGTCGACCAGCAGCAAGGGCATATCGACTTAAGCTTGCGCCGCGTCTCTGAAATTGAGCGGAAAGGAAAGCTCGAAGAAATCAAGCAAGAGCAGAAAGCAGAGAAAGTCATTGAGCTCATTGCAAAAGATTTGAAGAAAAAGACGCAGGAAATTTATGATGCCATCACTGCAAAAGTGTTTGAGCATTATTCTTTTGTTCACAAATTTTTCAAGGATATTGCAACAAAAGGAATTAATACTGGGGAATTTATAGCGGATAAAGAACTTGCACAGATGATTCATACCGCTGTTGTTGAACGATTTAAGCCGCCGAAGGTCAATATCAAAGGGCAATTTACACTGCATTGTTTTGCACCGAATGGTGTCCAAGTCATCAAAGATGCACTCCTTAATGCGCAGAAGAAAATAAAAAAAGCAGTCGTGAGTCTTCATTATGTAGGCGGCGGCAAGTACAAGCTGACGATTGAAGCGGAAAGCTACAAGGATGCAGAGCAGACGCTGACACAGGTTTCAGAGCTTGTTACATCTGCCGTTAATTCTCATCAAGGCGATGCTGCGTTTGTACGTGAAGGCGAATGAAACTGCTCTACTGTGAACAATGCGCAGCATATACGATGAAAGAAACGCATGACTGCGGGACTGTTGCTGTTTTACGCGTGCCGCCAAAGTGGAGCCCAGAAGACAAGTATGGGAAGTATAGAAGGGAAGCGCGGATGGATGAGTTGAAGAAGAAAGGATTGGTGTGATTTTAGTACGCAGAATTTAGCTGTTTTCGATTTGTGATGTAGAGGATAATACATGCAAAAAGATACCACCAGATGATTGAAAGTGCGAAAGAAGGCAGCTTCGAAAGTGGAGTTTGTGAATATTGTGGACCATAAGAGAGTACGTGAATAAAATTTACATCATCTAGCCCAAGTATAGTGGAACCGTAATCGCTAACAGCTCTTAAAATATCTAAGAAAAAGAATTGATTAGAAAATAGATGATAGATTTCTTCGATCGGAGTTACACGAAGAAAAGCTGATAATAGTGAAAGAATTACAAAAAATAAGAAAAATATTGATAATACCATTCCTTTACTTGTCGACCATTTGAAGAAAAAATGAACTTTTGGATATTTTAAAGATAATATTTCATAGATTTTAAGAATTGAGCAAGAGAGGATATAAACAAAAAAAGTTGTAGTGATGATATCAATTATAATCGAAGTATATATAATCCATTGCTCTATCGGCGGTGTCGAATATCGAAAAACAAAATAATAAAATATTGCAGAAGCTTCAATCGCTTGTGAAAAGTAAAAGATAGAAAACAAAAGAATGCTCCAGATTAGAGTAAATCTGCTTAATCTGAAAAATGACATGGTTTTAGTATATATTTGAACTACTTAAACATTTCTAACTGTTATTTTGGTTCTGGTGGTAAGTGTTTCGAGGGGGCACGTTTTTGCTATTTTCATGGTTCGGGGCAGAAAATAGTAAATTTTATATTTAAACGGGTTTATTAACCATCTATTATGGTATATAAGATGGAGGGAGTCCGGACATAGATTCAGAACTCCAGACTAGGCTACAGAAAATAGACGTTGCTCTAGAAGAAAGTGGCTGGAAAGTCAAAAGTAGGGCGATGGTTATTGAGGAGTTAGATACTAAGTAATGACTATAATCTGTCAATCTCTCGGCATAAAGAAGTGAAACATGAGGACATTGTGTATGAAGAGCCGGAGAAATTGATTGATGCTAATATTAAGAAGCATGAAGAACTGCTGGAAGAGCTTAAAGAATTAAAAAAGATGGTATATCAAAAATAGGAGACAGTGTCTCCTAAATGTGGGGTTTTAAAATATGGATGAACACAAAGCATTAGTTGTTTTTCAGGATAAAAAAATAAGACGGACTTGGCATTACAATGAATGGTATTTCTCCGTTGTTGATATAGTTGAAGCGTTAACTGATAGCCCAAGGCAGTATTGGGGTGTCTTAAAAGGCAGAGAAAACCAGTTGTTAACACTTTGTTTACAACTGAAATTACCCTCTGCTGATGGTAAGTATTATGATACTGATTGCGCCAATACCAAGAATATGTTTGTTTGCCATAAAGAAACGTCAGTCAGTGACTGACAAATGAGAAAAATGGTAAATATGGAGAAAAGCAAGAAAATGAATGACAAACAATCCCAGAAACTAATAGAAAAATTTGAAAGCCACTTCATTGAAGTAATTGAGATTATCAAGAGTTCAAGAATTACTGCTATAAAATCAGTTAATACAGAATTAATTAATCTTTACTGGAAAATAGGCGAATATATACATCTCAAAATTGCAAATGCCGAGTGGGGTGATGGTGTAGTAAAAGAACTTGCTTCATACATTCAGGATAAATACCCCGAGATGAAAGGTTATTCTGATAAAAACATTTGGCGAATGAAACAATTCTATGATACTTATAAAGATTCAAAACTCTCGGCAGTGCTGAGAGAATTAAGCTGGACAAATAATCTATTAATCCTTTCCAAGTCAAAAACTGATAAAGAAAGGGATTTTTATATCAAATTATCTATCAAAGAGAGGTATAGTTCTCGTGAGCTAGAGAGACAAATAGACTCTGGTTATTATGAAAGAAGCATGATTTCGAGCAAAAAACTCTCATCAGTGATGAGAGAAATAAAGCCAGATTTATTAAACACATTTAAAGATACCTACATTTTCGATTTTTTAGATTTACCAAAGAACCATACAGAAAAAAATTTAAGACAAGCCCTCGTTGGTAGTTTTAAAGATTTTGTACTTGAATTTGGCAAGGATTTCACGTATGTTGGAGAGGAGTATAGAGTTTCAGTTGGAAATCATGATTATTTTATTGATTTATTATTTTACCATAGGGAACTTCAATGCCTTTTTGCTTTTGAACTTAAAATTGATGATTTCAAACCAGAATATTTGGGAAAATTAAATTTTTATCTTGAAGCTTTAGATAGGGATGTAAAGAAAAAACATGAAAACCCATCTGTTGGAGTAATATTATGCAAAAGCAAAGATAAAGAAGTAGTTGAATATGCGTTAAGCAGGAGTGCATCTCCTGCATTAATATCTGAATATAAAACTAAACTGATACCTAAGAAAATTCTGCAAAACAAGCTGCACGAGTTGTTTATGCAAGAAGAGAAAAGGCTTACATAAAAAAAGAATTGGCAATGGGAAAGAGAAGAGGCTGTTGTGAGGAATGATTACAAAACAATTTAAGCTAAGCATTGAACTGGTTCCCTCAACTATTTGGTACGCTAATATTTACAAATATTATAGGAAATTAAACCAAATGGAGAAGTGGCATGAGCTAAAGCAGCATCTCTTTGAAACAGAAGGGAATAACTGCTGGATTTGCAATAAAAATGAGAGGAATTTGGAAGTGCATGAATTCTGGGAGTACGATGATTATAACCATATTCAAAAATTAAAAGCCATCCATCATATTTGCGATTTATGCCACAAAATTAAGCATATTGGTTTGTGGTGCCATACTTCAGAGGGTCAAGTAAAGCTGAAAAAGCATGGGCTGACACGAGAAGCTCTGATAAACCATTTCTGTAACGTGAACGGTTGTACTTCTGATGATTTTTTGAAGCATGAAGAGATTGCTTTTAAAAAATATTCACGAAGAAGCAAATTTCAATGGAAACAGGATTTAGGCATGTATGATCCCAAGTATGGATTAAAAGTCTTGAAAAGTCAGCAAAAATTACAGGCAATTGAAATATGATTGATACTACACTCATAGACAAGCTTACAGAGATGGCTAACAAAGAAAAGAAGATTAAAGAGTTTAAGAAACGCCTGCGATTGAAAGGCAAGGTTGCTGCTAAAGGAACAACGAAGAAAGGAAATATTACGCTTACTATAAGGAAAGGCAAAGATGATTTTAGGTTTACAGTATTGAAATCGCATAAAGAAAGCTTTGCATTAGCGGAGAGACTTAGTATTGGGAAGAGTGTTTCTGCTCACGGTATTCCAAAGTTCAGGATGATAATCTGCACAAAGTTGAAGGAATTGGAGAAAGGAATTGATGAAAGCAAGCAGAGAAGGTTAGAGGTTTGAAAATGAGTAAGATAACGCAAAATGAAAAATATTATTTTTTCCTAAATCCCTATATTGATAGCTCTTTCACACGATGCCCGAAGTGTGACAACAAGACTAAAGTAAAAAAATTACCTCTTGCCATACTGCTGGAAAAAAAGAAAATAATATTTATGCTGAACAAAACCTGTAAATTCTGCCCCTACTGCGAGCTGATCATAGCAAAAAAACGTGAATTAGAATTAATCATCCTGCAATTTTTAGGCGTAGAGCATATAACTGAAAAAGACTTCACGGTTATGGGGACACAAGACAAAGCAGTTTACCGTGAGGGTGTTGGTAAGGGGCTGATTAAAAAGAATCCATTAGAAGGCGTTTCCATATTTAAGAATGTGTGGCATTTTGAGGTTCAGCATGCTTACTGGGGCGTTGATAAAAAATGAAAGCGAAGTACTGGGGGCGATTAGAATGATGATGGAACAATTTTATAATAGATTTCCTGATATGGCTGAGAAGGAAACACGATGTATAACCATTATGGGTGGAGAGGAAGGGCTTCCAAAAGGGGAATATTTTTTTTTAGAAAGCTACTGCAATGATCCAAAGTGCGATTGCCGCCGAGTTTTTATTAATGTTTTATATAAAGATAAAATTTTAGCCACCATAGGTTATGGCTGGGAGGAAGTAAAATTTTACGAACAGTGGATGGGTGAACCAGATTTGGCTCCCAATATTAAAGGTCCTATTCTAGAGCTCACTGGGCAGCATACTCAATATTCAGAAATACTTTTAGAGTTATTTAATAGGGTTATACTAAAAGACAACAAGTACATTAATCGCTTAAAGATGCATTATAAGATGTTTAAGAAAAATTCTTCTAAAAATAAAAGTGACAAACAAGATATAGAGGAAGAATTAGAAAATTTTGATCCTAAATCATATGTAATGGCTAACTTATGCAAAGAAAATGGCACGGGCATAGAGGCCATTAATGAAACAAACCGAGAGGTATTCTACCCCATTATAATGGCAATTGAAGAGTCCATTTGGATCAAGTATTCCAAAGATAGTTCGTTAAAGGATTCAGAAATAATTGAATCATTAAAGAATTTGAGGGACAATATATTTTCAGAGAATGCCCTTTTTAACCAATTGGAAGAGGAAATCATTACAAAATTAAAATTAGTATTATTTCTTAATCACTATGATAGACGGGATCTGTCTTTATCCATTTCTTCTGTACTTAAGTCAGCAAAACTGCATAAATCGATGGGAGGAAGCAGAGGCTACTTAGATTTTATTTCTAGCTTTTTCAACCAAATGGTGGGGAAAAATGAAGTCAAATAATACTAATTGGGAATGGAAAAAGTTAGGGGAAATATGTCTTAGTAAAGCTCAATATGGTTCTGGTGCTAGAAAAATAGATTTTGATGATAAAGTCAGGTACATCAGAATTACCGATATTGATGATGGAGGTAACCTAAAAAATGATGAATTTGTATCTCCCTCTATTATCGAGAATGACTGCTTTTTAGAAAAAGATGATTTACTTTTTGCACGCTCTGGCTCGGTGGGTAGAACCTATCTCCATTCGAAAAATGATCTAAAATACCAATTTGCTGGCTATCTAATCAGATTTAAAATAAATCCTAAGATTGCAGATGCAAGATATGTTTTTTATGTAACAAAATCAAAATATTATTTAGGCTGGGTTGAATCTTTGAAAAGAAATGTAACAATATCAAACATTAATGCGAAAGAGTATTCCTCATTTGAGCTACCCGTCCCCCCTCTTCCCATCCAACAAAAAATAGTCTCAATACTTGAACAAGCAGAAAGTCTCAAACAAAAACGAGAGCAGGCAAATGAAGAGGCAAATAAAATTATTCAAAGTGTGTTTTATAAGATGTTTGGGGATGTTGAGAATCACAAAGTAAAATCTTTCCTAGATGTTTTTGATGTAACCACCGGAAAACTAGATTCGAATGCCGCAGAGCCCGACGGAAAGTATCCATTTTTTACATGTTCACGGGAAACATTTAAGATAAATTCCTATGATTTTGATTGTGAAGCATTGTTATTAGCGGGAAATAACGCTGCGGCAAAGTATTCTGTTAAATATTATTCTGGAAAATTTAACCATTGGAGTGAACCCCATTAAGTGGACACAAAGTTAAGATATACCGAAATAAAAAATGGTGAGGTGTGTACGATGGGTTTGGAAAAGTTTGAAAAAGAGATGAATGCGGATTGAACTTCATCCTCATAACAGATGTCTACAAAAGACAACGAGCGATTAGCGCGACAACAACATATATAAACATACACTCAAATATATCCACTCATGTGGCAAGCAATCAAAGAAGCGAATGTTCCTCAACTGAAAGACCCAATACTGCTTGAAGGGCTACCAGGAATTGGCAATGTAGGCAAGATTGCAATTGATTTTGTTATTGAAGAGTTAAAAGCAAAGAAAATTTATTCCCTGTTTTCGTATACGTTTCCGCACTCAGTGTTTGTCAATGATAATGATCTTGTGGAGCTGCCGAGCATTGAGCTGTACTATAAGAAATTCGACGGCAGGAAAAGAGACCTGCTGATCTTAACAGGCGATGTGCAGCCAGTTGATGAAGTAAGCAGCTATGAGTTTTGCGAGAAGGTTATCGAGCTGGCAAAGAAGATGGGTGCGCGCGAGATTATTACAACAGGCGGCATTGGGCTGAATAAAGTGCCTGAAAAACCACAAGTATATATCACGGGCAACAACAAAGAAGTGATCAAACGATATGCAAAAGGAACAGCTGTTGAAACGAAAATTCATGGTGTTGTTGGTCCAATCATTGGTGTTTCAGGATTACTTGTCGGATTAGGAAAAATGCGCGAGATGGATGCAGTTGCATTGCTTGCTGAAACGTATGGGCATCCGATGTACCTTGGTGTCAGCGGCGCAATTGAAATTTTGAGAGTTTTGAATATAAAATTAGGCGTGAAGCTTAATCTAAGCAAGCTGCACAAAGAGATTGAGCAGTTGGAAAAAGAGACTATCAAGCGGACAAAAAAGTTCAGCGCACTCACGATGAAAAAAGGAAATGAAGCGAGCTATATTGGTTGATCGTTGAGGCTCTATGAACGCTGTTTTTATTCTGGTCGGCATCTGTATTGCCTTATTTGCGCTGCAAGCAGCCATACCAGGCTTTACAGGACAGTTTGCACTCGTGTCAGCGCAGGTTGTTGAACGGCCGTGGACACTGGTCACTGCGATATTCTTGCACGGCGACCTTCCGCACCTGCTGTTTAACATGTTCGCGCTCGCGCTGTTTGGCATCATCTTGGAAAATATTGTCGGCAGGAAACGGTTTTTGTGGATATTTTTTGCTGGCGGCATTTTAGCGAGCGTTGGCTCAGTATTTTTGTACACTGCAGCAGTTGGAGCAAGCGGAGCAATCTTTGCTGTGCTTGGTGCACTTGCGATTTTGCGGCCACGGATGCAGGTTTGGGTAAGCTTTGTGCCGATGCCAATGATTGTAGCCGCGGCAGTGTGGGCAATTGGGGATTTCATTGGACTATTTGTGCCAACAGGCATAGCTAATCTTGCACATCTTGTTGGATTGGGATTTGGGTTAGGCAGTGGGCTGTATTTGCACAATCGCTTTGGTGAACGAGCAGACGGACGGGAAATATATCAGCTCGATGAGAAAGAAGTTGAAGACTGGGAAAAGAAGTGGATGAGGTGAAGGAATATGACAGTTGTGGGTTAAGCAACCAATGATTTAAGATGTTCAATAGTAGGCATTACTCTTTCTGCAATATATAATTCAGCAGCTTCTGAAAATGATGCACGGTAATGTCTTTCAATCCGATTTACTAATCCAGGATGGGGATGCTTTCGCACAAAATCGAGAATCATTTCAATCCCTTCTTGATGTAAAGGGTTAATGAAGCGCACGTCCCTTAATGGAATATTTGCAGAAATTGATTTGTTAGCATCTAGATAATCTGGATTTTCGGGCGGTGCATATGAACCATCAATTGCGATGATGCATGGAAGGTTTAATTTGTCGCTTCCTGAATCCCTGAAATGTTTACCTGCAAAACTGATAGCATCAACAGGAAGAGAAGTTACTTTTGCGGCAAACACATAAACAGCCTCCGGCTTTAATTTACCAAAAATAATATCGCGATGCACATTACCCCAAACAGTTCCACGATAAAGTACGTTATCCATGAAAGATGCAGCAAAATCATCCCTATTTAAACTTTTCTTCTTTAACCACCATCGAGTAATTAAAAAGCTTAAGAGAACTTTGCAAAAATGATATTTAGGCCGTGATTACATGGAATTTCCGCTTAAATAAATGGATTAGTGGTTTAACTGAATTATTCAAAATTCTCTGGATTTTGTTTTTAATGTTTAAACTCCATTTTGAAGTTTATATGAAGCAGCACGCAACAGTTCGAGTTTTGCCCTTGTGCCTTCAGCGAGCCATAATGTGCTCTGCCCAAAATTTAAATCGTATTCAGGCTTTCCTATACTAGTCTGTTCAAATGCAAGTGCCAACTGATAAGTAATGAGCTTTAGAACATTTAGACCACGTGGTCCTTTGACATTGCTTTTGCACCAGTGCTCATTATCTGTAACTGTAACCGCCCCTTCTCCAATTAAAGAATCCAAATATTCACTTGCTTGTTCATCCCCTTTATGAAGAATTTTGCATTTTGCTAGTTCGAGATTTGAACAATCTATACCGTCAGCAGGTTGCTTTGTAAGCCGACCACTCAGATGGTTTCTCATTCCTCTTCGTGTATAGAATAAGCTAATACCATTTCTGGTTATTTCATCCATCCTGCCCGCACATTCCCGAGCAAGAGAAAGGTAATCCTGCATTGATCCATTTCTATACGTTAAGAAGTTTCCGTTAACTACAACGTCGTCCGCATTGTTTTCACCGATGAGCTCCGATAAAGTGTCAAATGACGCAGCAAACTGGTCGAAGGTTATTCTGCGCGCTATGTTTCTCGCTCTCATAAAGTCGATTTTGTAGCCTCTTGCCAAGTATTCGACAAGAATCGCGTCCGGGTCCATGAACAATCTCTGTCTAGCCATAGGTTTAACGATTAAGCTCAACGTATATAAATCTTTCTGAAAGTTAGCTACTTTGTAGTGACTAAATCCCTAAAGAAATCTGGGCGTGATTTTATTATCTGGTCACTCAACTTCGACGCATTTTGAGGTAGTTATCAAGCTCTTCTTCTGTTTTACCCATGATTCGTTTTTTATGCCGCCGATTCTTTTACGTTTCCCACAGGATAACAAGTCTCGAAACCTATTTAAGCTTAATGCCAGAACTCATTCCCATGAACATTCACGACATCAAGTCAGCTATTCCTTCGCAGCTTTATGCTGTGCTTTCTGCAATCATCACCGAGCTCCGCCCATCGCAGGAAAAGGCAATCAACGCAGGACTGCTTGAGGGTAAAAATTTGCTTGTCTGCACGCCGACGGCGTCGGGCAAGACACTCATCGCTGAGCTTGCAAGCATGAAGCGCATCCTTGAAGGCAAGGGAAAGGGAGTATATATTGTGCCATTAAAAGCGCTCGCGAACGAAAAGTACAAGGATTTTACTGAACGCTATGGGCAGCTGTGCAAGGTTGCGCTCAGCAGCGGTGATCTTGATCGAAGCGATGCACATATGTCCAGCTATGATTTAATTATAACGACAAGTGAAAAATTGGACAGCTTAATACGGCATCAAGCGCCATGGATACGGAACGTTGCAACTATTATTGTTGATGAGATTCATCTACTGAATGATCCTGGCAGAGGGCCAACGCTGGAGATATTGCTGACCATGTTACGGCAGCTGACTACGGCGCAGCTTATTGGGTTAAGCGCGACTATCGGCAATCCTCGAGAACTTGCTGCATGGCTTCAAGCTGAGCTTGTGTTGGATGAGTGGCGGCCGGTGAAACTGAAGAAAGGGATTTATGTCAATGGAGAGATTAAGTTTTACTGAGAGCAGCATAATTAATATGTCCCTGCGGATAAAAGTGTTGCAATTAATGTTGCATAGAAAATCCAGAAGACCAGATATAATGCGCCCATGACAATGCCGATAATTCCGGTAACCAGACCAGCAATTGCCATACCTCGACCGCCTACTTTTGGATTTGATTTGATAAGCCGATCTGCCTGCTTGAAATAGTATACTGCAAGAATGCCTAATACAAGACCAACAAATGGAATAAATGAGGTTGGCAAACTGATAATGCCGAGCACCATGCTTGCGATTGCCTTGTTGTTTTCCTGTTCCATGGATGTAGAGATTTTCTTTTGATATTTAAAGGATTCGGTTTCTACACCAATCCCAAATTCTTCAGCACGACATCTTTAGAAAATGGCAATAAGTCATCATATTCCTGCCCTGTGCCGATGTACATAATCGGCTTCTGGGTGACATAACTTATGCTCAATGCTGTGCCGCCTTTTTCGTCGACATCAGCTTTCGTCAGTATAATCGCGTCAATCCCTATCTGATCGTTAAACTGCTGCGCCTGCTCAATGCAGTCATTGCCGGTGATGCTCTCGCCCACAAAAATCTTCAAATCTGGCTTTGTGACGCGAACAATCTTTTTCAGCTCGTCCATCAGATTGCTGTCGCTGTGCAAGCGGCCAGCAGTGTCAATCAGCACGATGTCAATTGCATTCTTTTGAGCAAATTTCACTGCGTCAAACGCGACAGCTGCAGCATCTGATCCATACTCATGCTTAATCAAACGGATGTTTAAACGCGATGCATGCTCTTCGAGCTGCTGGATTGCGGCTGCACGAAACGTATCGCCTGCGGCAATCACGCAACTTTTTTTGCTTTCTTTCAGCAGATGAGCAATTTTTGCAATCGTTGTTGTTTTGCCTGAGCCGTTGATGCCAAAAAATGCAATCACGAACGGCTTTTTCGATGTGAGGTAATTAAGGATACCTGTGGAATCAACAACAACTGAAGAGAGGCTGTCTTTCAGGCTCCGCTGGACGACACTTTCGAGATTGCGCGGCAGCGGGCGGTTAATCAACTTGAGCTTGAGGTCTTCTTTTATTTTTTCGACAACGTCAAATGCGACATTGCTTTCAAGCAAAACGCGCTCTAGTGTGCTGAACAAATCATCAAATTGTGCTGCGGAAATTGTTTTTGTTGTAAATAATTCTTTTGCTTTGGTGAAAAAGCCTTTCTTTTCTGGCACAGTTGCTTGTGATTTTTCTGATTTTACCCCCATGATATCTTGTGGCTCTGCTTCTGTTTTTTCTACTTTTGATTCGACTTTTTTTTCATGATGCGCTTGAACAGGTTTTTTTTCTATTTTTGGCTCTGCCGCTGGCTTCTGCTTTTTTTCCTGTTTTGATTCTGGTTGTGATTGTGGCTGTGCCTGCTCTGGCTTCTTTATCGCTTCAGCAAGTTCTACAGGAATACAGATGCCTTTCTTGTCATCGCAAATCATGCCTGGTGGATGTTCACTCACAGGCTCGGATTTAGAAACGACTTTTTCCTGATTTTTTTTCGGAACAGGGGTAACTGCACGCTCGGGCTCAACTTTAGCAGGTTCTGCTTCCTGCGGCGCTTCAGCTACTTTGCGCGAAAAAATGGACAGAGAACTTTTCAATTTCTCTTTAAGCTTGCTGAACAGTGCCATGGAGTTCGGTGAGCAGTGCATCTGCACGCTCGGTTATATTCCCAATAGAGTGAGCGATTTGTGCTTTTACTTCTTCAACATCCCGTATCTGCCGGTCAAGGAATGTGAGCAGCTGAGGAACAGATTTTGTAACTGCGGTATTTGCGCCCACTGCAACAAGAGCCTCATCAAACTGAGAAACTTTGACTTTTGCAAATATCCCAGAAGCGACAGGCACAAAGAGCTGAGCGTCTTTCAGCTGTTTCATTTCGGTGATACTTTCTTTTGTTTTTGTGTATTCGGCAAGCTTTTCATCGAGCTCTTCCGTATACTTCTGCATCATTTCAAGCTGCTGCTGCAACATCTGAAATTCTTCAGCTTTTTCTTTTTTGACGGGCATGGTGCGCATCAGAAGAAGACGACTTATAATACTTTCGCAGTGAGTCACGGCTTACTGCGTCGGCTTTCCGTTTTTACCGTTCTGCTCTGATTCAGTTCCTGATCCAGCCCATAGTTTTTCAAGGTTAATTCTCGTTAAGTTATAGTACTTCTTCAATTCGTATGGGTCTGCAATTTTTAAGACATCAAGCTCAGGTCCAAAAAGATCAGAGTAACGATCTCGACGCCGGATAAGCTTTGTTGTGCCGTCCTGCCGTATAAGAACGATGGGCGGCCGCTTAAGATTGTTGAAGTTTGAACTCATCACATAACTGTACGCGCCGCAGTCCATGACCGCGAGCAAATCACCTTCTTCAAGTGTGGGCAATTTTTCATAATCTTCAATGATGTCGATGCAATCACATGTCGATCCGACAATCTCATATTTTTGAGTCCGACGCAGATTCATGTCTGTCGCCGGAAGAATATCATAAGAACATTTTGACACTAAGATGTCAGGGAACATTGAATAAGTCGAGGAATCAGTGATAACTGAGGTTTTTTTGCCGAGATCCTTGATGCTTACCACTTTAATGATGCCGATTCCTGCGGTTGCAACAATAGATTTACCAGGCTCGAAAATAAGTGTTGGTTTGTGAAGACCTGCTTTTTCAAAGAGTTCGTTGAAAAAACGAACAAAAGGCGGTCCGAATTCTTGAGGGTCAAAGTATTTACCTGGGCGATAGACTTTTGGCGCTTCCGGCGGGAATCCACCGCCGAGATCAAGCATGTCGATGATGACACCTTTCTTATGCGCATATTTGATGAGATTGAGAATTTTTTTTGTTGCAAGATAATACCCTTTTGGTGTATGTGCATATGAGCCGTGAAAGTGAAAGCCTTTTAACTTGACGTAGCTGCAACTCAGCGCTTTGTCAATTGCACGCCTCATGTAATTGTACGGAATGCCATATTTTTGGGATTTGGTTGAAAAACGACCGTCTTGTATCATCGGATTAACACGCAGCATGATAGGAATGTCTTGCTTTTGGTTTTTTGCTACATTAATCACTTTCTGCACTTCCTCTAATGAGTCAATTGTAATTGCGCGCACGCCAACGGTTGCTGCAAAAAAGATGTCCTGTTCTGTTTTATAAAGATTGGTAAAAGTGATCTCACTCGGCTCGAAGTCTGCGAGCAATCCTAAAATGATTTCGCCGACACTGCTCGCGTCAAATTCAAAGCCTTCTTCGCGCATAATTCTCAGAATTTCCAGATTTGAACTAACTTTACAGGCGTATTGCGGCTTGAACAGCCCATAGTTAAATGCATTTTTGAAACTTCGCAATCGATGGCGGATTTCTTCCTCGACAAAAACATAGAGCGGTGTACCGAAACGTTTCTGAAGCTCCTTGACTGAGACACCTTCAATGTGAAGAATACCGTCTTTATCTACACCTAAGAAATGTCTCCATCTCTTCTTGTTATAGATTGGAGGAATCGCTCTCAACTTTTTTGGAAGTATTTGATTCATTTTTAGAATGAGCGAGCAATGCATATCGCTTCACTGCAGGTTATGTTGTATGCAATCATTTCTAAAATAAAATGATTCCAGAATACTATTTAAATGTTTGTTTTGATTTCAGGGTAATCGTCGATGGCGCAGGGATTTTTGTTTATGAAAATGATTTATGAAAATGTTTTTATAGTATAACATGTTGCTGGCTTACATGAAAAACAAAGATGTTCGCATTGCACTCGTCCAAATGAGTATGACTGCGTCAATGGATGCAAATCTGCGAAAAGCAATACTGCAGATTGAACTTGCAGCAAAGAGAGGCGCACAGATTGTTGCGCTTCCAGAATTATTTTTGTCGCCGTACTTTCCTCAAGAAAGAAAAAAACGCGCGTCAGATGCGTATCTCATCAAAATAGCAAGTGAACCTATTGAGCAGCTCTGTGAAGCTGCACGAGATAATCATGTAGTGCTTGTTGCAGGTTCAGTCTATGAGAAGAGCGGGCAGAAGAAGTATAACACAGCACTTGTGATTGACAGCAATGGTCAGCTGCTCGGCACATATAGAAAAATGCATATTCCCCATGATCCGTCATTTTACGAGCTTGATTATTTTGAGCCAGGCAATCTCGGCTATTGCGTGTTCCAGACGAGTGTTGGAAAAATAGGGGTGCTTATCTGTTATGACCAATGGTTCCCTGAAGCCGCACGAAGCGCTGCACTAAAAGGAGCAGATATTATCTTTTATCCTACGGCGATTGGCCATGTCGAGGGCGTTGAAGAAGTTGAAGGCGACTGGATTGATGCATGGATGACTGTGCAGCGCGGGCATGCGATATCAAACAACGTTTATGTTGCACCGATTAACAGAGTTGGACGTGAGGGTAAGATGATATTCTTCGGCAATTCTTTTGTTTGCGGACCATTTGGAACGATGCTTGCACGAGGCTCTGAACATGGAGAAGAGCTTGTACTTGCTGACTGCAACTTTGCAGAAAATAGAAATGCGCGTGACGGATGGCGGTTTTTTGCCAGCAGGCGGCCTGAGACATATAAAGGAGTTACAGAGCGATTACAGAAAAGGATAAAGAAATGAACCAAACACCACGAGCGTTTGGCTATCGGATGCCTGCAGAATGGAAAAAACATCAAGGGACACTGCTTGCATGGCCGCATAATCCAACAACGTGGGAAGGCATTGTAAAAGAAGCTGAACATGTATGGCTTGGCATGATTGAAGCGCTGCACACAGGAGAGAAAATACTGCTGCTGGTGAATAACGCTGCAGAAGAAAAAAAAGTACGAGGATTGTTGCGAAAACGAGATGTTGATCTTAAACAAATTGAGTTTTTTCACATTCAAACTGCTGATGTATGGCTGCGGGATTCTGCGCCGATTTTTGTGACGCGGGCAGCCGGGAAGAAGACAGAAAGAGCGGCCATCCAGTGGACATTCAACGCATGGGGAGAAAAGTATGATGATCTGCTGGCAGACAAAGGGCTGTCAGAGCGCATTGCACAACGAATGAACGAGAAGAACAGGTTTGTTCCAGGTATCGTGCTGGAGGGCGGCTCGATTGATGTCAATGGACGCGGCACACTGGTAACAACTGAACAATGTTTGCTGAACAAAAACAGGAATCCACTGCTGACAAAAGCTGAAATCGAGAAGTATCTTAAAGAATATTTGGGCGTTTCCACTATTATATGGCTAAAGAGAGGCGTTGCAGGCGATGATACCGATGGTCATGTGGATGACTTTGCACGATTTGTAAATGAGAAGACTATTGTCTGTGCGGTTGAGGAAAATGAAAAAGATGCAAATTATGCCGTGCTGAAAGAGAATTTTGAGCTGCTGAAGAGAAGTGTCGACCAAGACGGCAAGAAATTGACAGTTGTTCCGCTGCCGATGCCGAAAATTGTACGCGGCAGAGAAGGACGATTGCCTGCAAGCTATGCGAATTTTTATATTGGAAATAAGGCAGTTGTTGTGCCCATATTTAACGACAAAAGTGATGATCGAGCACTTGAAATATTACAAAAATGTTTCCCTGACAAGAAAGTTGTCGGTGTTCGCTCAGAAACTATTGTTGAAGGGTTTGGCGGGCTGCACTGTGTGACACAGCAGGTGCCGACGATAGAAAATAAAAATCCCAGCCGCCCCGAGGGGCGGGGTATTGATTAGTTAATTAGAGCTGGGATTTTTAAAGTTGCAAAAACCCAATCACCGCAAGCGGTGGGGTATTTGCAACAAATAAATGAATGGGATGGTGTCTTATTCGTGCTTAGTTCTTCAGATTCAATTCAACAAATTCCAAAAAAGAATGAAGCGCAATGAGCGGCTTGCTTGAGATGTTGCTCTCTTTGACATTGCTCTCTGAACCATCATGAAAGTGCTTTGGAAAAGTCATTATGTGCCTGTGCTTCTTATGAGGCGCATTATCGTGCCTATAGATACTACCATCCAGCCGTTGCCAATGATACGAATATTTTTCGCCGCTTAACCAAATTTCAAGAAACGAGCCATCGCTCATAAACAAACGCAAGCTTTTTGCTGTGTTTAGGGGACCATGAGTTATAATGCCCGATAGAATAATGTCTGGAAAATCGAGAAGTGCTGCCCGCTTCAGCTCATCATAGGTATTTTCTGCATCCACTCGCTCACCGCTTTTACTTTTTTACTCAAATTTTCCCAGTAAATAAGCTGTTCCCATGCGGGGTGCTCTTCAACTCGGCCTGATTCAATCTTCTGCTTCAGCTCATTCGGTGTTTCTACATCGAACTCATGTTTCAGCTTTGTAATTTCAACAGAAGCATTGCGCAACTCTCTTTCCAGAAATGCAGGGATACTTTCATCTAATATTTTGACTTCTGAAAGTTCTAAATCCTTTGACAGCTGGGTCAGCATAGACTTTTTCATACTATCACAAGAGTAATATATCTATAAAAATCTTTGTGTTTTTGGTACGTAATTAGTCTATTATATTTATCTTTGTAAAAATGTTGTTCTTCTCTTCTGGAGGGCAGAGCCCTCTAGAAGATACAAGAGGACTAAAAATGAAATTTTTGTCCTCTATGTATCCATGGCAGCGACTGTCAAAATTTGCGAATTTTGCCTGTTGTGAGCATAGCTCACTTCCAAATCAGTCTTTTCTACGGAAAAGATGATTCTATTTCGCACGTGCTTAGAAGCGTGGCTTCTGGCACATCAAGAAGCTGAGGCTTCTTAATGATTGTTATCGTGCTTCATCGCGCCACGAAGAACAACATTTTTACTACTATTTTACGAACGACTAATTACGTACATATAAGCGGCGATATTGAAAATGTCAGAAACAAGGTTTCTGAGCACGATCAGAAATCTGTGGATTTCTGACGGTTCTCGCTTAGTAAGAAGCTAGTCAGCATTGCTATGCTCGACACGTACCTCGGTGGTGTCAACTCGCTCGGCAAAAATCGGGATGTCAGATTAACACATTTTATGCTTTCATCCTCTTATTGATTTTTGTTCCACGAAAAAGATGCAGAGCAATAGGAAAGTAGCTACTCGTACTTCGTACCGAGACATCGGCGCCTCGCTCGTAAATCAAAGACACCACACGCAAAGTTACCTTTGCTAGTCGCGTTCGGCAACTGCCTCGCGACCAACACTTTTCAATATCGCCATATAAGCGACATGTTTATAAGTTTCTTCAGTTATAGTAATGCTATGACAAAAAAAAAACATTATCTTGATATTGTTATCATGAAAGAGAAATTGAGCACTGGCGCGCCAGTTTTTGTTGTTCATTGTATAAGTTTAGGAATAACGAGCCAAGGGAGCACAATTGAGGAAGCACATCGAAACATAAAAGAGGCAATTGATTTGTATCTTGAGGAATGCCCTGAAAAGATTGATGAAGTTGCTTCAGAGAGTCCACCTACATTCTCTTATGTTGAGGTGTAGACATGCCGAAGTTGCCGGTTGTTTCTGGGCATGATGTTCTCAAAGCACTTTCCCGCATTGGCTTTATTCATGTTCGCACTAACGGAAGCCATGCAATTCTGAAAAGAGATGGAAAAGTTGTTCCTGTGCCACTTCACAAGGAGCTGGCAAAAGGGACGTTGCTGAGTATTATCTATCAAGACTAACGAGAGAAGAATTTGTGAAAATGTTGAAATGAAAAGCACTAACCCAAGTCATTCGACGCTTTCAAGCTATCCAAATATTTTGCAAAGTTATGTTTTGGGCGGTTTTTCCAGCTGCCTTTGTGATACGCATAACTTGCAAGCAGCGGCAATGACATCGTTGCTTCAGAATACACCATCTGTTCATAGGTCGTATCAACCTTGCCCCATGAGCTTGCTTCTTTTAATGTTGAACTTGAGCATGCGCCGTCACGGACGTCTGCAACGGTAATCTGCACGGCATACTTGTGAACAGGGACATTTTTGCCCAACACTTCTGCACAAACAACTGTATCCTGTGCAAAATTCTTTGGCACGCCACCGCCAATCATCAGCAGACCAGAGGTGGGCGATTTCATTTTGATCTTTGTCAATTCGAGAAAATCTTTTACTGAATCTATTGAAACGTGCGCCTTAGGCGAATTCCATTGATGGTGAACTAAGCCGAAACCTGCAGATGAATCAGAAAATGCAGGGCAAAAGATTGGAACATTATGCTCAAATGCAAGCTGGATGAGCGAGTTTTTCTTCTTTGCATTTTTTGTCAAGTAACGGCCCATCTCACGGATGAATTCACGGCTGGAGAGAACGCCTGATTTCAAGGAGTCGGCAATTTTTCCAATTGTTCGGTCACATACCTGCAGCTGCTCTTCATCAATAAAAGTGTCATAAATACGGTCAACATACAGGCTGCGCAGCTTCTTGTCATCAACAAAAGGTGTGCCTTGATAATGCTTGAACCCAAGCGCTTCAAAAAAGTCCATATCAACAATACTTGCACCAGTTGCAACAATTACATCGACCATATTATTTTTTATTAGGTCTGCATAAATTTGCATGCAGCCGCCTGCGCTTGTGCTGCCCGCAAGTGTGAGAATGATTGCACAGTCTTTTTCTCGGAGCATCATGTCATAGATTTCAGCTGCACGAGCGAGGTCGCGCGACGAAAATGACATATGTTTGTAACTTTCGAGAATGGGTGTTGCATCAAACGATTTAATGTCAATGTGCTTTACTTCTTTGTTGAGAAGCTCTTTTTTTTCTTTCTGCATCACGTTGGATGATGTGGTCTTGTATTTAAAACATTTGGTAATTTAGTTGGCGAAATAGCACCAGTGAATTACCGATGTGTTCAAAAACCACATTGAGGTGTGGTTTTTGACATTTTCGTGCGCGAAATTTTAAAGAAATGTTGAAAAGATAAACTACTGCCGAAGAAATCCAAGCGCTTCATCAGCGGCAACTGCCTCTGGGCCACCAGTGCGTTCACCAAAAATAAAACCGTGAGTGTTCGTGATGATGCCTGCCCCAACAAAAGGACTGCCAAGGTTGATTGTGCCCCGTGTCACCGGTACTTCAAGAAGCTCTTGCACCCATGCTGCCTGTTCAGGTGTTGCAAATGCAGAGAGCAAGCAGCCTTTATCGTTCAGCGCGGCAAGCGAGCCAATCGTCGGGATGTTTTCAATCGGATTAATTTCAATATGCTTGACGCCCAGAGCAACTTTAATTTCATCTTTCCATGGCTCGAGGACGGGCGAGATGATACACGCATGATCATTTGCGATCATGTTGTTGCCCAGTGCGTTGAAATCAGTGTTGAGAATATGATGCTTGATACCCAACTTGTTGAGAATGGCAATCTCGTCATCATCAATTATTGATGGGATGAGAATGCATTTATTGTTTCCAGCGACAAATGCGCCAATCAGCGAGCTGTGATAAAGACTGAGCTTATGGACAGGAACTTTCAATGCTTTATGTATCTCATCAACTTGTGTTGCAGTTGCATCGTTTCCCAATAGGCAGACTTGGTCGTTGGCAAAGCCATACAGCCCAATATTGGGGTTTTGGTGGAATGATGTGCGGTAAAGATGGGACATAACGAGCATGTTAAGCTTATGGTTTAAAAATCTTGTTACGAAGCATCAATCCCTAATTCCCTATCCACCTGTTTCTTTGTATTCAGCAGCTGGATGTCTATCTCGCCAAAGTGATGCTGCTGAAGCAAATCAATCTTTCGCTGGTTGTCAAGATGGAGCAACGGAATAAACGTGTAGACTTTTTCCTCTCGCGTTGCTTCCTTGGGCAGCAGCTTTGTAAATGTCAACCGCGGATTTTTTTCAGCGCTCTGATGAAAATATGTCTTGATGCGCGAATAGACATCGCGAATGACCTGGGTAATATCAAATTTTCTTTTTGGGATGGTTATCTTTATATTGGGGAGAGCACGGTCAAGCTTGCGTTTCTTGACTTCCAAGGCTTTTTGGAGCGCTTCAGCAAGATCATAGATAGTGATTTTACGCCGGCGAGGCTGCGGTGTTCGTGGAATCAGCTGCGGGTTTTCGCCGTCAATCTTGTCAGCAACCTGAAACAATTCATGTGAAAATTCGGAAAAGAAATTGTCGTCAACGAAGTCAGGCTCTTGTGAGCGTGCAAGCAATCTGTCCAACTCGTCCATGCCATGCTCAAGTAAATGTTCTGTCTTAATTTTAAGCATGACAGCAGCAGCCAAAAGGACTTTGCCCGAGATGCGGAAGTCCATCTGCTGCATCTTCTTAATCGTCTCAATATATTTTTGAGTCAGCACAGTAACGTCAATGTCCCAAGGATTCATTTGTTCTGTACGGACTAATTCATAGAGCAGCGTCTTCCATGTAACATCGTCTTTGTCAAGGAGAAGGTGTAATGCCTCTTGTTCCATGGAGCAGAGTAAAATGCGAGTGTATTTAAAGGTTGTTGGCTTGGAAAGTGTTAACTGAATTGACTCAGAGCATTGAGAATTTCGTATTCGTTGACGGCATAGAAGTCATCAAATGGAGGTCCTTGGCATTCGATTGCATCAATCATGCAAGCTCTTTTCCAGCTCTGGTAGCGCATTATTGAGTTATATGTTGGGCGGACATAACTTGCACACTGCTCGCCACAATCACCACCACAACCTTCGAAGAAACTGATTCCATTCAAACCTGCCCATTTAACCTGCGCTTCTTGCTCATTTGCCATGCAATTGGGTCCAGTGTTGAAATGCAAATCTTCAACCACATTTGGATCATCTCGTGATTCAAGGAAGTGATAGTATTCGTCTTCCAGACTTCCGATGCCATGTCCGAGCTCGTGCGTTAGAAGCCTGCCCGGATGAGCTTCTGCCAGCATGGAAACTACACAAGGCGTTCCAAAGTAGCAGTATGACCTAAAGCCGCGATTTGCTAGCAGAACAGTGTAATCTGCGTGAGGACAAAAACTCTGAAGAGAATATAGATCATCATCGCTGGCCCGTACACCCAAACTAGGATCATCTTCATCTTCAAAATACTGTATCCTGCCATCTGCCATAATATACCAAATGTTAAATTTGGCTTTTATTGATTTCAGCGGTTCTCGACTGAAAAAACCTTCTGCATCCGTATCAAATGATTGTCCTTCATAATCAAGTAATTCGCTGATGATTTGCCTGAAGCCTGATTCAGTAAAAAAACCATCGCCGATGAAGAGTAGATCGGCTTTTTGTTCTGAAGGTCCATTTGAGATAAGATTTTTACATCCACTCAGGGGAGTTATTCGAGCGGGCTCGCATGTAGCTGTTGATGGTACTTCAGTACTGTACCTGCTCACATCTATTTTTGGAGAAAGCGAAACGCCCAAAAATTCACCGAGACTGGGGATTTCGCCACGAATGCGTTTCGTCATTTCTTTTTTTAGGGCATTTTTGATTTGCTCTTGACGGCGAGTTAATGAAGATGCACTATCGCATGGTGTTCCAGACTGAACGCACGACTGTTTTGTGCGGATGCAGGCTTTCCATTTATCAACAATGTCATTTGCTTTGTCTTCGTAGCGCTGGGCCGCCAGAGAGGGTAGACCATGTACATTGATATGCACATAGTCCGAGACTTTTTCCTGATGCCAAAAGTCTTTCTGAAAGAAATTTGTTTGGAATTGATCAAGAATGTATCCTGCGATATCACTTGCCAGAGAATATGATTGAATCTGCTGAAGAGCCTGCTGCTTAAAGTCCTCAGCTCCCACTAGAGATCGCAAATCGGCGATAAGAGTTCGCGCCTGTTCCTCATCCAGCCCATAGGGACCCATCAATTCTACCCAGATTTCGTCTGGTTGAATATTGAATGTAGCGCAGTCAATGTCTGTCCCCACTTCATAATCATTTACTTTGCAGATTAAATTTTGAAGTTCTACTTCTTGGTAGCATTGTCCATCAGAATCGCATTGAAAATCAAGTGGACAGCCGCAGGTGGCACAGTTATTGACCACTGTTAGGTCGCTCGTGCAAAATTGGGGAGAGTCTGTCATGCAGATCTCAGGAGTGTCGCACGTCAGGCAAGGTCCGCACGAGCCACCACAATCCATTCCTGTTTCATCTTGGTTCATAATGCCATCAAAACAACTTTCAGAACAGATCGGTCGTGAACTAAATTCTGTTATCGAAATACTGCACTTGCCTGGGCAGTCTAATTGTTCACAGCTGCAACCTTGTGCATTAACGGAAGATTCAACCGTGCCCGGGCATCGATCGAGGGCATCTGGAATACTGTCATGATCTTCATCTGCATAGTGCTTTTGAGAGGGATCTACAACAAAATTGAGCTCTCTGTAATTTGAGGTATCCTGGATTGTAGAGCTGCCGACAATATTGCCATTCCACAAGAAATTAATGGGCTCGCCAAGTGGACCGATAATTCGGCCAAAATAGTCGCCTGTTTGAATGTTAAAAGAAAAAATAGTGTCTCCGAGTAGGGCAACCAAGACCCCACCCACGGGAGCACCTTGTGTGTTTGTTACCCTGCCTTTGAAAAAATTTGCACGATTATTGTCAATGGGATCCGGAACAGTACTATCAACAGTGACTGTTGCTGCTCCAAGGAGCACGCCTTGATTAGTAAAATCTAAGAAACCCTCTTCAATGCTGTAAATAGTAAATATAATTGTGAAATCTCCTCGAGGAGTGCCATCATCCATTTTCAATTCAATTATTTTTGAGACTGCTCCACCAGAAGGAATCCATTGACTCACGTCTGAGCCGATTATGTTGAATTGAATATTCGTAATCTCGACTTGGCCAGAATTGTATGTGAAAGAAATATATCCTGTAGGCACACCACTATCCAGCAGATTGAAAGTGTAAGCACCCGGTGAGATAGCAGAGATGGCACTGCTGAATGAAATGCCCATGTAGCCAAGCTGCTGACCTGCCTGAGAAAATTCCAATTGAGTACCAGCATCAACATGTGTGGATGAGACGCCTGTGCCCAACGGCAATGGCTGCGTATTTGCAAAAGACAAGTCAAGAGTTCCAGAAATGGGCAATCCTCTTTCTGGAATTATCTGTATTTCATCAATGCTAAGGCTTGTTCCTAAAACGTGAACAGTAGTTCCTGATAAACCTAAATAATTTCGGTTTTGCAGCACGCGGGCAGCCATTTGTGTACCAAAGTCCGTTGATCCGACAACTATGACCTGCGGATTTCCCGTGAGGCTTCTCTGTATTCTGATCATTCCATCATGTGGTACGCTGTCACGGCACGTCTGAGCATCTGGATAGCGAAGATAGGAAAGTGTAACAGTATTGTCGCAACCGATTGTGATCGTGGGGAGTGAAATGTCAGGATGCCGTAAGGCACTGATTGTCTGCGCGGTAGGTAATTGTGAGGCAATATCTGATGCAGCATCATTTTCTTGAGATGTTGGATTATCACCAATTACGATATAACCAGTAAAAGCATTCGTTGTTGGATCGATAAACATAGATGGATAGTTTTCTAAATTGAATGCAACTGCTGAAGCAGTCAGGAGTACGATCAGAACAACATAAATCACCCAACGCATTCGCCCGTCACCTCGACATTCTTTACTGCAAATTGGAATGCAAGCGGCTGTGCAAATTTATTGATTGTTGGCTGTGCATCAACAATGCGGACCGCATCGTGCTTGCGCGTTGGATTGGAAATAAGATAAATGTTTACAAGGCCATCATGAGCAGCGTAGTCATCACACTTACTTGCAATGAGATATGATTCATCGTTTTTGATTTCTTCTGTAACGTCATTTGCGATTTTATGCAGCAGCCCCAGACGCAATGGAATTTGTACAGTGAATGTATTCAGCTCGAATCGGTTGGAATCCCGTGTCAGGAGAAGAGGATAACTTACCGTTGATGTGATGCTTTCTGGAGCGATTTTAACGGATGATGAGACTCGGAAAACAGAATAGGCAACGGTTGCTTGGGTGAAATCAAAATCAATTGCCTGCCAATCAATCGATGGCTGCTGAATTGTAAATTGTTCGCTAAAATAAGATAGTTCTGCACATTTGTGTAATTCAACTATGATATACTTTTCCATTAATCTTTCCATGTCTGAAAGCGTGCGCAGTGTTTTTGACATCCCATCTACAACAGCAGGCAGCGCAAAATCGCCGAGAAAGAAATGTGACTTTGGATTGACACCATCGCCAGGCTCGCCCCATTCGCGTGATCCGAGAGCATTCAGATAACCACCGTGCAGCGCAATCGCGTACGCTGCATTCTCCGTCACACGCTCAAGACAAGAAATCATATATTGCTCGACCTCCGCTGTTTCTGCGCTGAGCACAACTGCCTGCTGCCGCTCTGATTCTGGCTGAATTCCTCGAACGATAAAAACGTATATAATCAGCACTGCGGCGATGAGAATGACAATACCGATTAGAATAAAGATAGTTACCTGCCCTCTTTTCATTGGTTTGGTGAATGAAGATACTGTTTTAAAGGTTTCCTCATCGTTTGAATAAATATATAAATCAACAAGAAAAGATGAAGTGAATGGGCCCTGCGTGCCCGTTTGCTCAAGCAATGGAGCGATATGTTGTACGCAGGCAACCCTTCGGAGCAAACGGGCCCGTGGTCTAGCGGTCATGACGTTTCCCTTACACGGAGAAGGTCACCAGTTCGAACCTGGTCGGGCCCATATTTTTTCTCACGGCTTCATTTTTCAGTGGTACACAATTTTTATTAACTGACAATAAATTATTCTTATCTATGACACCTGTTGAGATTATTGCGTTGTTGCTTGCGCTTCTTTTGTTTGTAAA
>DATDXM010000043.1:0-3882 GCA_035289325.1 Candidatus Nanoarchaeia archaeon
CCCATTTCATAATTGCAAGCTTTTGCTTCAGCGTTGCGAGCTTATCATCTAATTCCTCAGTCCTATTTTTCGCTTCACTGTGCATTTCAAGCTCTGCCATAACCTAAAAGAAGATGGGGGTATATATATAGCTTTGGTGGGCTAAAGCGAAAAGATAAATGGAATGCCCAATTAAAGTAAAACTATAATCCTCGCAATACCACCGTTTCCCAATAGGTAGAAAAAAAGAGAAAAAACTGCATTTTCTCGACATAAAGCCGACAGATTGGGGCGAAGGCAGTGAACACACCAGCAAAGAAATTGATGAAATAATTTATAATAATTGAGATTGTTGACCGCTAACGCGACGGTTCATTCAATCCACGCACAATCGCAGCTGCTTCCTGCGCAGTCTCACATTGCGCACGCACCGGTACAATCAGCCCATCTTTCCCGACGATTTTATGCCCTTTGTTACAGTATTTACATTTCAGCGACTTACCTTGCGTGACTTGGCATCGCCTGCAATCCGGGCATTGAACGACAAGGAACATAAGAAATACAAATGGATGATGGTAATATAAACCTTACGAGAGAGTAATTGTGTTTAGGGTAAAAATATTGTTCTTCGTGGCGCAGACCGACCGAGGGATGCCCCCTACGGGGGTGGTCGGTAGGGCAAATACGCAGTATTTGACCGTCTGCTGCCAAGAAGGTCGCGAGGCAGTGCCGAACGTGACTAGCAAAGGGCACTTTGCGTGAAGAACAATATTTTTACATAAAGAATAATATTTTCCTAATTATTCGCGCATCGGCACAAGTCTTCCTTCTTTAACCACAAGCGCCTCATACTCTGTTATCTCTCCTATCCCCAGAGTCTGCAGCCGCTCTTTAATGCTTTCTCCTGTGTTTTTTCCTGTGCGAATCGCATCCGAAATTGTTTTTACAGCAGCATACCCATGCGCCGCGACAAGTGGAGCTTCTTGATCATACACGCGCTTATACAATTCACGAAATACAGCGTTATCACCAGCAATCACAACAAAATTCTCGCTATTCACAAAACGATTGCTGAACAGTTGCGCAGTAACACCATTTTTTGTAGCCTGCTCGACAGCAGCGTCTACAAACTGCTGGCTGCCATAGATAAAAAGTGCATCAGGCTTGCTTACTTTAATCCGCGTCATCTGTGGCTTAATGGTTGCATTGACACGTTCTGCCGTGAATGTGCCACCCTGAGAAACAAATGTCTCACCAAGAGTACTCAAGTCAGTAGAGTTATACAAAAGAGCAAGCTTTCGATGTCCCAAATCGTACATAAGTTCAGCGGCAAAATTGCCAAGACCACTATCGTTAGCTTCAAATGTGAAAAAGTAATCATCCGCAGAAGTCTCATCAGTGCCCATCTCATCAGCAAGGCTGAACAGCACGACACGATTCTGCTCTGCGACTTCCGCAGCCGCACGTGTTGAATCAGCGCACATATCACCAATGATGGCACGCACGCCCTGTGCCAGCACAAGTTCCTGCACCGCCGCAACTGCTTTCACTGGATCACATGCAGTATCTTTGACAACAACACGCAGCGGCGACTCAAGAATGCCGCGCTGGTTGATTTCCTTGACTGCTAATTCAATTCCCTGCTGTGCAGCGATTCCATCATCTGCATGATCGCCTGTCAACGGCAGCAATGCACCGATGACAATAAATGGCTGCTCCTGTGAGCAAGAGATCAGCAACAATGCAATAAGTACAACGCCAGCCTTCATAAGCCTGCACGACAGAATGGGTTATTTAAAGATAGTGCTAAAAAAATAATTTATGTATCCCTAAAATCCTCTTTTCTTCAAATACGCAGCCAGTTCATCTGAAATCATTGGCTTGCCATCCTTCACAACATACCTGTACGGCAGCAGCGTGCTTTCATTTTTTCCAAGCGAAATCTCAACGCCATCCTGAAATTGTAATTCAGAAAGCTTCTTGCCAGAAACAATCTGTTGCACGACATAGACCGCAGTGTCTGTGCTCATCTGTTTTTTTCCAATATTGCGCACAGCAACACCAACCATTTTCGATGTCAGCTCAGGCGACGTTCGCTGCTGTGGGGGATCATCGCCAAGGATGCCGCCAAAAATAAAATAGTTAAACTGTTGCGCATCACCAGGTGTCAATGTTTTTGGCGCCGCAGGATCAAGCACACACGCATTCTTGAGTTTACCGCTTGTATATTGTTTGATAACAGATCCAGAAAAAACATGTCCATACTTCTTCAGCTCAGCACTTCTAGTATGAGTGAACCAAACATGAGATTTCCCGACCATCTGAGAGATATGCTTGTATTCGATGAGGCACCACGGCCATACTTTATCTTCCAGATGTTCGATGATGTAGATGGGCATGATGCTATTAAACAAAGGCATATTTAATAAGCTTTTGAAGTAATCAAAGCAACATGAAAGAGCTCATCAAAAAGTTATGCACCTCCCTTGAAAAAGAGAAGAGAATAAAAATTCTATTTGCAATAGAAAATGGAAGCCGCGCGTGGAGGATGGACAGCAAGGATAGTGATTATGATGTTCGATTCGTTTTTGCTCGTCCTGTGGGAGACTATATTCGATTGAAACCGCTTAAAGATGTTATAGAGGCAAGATATGATAAAAATGGAAATCCATGCGAAAATGACGCAGTTATTGACATGAGCGGATTTGACGTGGTAAAGTTCGCACAAATGCTAGTTTCATCTAATCCAACAGCAATTGAATGGCTTATGAGTGATATGGTCTATTACGGCAATCAGAACAAAACATTTCAAAAGTTTGCAATGCAGAATTTCAATCCAAAGGCACTCTATTATCACTACAAATCAATGTGCAAGAATAATTACTTAAAATATCTAAAATCGGGAGACACAGTCACTCACAAAAAATATTTGTATGCATATAGAGGGTCGATAAACGCAAAGTGGGTAGTACACAAGAGAACAGTGCCGCCTATAATTTTTAGTGATGCTCTGAAAGCAATGAAAAACAAGATTCCGGAGAGTATACTAAAAAAAGTAGAGAATATTATAGAGCTTAAAGCCCATGGGAAAGAGAAAGACATCATACAGAATATTGTCGAGATGGATAACTATATCGAAGATTTCTTAAAAAATGTCGATGAAGCACCACCGGAAAGAGTAGGAAAAGAATTAAACAAGCTTAATGAAGAATTGAGAAGAATTATACTGAACTCTAAATAATCATCGAGGCAACCTTTATAAACACACCTTTAATTTTCCGCACCATGCCAAGAAAAGCAAAACCGAAGGCAGAAACTGCTGAAGTAAAGCAAGAATCGAATGAAGCTCCAAAAAAAGACATTTCCAGCGACAAAATCCAGCCTGAAGTAAACATCGGCTTAGTCGGCCATGTCGACCACGGCAAAACGACATTGACCGAGCGCTTGTCCGGCAAATGGACAGACACTCATTCTGAAGAGCTTCGTCGCGGCATTACAATCCGTTTAGGTTACGCAGATACAGTATTTGTAAAGACAAAAGACGGCAAATATACAACAGAACATGTTGCAAAATTGGAAAAGAAAGAATACACAATCCTAAGAAAGATATCATTGGTTGATGCGCCAGGTCACGAATCACTGATGGCAACCATGCTTGCAGGTTCAACAATCATAGACGGCGCATTGCTGTTGGTCAGCGCAGCAGAAGAATGCCCGCAGCCGCAAACGCGCGAGCATATCATGGCACTGCAGATAGCAGGTATAAAAAATATTATTGTGCTGCAAAACAAAATTGATTTAGTCAGCGAAGAAGAGGCGCTTGCCAATTACAAGCAGATAAAAGAATTCCTTAAAAGCACAAATTATGAAAACGCGCCAATCATCCCAATCAGCGCACGAAGC
>DATDXM010000044.1:0-6356 GCA_035289325.1 Candidatus Nanoarchaeia archaeon
TGCTCAAGGAGAAATTATGATTAAACCTGTAAAAAATGAAAAAGCTGCTGAAATAGTGGGCTTGGCTTTTGGTGATGGAAGTCTAACTACTCGCAAAAATGAAAGATTAAGATTTCAAATGCGCGGCCATATCGAAGAAAACCCCCTTACACCTACAATCACACTTAATGCGGAGGTGGCAGAGCCTGGTCAAATGCGCAAATTCATTCCGAAGCGTTTGGTTGAGGAGACCAGTGTCACAAATGCCTTGTCCCTTAGTGGGTGCGAGGGTTCAAATATCCAAAAAGGATGTGAAAGTCCCTTCCTCCGCATTTATTAATCATACGACAATGAAACGAACAGGTCCAACAAATCCGGTTGCGCAGCAGCTGATTGCTGAACTGAAGCAGGCTGCACGCAAAGAAGACGCTCCAGTATGGATGCGCGTAGCAGTTGACCTAGAGAAACCAACGCGTGTTCGCCGCGCAGTAAACGTCTATAAAATTAACAAAGTTGCAAAAGAAGGCGACACTCTTGTTATACCAGGCAAAGTGCTTGGCATGGGTGACATTGAACGAAAAGTAACCGTCGCAGCATTTACATTTTCAAAGCAGGCAGCCGACAAAATCCATCACGCAGGCGGCAAAGCTCTTGCTATCGCAGAATTACTGAAACAGAATCCAAAAGGTACAAACGTGAGGGTTGTCGGATGAAAATCATTAATGGGGATAACTGCATTGCAGGCCGTATTGCTTCTCATGCAGCAAAGGCTGCGTTGCTCGGCAACGAGGTTGTTGTCGTCAATTGTGACAAGATCGTTATAACGGGCGACAAGCGCACAACGATTGAAAAGTTTCTTGATGTTTCTCATCGCAGAGGCAAGCCAGTAAAAGGTCCATTTTATCATCGACGCCCTGACATGTTCATGAGGCGTATGATTCGCCGCATGCTGCCAAAGAATGCACGCGGTATCATCGCATTTAAAAGAACCATGTGCTACGTTGGTGTTCCGCCAGCATTCACAGCACCGCTTGAAACTATTCAGGATGCGTCAGTCGAAAAGATCATTGTTTCAAAATATATTACAATTGCAAAACTTTGTCAGGAGTTGGGTGGACGATGGTAAGTAAATTTATTCATACAAGTGGAAAGA
Source organism: Candidatus Nanoarchaeia archaeon (assembly GCA_035289325.1). Lineage (GTDB taxonomy): Archaea > Nanobdellota > Nanobdellia > Woesearchaeales > JAGLXL01 > DATDXM01. Next base: position 1,133 of record DATDXM010000044.1, read on the forward strand.
GAAAAAGTGCGACTGCACGTGCAACATTAAAGAAAGGCACAGGAGTTATTCGCATAAATAATCAGCGTTTAGACATGCTTACTGATCATATTGTACAGCTGCGCATCCAAGAGCCGTTAGTGCTGATTGGCGAGCGAGCAAGCGAAGTTGATATCAGCGTGCGTGTTGCTGGCGGCGGCTCTGCTGGCCAGGCGGAAGCAGCACGTCTTGCAATAGCTCGTGCGCTTGTTGTGTTCGACAGTAAATTGAAAAAGACATTTGAATCGTATGACCGTTTGCTGCTTGTCGCAGATGTCCGAAGAAAAGAAACGCGCAAGCCAGGCCGCAAGTCAAAGGCGCGTTCAAAGACGCAGAAAAGCTATAGATGAGGCAACAAAAATGATGATTCCAATCCGGTGTTTTACGTGCGGGAAGCCGCTGGGCCACGTGTGGGAGCAATATAAGCAGCGTGTTGACGCAGGCGAAGACCGCAAGAAGCTGCTCGACCAGATTGGCTTGCAGCGCTATTGCTGCCGTGCAATCCTTTTAGGCCATGTTGACCTGATTGATGTCGCGGGCGAATTTAAGAAATTCTGATGAGAGCGCACCTGAAGAAATGGGGCGGGCTCTATGCTCTTGCTGCCATTTATGCTGGTTTCGGTGGCATTTCTGCTGTTCGAGAATATGATCGTCGTCAAACTGAGAATCGCCGCGAGCATGCATCCGCTGCGTACATGTATTTGCGGGATGTATTAAACAATCAGCTCGGGAACGAAGCACGGGACGGAAGTTATAACCCACGCGTCTGCCTTGATTTTTATATTGAGCAAGCTGTTGAAAGCGTTGGCTCTTATGTCGACAGCAGCGATGACGAAGAGCGTAAGCATGCAATTGATCTGTTCAAGCGCCTGAAAGCATTAGAAGCTGCACCAATGGACGTTGATCTGGCCATTAATCTGAATAACGAAGCGTATATGCTTCTCACATCGGGTGAATTTAAGCCAAGCGATGATTTCTTTTTTCACGAAAAATTTCTTATTATAACTGCGGAGAGAAAACATTTATTTAATGGAGAAGTCAAAACCTCGAGAGAAAGAATTCCCGCAATGCTCACAAGCAAGAAGCGTTACGAAGAAAATCTCGCTGATTACAAAGATTATCTCAGAGGTGAGAACAAATGAACTTCATCCTCCTTCATGGCTTCACAGGCAATCCACAAAAGCATTTCTTCCCCTGGCTCGCAAAGGAGTTGGGTAAAGCCGTTTACACTCCAGCACTCCCAAATACTGACAATCCGATTGAAACAGAGCAAGTTCAATTCGCACTAAAAAACGCACAGCTCAATAAAGACACGATTCTCCTCGGTCACAGTCTTGGCGTAGTTGTCGCGCTCAAAATTGCTGAGCAAAAGCAGCTCAACGCTCTTGTTCTTGTCGGCGGTTTTATTGAGCCGAAATTCAAAGACAAAGAGCGTCCATTCGCAAATAATTTCAAATGGCATTTTGATTTTGATAAAATAAAAAGCAACGTCAATAAAATTATTATTCTCAGCGACAGAAATGATTATGCGATTCCCATCGAACAAGGTCGTATGCTTGCAGAAAAATTATCCGCAACGTTGATTGAAACTAATGCACAGCAGCCACATTTTACGGCAGAACAAGAGCCGTGGATTTTGAATGCGATGAATTCTTTAAGGTCAAACAGCCACTAGACACACTGATACTGAGAAATTAAGCGTAATTTCTGGTATCTTGCGGAGCCACTCGACATCCATAAGCTCCACAAGACAACCGTGCGCGTGAGCTATTTAAATGGAAAAATCAAGTTCCATGTAAAGAGGCTTATTATGTCAAATAAAGAAATTATCCGCTTAAATGGCATTATTCACTTTTGGGATTTGCCTGAATATATGCTTGTAATTCTAAAATCTGACTTTAAAATTAAATTATTCGACGAATTAATGTATCAAGCAAAAACAATCTATCGGGCAAATAAACTTACTTCAATTGCAAGAAGTAGTCTTAGCTCCTATTTATTTAAAGAAATGCCTAAAATAAGCATAAGCTCATTGTTAAAAGTGTTAAAAGCTATATCTACATTTAATCTCGGCACAGTAGAAGAAAATATTATTTGGATTGGCGGAAATACAAGTCCAGGTATTTCATCACCGAAGCTTCCATTCGATTTCAATTCTCGTTCTGCTGTTCATCTTATTGCAGCTATTTGTAACGATGGTTGGATAAGTGCCAATATGTGTTATTCAAATTCAAATCAAAAACTGAGGCAATCTGTAAAGAAAGACGCAGTATTAGTATTCGGTGGAGATGAGCGCATAATCAGTGAAAATATCAAAGGAAACGATAAGTTCCTCTTGTTCCCATCTGTTATGCGTGAAGCAATTTTACTTCTTGCAGATTTTCGTGGCATAAAATCTGAAAACAATCCTTCAATTCCATTATTTATTATGAAAAATAAAGAATTCATGTGCGGCTGGATTGAACAAACAATTGCAGATGAAGGCTGCGTCAAACATTACCCTCAAACATACCGAAGAGAGCTCAATTGGTCTAGGGCATTCCAAAAATCATTGTCTCGTTACAATCTAATAGAAAACGAAAAAGCAATGCTTGATGTTTTAGGAATCCAATACGAAATATATAAAATCGGCGAGTATAAGACCATTCAAAATATCGATAAAGTTAGATATGCAATAAGAATCGCAAAAAGAGAAAACCTTCTCAAATTCCGTGAATTAATTATAATTCCTGGTACAATTAAAGATCAAATATTCACGGCTCTAACGAAAACATTCATGCGATACAAAGAAAAAATAATTATTAAAGAGAAAGTTCTATCTCTTTGTAAAATACATGGTTCTATCGATAGTCGCCTTCTCAAAGAAAGCATGAACTATAAAAACACAAATTGCGCTTTGAGATGGCTCAAATTTTATGAAAAGCAAGGGAAACTCGTTAAAGGCAAAGTCTCTTCAAATTATACTTTGGCGTCGCAAGACATTTAAACCATCTTCTTTTCCGAAGTACTATGGTCGATTTAAGACAAATCCACAATAAATGGCAGAAACAATGGGAAAAATCGAAGATATTTGAAGTAAAAGAAAACCCAAAGAAAAAACAAATTTACATTTTAGAAATGCTGCCCTATCCTTCGAGTTTCGGCTTGCATATGGGTCATGTCCGAAATTATTCTATTGGCGACTGTTACGCTCGTTTCAAGAGAATGGAAGGATATAACGTTCTTTATCCAATGGGATATGATGCATTCGGATTACCTGCGGAAAATGCTGCAATAAAGAATAAATCACAACCTGCAGAGTACACATTCGGAGCTATCGATAGCATTAGAAAGCAACAAAAACAACTAGGATTCAGCTACGACTGGTCGCGTGAAGTCATCACCTGCCTGCCCGATTACTACAAATGGAATCAATGGATATTCCTGCAGTTCTACAAAAAAGGGCTGGCATACAAAAAGGAAGCGCCCGTCAACTGGTGCCCAGGCTGTCAAACGGTTCTAGCCAATGAGCAGGTTGAAGACGGCAAATGCTGGCGCTGCAAAAGTGTCGCAGAAATAAAAAATCTCAGCCAGTGGTTTTTCAAAATAACTGAATATGCTGATGAGCTTTTGGACGATCTTGACACGCTCAAAGATTGGCCTGAGCGAGTCAAAACGATGCAGAAAAATTGGATTGGCAAAAGCGAAGGCGTTTTAATTAAATTTCCGTTGATTGTCAGCGGCCAGCCAGACAAGCATTTCCTTGAAACTTTCACCACGCGCCCCGACACTATTTTCAGCGTTACCTTCCTTGCAATATCCCCTGAACTCGCACAAAAATGGCTTGATGTCGGCTGGACCGCATCTGAGAAAGTGAAGTTGTACCTAAAAAAAGCACTCTCTGTCGAAACAAAAAAAGCAGTAAAAGAAACGCTTGAAAAAACAGGCATTTTTACTGGTGTCTATGCGATTAATCCCGCAAATAAAGAAAAAATTCCAGTATGGATTGCAAACTTTGTTCTCCAATATGGCACAGGCGCAGTCATGGCAGATGCGCACGACCAGCGCGATTTTGAATTCGCAAAAAAATATGACATTCCACTCAAATTCGTTATTTCTCTTGATGGAAAGCCGACAGATCCACAAAAAGCAAAGCACGCGTACGTTGATGACGGCATATTGTTTAATTCAGGAGAGTTTTCAGGCATGCCCAACCAAGCAGCATTGCCGAAAATCGCAGATTGGCTCGTGAAAAACAAGTGTGGCAGGAAAACAACCAATTACAAGCTCCGTGATTGGCTGCTGAGCCGCCAGCGCTATTGGGGAACACCTATTCCAATGGTCTACTGCAAAAAATGCGGCATTGTTCCTGTGCCTGAAAAAGATCTGCCTGTCAAGCTTCCAACAGATGTCAAGTTCACACCGTCCGGCAATCCGTTGGCAACTTCAAAATCATTCACAAACACGACATGCCCAGCGTGCAGTTCGCCTGCACAGCGCGAAACAGACACAATGGACACATTTGTGGATAGCAGCTGGTATTTCCTGCGCTATTGTGATAATAAAAATAGCACTGCGCCATTTGATAAAAAGAAGGCTGAACATTGGTCGCCGGTTGACCAATACATCGGCGGCATCGAACATGCTGTTCTTCATCTTCTGTATGCACGTTTCTTCACCAAAGCGCTGCGTGATTTAGGATTAATAAAAATCGATGAGCCATTTTCGCGGCTGTTGTGCCAAGGCATGGTGCTAAAAGACGGTTCAAAAATGTCAAAATCGCTCGGCAATGTTGTTGACCCGGGCGAGATCATCGCAAAGTACGGCGCAGACACCGCGCGCTTGTTTATTTTATTTGCAGCGCTGCCGGAAAAAGAGCTTGAATGGTCGGATCAGGGCGTTGAAGGCTCACACCGCTTTTTGCAGCGGATTTATGAATTATACGTCGACAATACGTACTCAACAGAAAAAACAAAAGCCTTCCGCGACAAGCATCTTTCATCACATACGCAGCGCACGATTGAGTCAGTCACACAACATATAGAACATTTTGAATTCAGCTTGGCTATCGGCAAACTAATGGAGCTCGTCAAAGTGCTCACGACGTATAAATCCGCAGGAAAGATGCAGAAAGAGATCTACCTCAACGCATTAAACGCAGTTGCATTATTGCTCTCTCCGTTTGCTCCTCATCTCGCAGAAGAATGTTGGGAATTGCTCGGCAACA
>DATDXM010000045.1:0-7503 GCA_035289325.1 Candidatus Nanoarchaeia archaeon
TCAACTCTTTCATCAGCTGTCCGATAGTTTTGCCCTTGCCCTGATTCATATCATCTATAGCCTCAGCAAGTTCCCGCATTGCTTCAGGATCTGACAGAATCTCTATTGTTTCTTGCAGACTTTCTTCATCAAAGTTATAACGATCGGCCATTTTTTCTATCAGCTGGTTATAACTCTCTCTCGGATGCACTTTAAGCTTGTCCAACTTGCTCTTTACTTTCTCTTCGATTTGGATTGTTGTTGCCATAGGTAGCTATAGGAAGCTGTAGTTTATAAGTTTTTTGCTCAGTTGTATCTGTTTAGCATTGCTGTGCTATCTACAATACGCTGCTTATCTCTTTATACTGCTTCATCATCCCCAATGCCTCTGCAACTGGCTTGCATGCGATGAATCCTTTGTACGTGTTGATCCCTTTTGCAAGCCCTGAGTCTGCTTTTGCTGCTGCTAAGCCGTCCTTTGCGAGCTTTACTGCATAAGGCAATGTTGCGTGTGTCAACGCAATCGTTGACGTTCTTGGATATGCACCAGGCATATTGGTGACGCAATAATGTGTTACGCCATGCTTAATAAATACTGGATTTGTATGTGAGGTTGGCTTTGATGTTTCGATGCAGCCGCCCTGGTCAATGCTGACATCGACAATCACGCTGCCGGGCTGCATTGTTTTTACCATTGCTTCCGTGACTGCGTGTGGCGCTTTTGCGCCGTGCAATAAAACGCCACCGATGACGAGATCTGCGTCCCTGATGTGGTGAGCAATTTTTTCTGGCTCTGAGAGTTCGCATTGCAGCTCTGCGCCTATCTCTTTTTTTAATGAATCAAAGCGCTCTTTGTGACGGGTAAAGAGAACGACATGGGTGCCCATTCCGTATGCAGTTCGTGCTGCGTGCAATCCAACAACACCGTCGCCAATGACTGCGACTTTTCCGTATTTTTTTCCTAGCACAGTGCCGAGTTGCATGCCTCTGCCGTTGTTGAACTTTGCAAGATAGTATGAACCAATTGTCACCGCCATGTTGCCTGCAACTGCGGACATCGGCGCGAGGAGAGGGAGTTTTCCATTGCTGTCTTCAACGGTCTCGTACGCAATTGATGTCACTTTGCTCCTGAGAAGCGCTTCTGTCAATGTTTTTGTGACGCCTGCAAGATGGAAATAAGTGAAAATTATCTGATTCTCACGGAAAAACTTGTATTCCTGCTCTAATGGCTCTTTGACTTTGATCACCAATTCTGCGCCCCAGGCAGTTGCGGTGTTCACAATTTGTGCGCCGGCTTTTATGTATTCTTCATTCGAGAAACCTGAGTTAAATCCAGCATCATTTTCGACCATCACAATGTTGCCGGCGGATGTGAGCTGCTTGACGCCCTCTGGTGTTGCTGCAACTCTGTTCTCTTTTTCTTTTATTTCCTTGACAATGCCGATTTTCATAAATATCACCTTTTGTTTGCGGGAGAAATAGGTGGATTATAAGGTTTATGGGTATCTTTTATATGCTTGTTAGCTATACCTCTTTTATGTCTGACCACACTCAGCTCATGCACGTTCTCAACAAGATGGCATCTGCCGAGAAATGGCGCAAGATGCCGAAGAAGAAAGGCGTGGTGAACAGTGTTACGCGGACGAAGACGGGGAACATAAGGATTACCTTTGATGATAATGCTAAAGTTTATGTGCTGAAGCGGAATAAGAATCTGTTTGACCTGGCTGAATCAATAAAAAAAGGTGATGTGCTCAGTGTTGCGACACGAATCTATTTGGGAAAAAAGTATTGTACGAGGATAACAATTTCTTAATAAACTCTTGAGCGATCGTCAATCTTCTCAACATATTTAGATCTTCAATAGAACCTTTCCTGTCTTCAAGCGTTTGTAATACTTGCTTTTGGAATTCAGCCATAGGACAAATATATACATGTTCTCCTCTAAAAGCTTGTCGTTACAATTGCGCAGCGAATACTCTTTTTTCTACCACACTATAGCGTTTGTATAATGCCTACTTCGCACTTGCAGCCTGCCGCTCTAAATCTCGCTTCTTTGAGATTGCATTTGACTTTGCAGATCGCTGGAATGCACCGATAATCTCGTCTGCAAGCGCCTGCTCAATAGAAATCTTTGAACGGAATGAGCGCCCATATGCGCCTTGCACCATATATCGCAACACCAAGTCAATGCGGCGCTGCGAGCCAACTTCAACTGATTTTGGATACCGCGCGCCACCATATTCAATAGAAACAATCTCTTCACGCGGGCAAGCATTGACAAGACCAGTGACAAAAACTTCCACCGGATTCTTTTTCAATCGCAGCTCAATCATCCCAAATGCTTTTTCTACAGCGTTATATGCCTTTGACTTTTTGCCACAGCATTGACCTGAACTGCGAAAGTGCTTCTTTCCCCTGTGGCCTGGAACCATTATCTTATTGATCAATCGTTCGACAATAAACACTTTTGATTTGTGGAATTTCTGGCCTGCATATCGTGCGCCTGTCTTTGGCACAATCTTTGGATCCAATGTAATATAATCAGCAACGCCTGTATCTGCAACAGCAATGCCTTCAACACTCCACTTGTTAAATATCTTGATCATCTTCGTGCTTTCTCTATTTTGCCTTTCAGTAATGCATCAAGGCTTTGATCATTCACTTTGTACACTTGTAACCTAATGCCGGAAAGATCGCCCTTTGCGCCACCCTGCTTGCCACCCATGCCTTCAAGAACAACTTCATCGTGCTCTTCAATGAGTTTTATTGCGCCATCGCCTGGTGCAAATGCAGAGACCTGCTTGCCATTCTTTGTGAGCTGGACACGAACACACTTGCGCATTGCGCTGTTCGGCTGCTTTGCTTCGAGCTCGAACTTTTCAAGTACGATTCCACGTGCCTGTGAGCTTCCCTCTAACGGGTCAGAACGCAATTTCTGCATGGTGAGGCGCGTTCGCTTGTTATGCTTTCGCCGCTGCCGCAGGCGCTTTGCAACATTTAGTCCATTTGGTTTTTTTCCCATTATTCAATCCTAATTTCTGTTACCTTGAAATATCGAGAGACCACATCTCTGAGCATATTTAAATTTTTCGCATTTCTGCCTATAAGCTGGCCTTTTAACGCCCTATCTTCACTCTTTATTGTAATCACGCCGCTCTCTTCGGTCATGCCCTCTACTTTTAATGGATAGATGACGTTTTGTATGAACTTAATGATGTCGGGACAGTACTCGATAATGCGAATGTGCCGCTTAAATCGCTCCTGAAGCTCTTTTACTGTTGCGCCGCCCCTGCCGATTGCTTTTCCCATCTGGCCTGGCTGGACGACAAAATACAGTGCATTCTCGTGCTCAAACGCATCCTTGAGCTCTGCACCCGTGATGCGTGTGAAAATACTCATGCTGGCGAGCAGTTCCTTCGTGTAGGTTATCTTCATTCTGAACGCACGCTGATGACAGAAATCGAGAACGGTTTCTTGCATATGGTGCCAAGATCCTCATTTTTCAGCTCAAGATCTGCAACTGTTACATTTGCAAGCTTGCTGTAATGAGCTATATCTTCCTTTGTGAGCTTTGCTGTATTCGATGCCAGGAAAATTTTCTTGATCTTTTTCTGCTTGAGAAGCTTGAGTGTTCGCTGTAGGCCGATGACTGCGTTCCCTTCTTTTATTGCCTGCTTGACTTCTGCTATATTATCCATTTTTTATCACTATCATTTCACTTTCGTTACCAGGCCAGGCAATCCAGTGCCAATCGGAACTGGCTGATTAATCATGACATTCTCAACAACACTGTGCAGGTGATCAACTTCACCAACAAGCGCTGCATTGATCAGATATTTGATTGGTGTTTCGAAACTTGCACGCGCAAGCACGCTTGTCTTCTCGCGGACAACACCATATCGTGTGATACCACGTATTCTGCCTGAGACACACATCGTGTCTGCGACGAGCATGACGTGACGGACATCAATATTTAAGCCTTGCGCATCAATGACTTTGTTGACCTCGTCAATGATTGCCTGCCGAGCTGCTTCAATGCCTAATGTCGAGGCAATCTCAAACATATTATTTGTTGTTGTACGAGTTGCGTCTACTTTCTCAAGTTTCAGCACCTCTTTCAGATTACTTCCTGATGTCAATATGATATATTCTTCGCCGCGCTTTACCGGAAGAACTTGTGCAATGCCTTTGATGCCTTTCATGTGTATCGTGCGAATCTTTTCTTTTATCCTGTTTACTGCTGCGGGATCTTCACTGCCCTTTGCACTTATCTCAATTGTGTTCTCTTCTGTCTTCATTGAAATTCCCTTGATTTTTGCACGGATAATTGCACTAATGTCTGATGCTTTTACATTCAGCTTTTCGATCAGCGCGGGATTGAGCTTTATTATCATTTTCTGCTCAAACACGTCGGTTGTAATCTCCTGAATGAGATCGTTGACTTTTGTTTCACGGAGCTCAATAGCCATCTCCTTGATTTTGTCGGCTTTGTTATAGGGTGTTTTGAAAAAAATCTCCATCATCGGCGTCTTAATCTCTTTTCGTGCATCAAAAATTTCAATAATACGCGGCAGACCAACGGTAACGTTCATCTCTGAAACGCCTGCGAAGTGGAATGTGTTCAGTGTCATCTGTGTTCCAGGTTCACCTATACTTTCTGCACTTACAATGCCAACAGCCTCGCCTGCATCGACCTGCGCGCGTGCGTATCGCTCTGTTACTGCATCGAGAATTCGTTGGAGCCGCTCGGGATTCGTTTTCTCTGACACATGTGCTTTTACTTCTTCAAGTATTGAATGCGGCAGCACTGTTTCATATTTCTGGAATATCGATGCGTTCTTGTCCATTTACTTGACCCCCTTGATGATTGCCTGAATGTCGCCCACTTTTCCGTTTTCGCTGCGGCTGACGTCAATACCATCCTCGCCATAGTTGAACTGAATAATGCGCTTGCTTACGTCGCGCACTGTTTTATCATATTCTACTTTTAAGTCCTGCATTGCATTGCTTAATCTGCGGTAGAGATATCCGCTCTTTGGCGTACGGAGTGCCGTGTCCATTAAGCTGTCACGACCTGTCATGCTGCCAAAGAAAAATTCTGCTGGATTCATGCCACTCTTAAACGAATTCTTAATGAATCCGCGCGCTGCGGGCGATAAGTCTCCCTTTTTGAAGTACGGCAATGTTCTGCCTCGGTAACCACGCTCGATACGCTTGCCACGCAGTGCCTGCTGACCAACAACTGCAGTCATTTGTGCAACGTTCAAAACGTTACCACGCGCACCACTTCGTGCCATAACTACCGCAGCATTCTCACCACTGTGTTCCATCGCTGCTGTACCACATCGGTTACGTGCCTTGTTCAGTACTTCTAAAATACGAAGCTCGAGCGTTTCAGCAATTGTTCTGCCTGGGAACGCTTCAAGCTCGTTGCGCTCAAATGTTCGAATAAGATTGTCAACTTCTTTATCTGCTTCGTCAAGGATCTCACGGATTTTTGCACTTCCTTGTGCCGGTAAGTCTGTATCTGCAATGCCTATCGTAAATCCGTGGCTGAGCAGCACTTTAACACCAAGCCGCGCAATCTTGCCTAGTGCATCAATAGTAAAGCTGTCTCCATAACGTTCATGCAATACTCGGAGCAGCCATCCACTTTCTTCGCCAAGAGCAGCACTATCCATTACGCCCTCGACAATCTGCCCATCTGTTATGACAACAGCATCGCCTGTTTTGCTCTTGCCAACTGCGTTCAAATCAGCAGGCAGCATTGTGCTAAATACCTGCTTGCCTGTTATTCTTTTGCTTTTTGGCAGGTTGCTCAGATCAGTTACTCCTGAGGATGTCAACAGATCAATCGCTTCTTCACGTGAATACTCAAGCTTTTTTGTCAGCATATAATTGCCTGTAATTGAATCCTGGATGCATCCAAGAATAGGTAATCCGTATCTTGGCGAAATCAGCTGCGTTTGGACCATCATTAAAATCTCAGCCTCTGCGCGAGCTTCCTCTGTTTGAGGGATGTGCAGGTTCATTTCGTCGCCGTCGAAGTCTGCATTATACGGATTACATACTGCAGGATGCAATCTTAATGTGCGTCCAGATAAAACACGAACCTTGTGGGCCATCATGCTCATCCTGTGCAGGCTTGGCTGACGATTGAAAATTGCGATGTCGCCGTCCATCAAATGGCGCTCGACAATATATCCTGGGGCAAGCTCTTCAAGTATTTCTTCTCGTGTTTCATCAGTGATTCTTTTCTTTCTGCCATCTGGACGAATCACGTAATTTGATCCCGGATAGAGATGCGGACCGCGCTCGACAAATTTTGCAATGTAATCTTTGTTCCATGCGGTGACACGCTCAGGCACTGTTAATTTCTGTGCAATTATTTGCGGAACGCCTACTTCATTAAGTGCAAGCATCGGGTCAGGAGAAATAACTGTACGCGCACTAAAATTTGTTCGCTTCCCTGCGAGATTGTGACGTATTCTGCCTTCCTTGCTCTTGATGCGCGCGGAAATTGTCTTCAATAACTGGCCGCCACGGTGGCGCGCTGGTGGTATTTGTGATACCTCATTATCGAAAAATGTAGTAATATGGTATTGCAGTAAATCCCAAAGATCTTCAATAATTATTTCTGGAGCACCTGCATTAATATTTTCAAACAAACGCTGGTTGATACGCACGACATCACCAAGTTTATGTGTTAAGTCATCTTCACTGCGCTCGCCACTCTCTAATGTAATGCTTGGACGTACTGTCACTGGTGGAATTGCTAACACAGTCAATATCATCCATTCGGGGCGTGCGAACTTTGGATTAATTCCAAACAACGCAAGATCTTCATCATTAATCCGCTCAAGCCGTGCGCGGACTTCAATTGGACTAATTTTATTTTCATCCTCATAAAATGATGTCGGCTTTTCCAAAATAATCTTGCTCTGCTTTTTTGTACAGTGCGGGCATTTCTTGCGCGTCTTCAAGCGGTTAATAATTGCTTTAATCTTCTTTCTTGGGCCTTCAGCACTGTCTTCCTTTGCTGCCTGCGCAATTGCTTTCTTGTATCGTGCAATTTTATTATCTGGAATCAGTACGCGGCCACACACCTTGCATGAGGAACGCAACAAGTCGAGAACGACACGAATAAACTTAAAATGTACAATTGGGCGTGCAAGCTCGATATATCCAAAGTGGCCTGGGCATTCCTTTAATCGTCCGCCACATGTTTTACAGCGTAATCCTGGATCAATAACACCCAAGCGTACGTCCATCAGACCGCCGTCAACCGGATAACCTTCTTTATCATATAATTCGGGGGTGACAATTTTCACCGCAGCCATTTTCTGTACTTGTTTAGGACTAAATAAACCGAATACAATCCTCTCAACCTTCTTGTAGATGAATTCTTCAGTTCTGTTTTGCATTTTATTCCTCAAATTTATTTTTTAGTTCCATTCTTGGATAGATGCCTAAACTCTTCAATTCGTCAAGCAGCAGCTTGAATGCGTAGCTCATCTCAAT
>DATDXM010000046.1:0-4405 GCA_035289325.1 Candidatus Nanoarchaeia archaeon
GAGAATTTTTTTTACTGCCTCTTGCTGGCCGTCATCTGGATGCACCATGACAACAAGGTCATATTTTTCAGCAAGAGCGTAATAGAGGCGCAGTGACTCGTCATCGGGGCTTACGCCTTTATATGCATCTTTGTACAATGCAAGCTCGCCAAAGCCTTTGAAAAGACCAGGATTTGATTTAATAACGGATTCAACGTCAGCGGGCTGGATGTTTAATGCAGATACATGAGCAGTCATGATAAATGGTGTGATTTTATTGGGGTATTGCTCATCGATTTGTTTTATTTGAACGAGCGACTGCGTTTTAAGAAGGCTTGGGACAACGTAAAAGCCAAGCGCAGATTTGACATTGGTCTTGTCGAAAAGGCAGATAAGGCTTGCAGCGGGCACGCCTTTTTCAAGTGTAGCACCATTAAAATCGGCTTGTGCGTACAGCGCTTGCGGCACATCAAAGGTGAATGGCATATGCAGATGAGCATCTATTAACGGACCTTCATAGTAGGACGACGCGGAGAATTGGCGTGCGACTGGTGTTTTGTCGCACTCGACGGTTTTGAGAGAACTTGAAGCTGTGCCACTGCCGAGTATGCCTCTTGTAATTTCTTCTGTTTTTTCCTGTGCAATCCGGTCGATTTCTTCTTGGGTAATGCGGTCGGCTTGGTCGCCTGCAATGCGCCGTATTTCACGCTCTGTAATGTCGCGCGTTACTTTTTCGATGACTGCCTTTGTGATAAAGCCTGCAACAACTAAAAAAATGACTATGCCGACTATAATGTATACTATTTTTTTCATGTTGAATCACCTACTATTTTCTCCGCATTCTTATACGCAAACTTCTCTTGCACTGATGGATCAAGCTGCCCAGTGAATGCACGAGCATATTTGACCATTAATTGTCCGACGTCAGCATCGTAATTCCATTCTGTGTCAGCACGATCAGTTCCCCAGACGAGCTGGTCTGGATGGCGCTCAATAACAGGCTTCCAGGTTATGGTGTCATAGCTCAGCAGGTCATCAAATTTCTGGTTCACTGCGTCAATGTATGTCTGCTTGCTTTTGCCAACAAATAATGGAAAAATGCCAAAGTTTGAGCCTTCGCCAATGATTTCAAGACCATAATGTGCGTTTGGATGCTTGTTTAACACGTCTTCAACTTCACTGATGGACAGCTGGTCGCCGTGCCATACAAAATTGATATCGGGATTGGCTTTCAGCACGCGCTCGAAATTATCTTTGTGACCGTCGCCAAGATGGACATAGACCGCAAGCTTGTTTTTTCTTATTATGGGATATATTTCCTGCATGCGCTGTGCATCCGGCGGAAGTTCAGGTGAGCCGCCATTTTCGCGGGCATATAATCCGATTTCGCCGTAGCCATGGAATAGATCTGGATAGACTGCAAGCATTGATTTCAGCGTTTTTGCATCAACCGTTGGAAAGCCGTCGGGGTCGCCGTCGTTGCCGGATGACATGATGAATGGGGTGAAAAGTTCAGGGTATGTTTCCATCGTTTTTTTCCAGAGGTAGAGCTGAGATGCAGAAATTTCTTCGTCGTATACAGGGAAGAATGCGAAATTTTTAGTGGTGCCTTCGTGCTGTAGCGTGCAGGTTATCTCACTCATCTTGACATTCCAGCCGAGAAATGCACCAGGTCCGCCAAATCTGCCTTCTGTTTCATCTGAGGTTGGCTCGCTATCGTGAGACCAGTCGGGTATTGAAGGAATATGAAGATGGGTGTCGGTCAATGGTCCAAGATAATAGTTTTCTGGGTAGTTTATTTTTTTTACTTGTGGGCAATTTGTTTCTTCGAGTGCTGCATCAATGCGATCCTGCCAGACTTGGTCGAATTGGTGTGCTGGTTCTTCTGTTGGAGTATTGTTTTGTGTGTTATTGACTTTATTTGAATCAATTATTGTGATTTCTGGTAATGATTGCATGCCCTGCGCATTGTCAAAAAAAAATTTTAACTGCGTGCCGAGCTTTCTTTTCCCGTCAGGACTGCTCAAATGACAGCCGTCTTTTGCGGTTTCTTTCTGTGACATTGGTCCTAAGACAGGGCCGGCGAATACATCTTGATTGTTTGTGTCTAATAATGGCACTAACTCTTTTCCTTTTTCAAGCCCAAATGTACCTGTTATGCTGCATACGCCATCAGTGTAATCTGCTAATGCTGATACGTAAATGACGACGCCCGGGATGCGCTGTCTGATTTCGTTGAGCACGATATCGGCTTGTTCGACACTTGTTATTCTATCATTGTCCATGATACAGAGCTCCCACCATATTGTTTTTGTGTTTGGATATTTTTCCAGCAGCTTGTCAAAGACATCCCAGTAGATGCTGTCATCGACATCTTTTGACCAGTCCAGAATAGTGCCAGAACCGTAATGCCTGTCGTAATCCCACATCTGTGTGCCGCCCATATAATGATAGCCTTCGACGGTTTCTCGCGTGTTAGAACAGCCAATGAAGCCGATGGTGCGGTCGGTGTCGGGAATATCGTTTTGTTGCTGTTGAGCACAGCTGGTCAGTACTAAAATTAGAAGGGCCATTACAATTTTCATGAATTATCATCACCTAATCCTTTTTCTTGATCATCAAAGAATTCTTTTAATTGGCGACCTAACTTGCCCATGCCTTCCTCATTTGGGTGGCAATGGTCTTCTTCGCCGATTTCATGCGCGTATAATGGACCAAGAATGGGACCAGGATGAATGTCATCGTACTGTTTGTCAAGTTCGATTGCTAATGATTTTGCGCGTTCAACGCCTTCGATACCTGTAATTTCACAGGGATGGTCAGGAAAGTCAGACAATGGAGAAACATAAATTTGAACATTTGGAATGCGTTTGCGCAGTTGTTCGATTATTGGCGCAGCCTCTTCGGTAGTGATATCTGCTTGATCCCGTGGGATGCAGAGTTGCCACCATACTTTTGATGTCTGAGGGTTTTGTGTGAGATAGTTATCGAATGTTTTCCAGAAGTCTCGGCTGGGACCATTGCGCGTCCATTCCATCACCGAACCGCTGTCCATGTCATGCATGTTGTCACGGTGAACGAACCATACCTGGTTGCCGCCTGCCCAGCGATAGCCATAAGCGCTTTGGAACGTGTTTGAGCAGCCGATAACACCGATAGTGCGGTCGGTGGGGATGTTTTTTGGGATTGCATTATTAGAGCACGCAGCAATGGCTAGGAGAAATAGTACTATGATTGCCTCTTTTTGCATGGAACTGAGCATTATTTTATGGTTTAAAAGGGTATCTGGGCAAACAGTTTAAAATAGCTCTCACATTCGTAGAATTATGCTCATCAAACACATCCCCGAAGACTTTGTTGTTGAAGAAATCACGAATGTTAAGGCTAAAAAGAAAGGAAGATATTGCTATTTCTGGCTGGAAAAGAAGAATAAAAACACGCAAGATGCTGTAGAAGAAGCTGCACGTGCTTTGCGAGTGAAGAAGATCGGATTTGCAGGAGCAAAAGACAAGAAAGCGATAACACGGCAGTTGTGCTCGGCGGAAAATGTTCGGAAAGAGATGATTGAGCGGGTGAAGCTGTCGGGGATTAAACTAATTTTTTATGGATATGGAGATGAGCCGATTTCTTTGGGCGATTTGGACGGCAATGCGTTTCAGATTGTTGTACGGGATGTGGATGCTGACATTAAGGTGAAGAAAATTAATTCTATTGTGAATTACTTCGATGAGCAACGGTTTTCTGAGAATAATGTTGAGATTGGAAAAGCGATCGTCAAGAAAAATTTCAAGAAGGCGGTTGAACTCATTGCGCACGGAGAAGGAAGATATAACGTCCATGTGAAAGAGTTTAATGCTAAAAGTAAGACTAATTTTATTGGTGCACTTCGGCTGATTCCATTGAAAACGCTCAAGCTGTTTGTCCACAGCTATCAAAGCTGGCTCTGGAATGAAACGGTTGAACAGCTGATAGAAAAGAGTGTGCGATTTAAACGGGTTGCATATAGCCAGGGGCAGCTTGCTTTTCCGCTCGGACAGATGAAAAAGAGGAAAGTGCCACTGATCGGGTTTGATGCTGATGTGAAAGACAAAGTAAAGCACATTATTGATGAACTGATGAAACGAGAGAATATTGTTTTTAGGGATTTTATCATTCGAGAAATTCCTGAGCTGAGCAGCGAAGGGACTGAACGAGAGATGATTGCAGCTGTGAAGAAATTTTCTTTTAGGGTTGAAGATGATGAAATGTTTGCTGGCAGGAAGAAAGTTATGCTGAGGTTTTGTTTGCAAAAAGGAAGCTATGCAACGATGGTAGTGAAGATGCTTTTTAGTTAGTCGTAGACTCTGGAGCGGTCGTCAATCTTTAAAATCACTATCTTTTGACTTTCATGATTAACCCTATACAACACTCTAAAGTTGCCGATCCT
>DATDXM010000047.1:0-15476 GCA_035289325.1 Candidatus Nanoarchaeia archaeon
ACACTTAATAGTATGCTCAAAAGAGGAATGAGTAACATTTTACGTGGTCGTACCGTCGGACAACAAGCAAGACATTTCTACGGAAAATGTCTTGCTCATAACCTAATTATGAGGTGCCAAAAATGAACTTGCAAACGAGCCCACAACACTTATTAGTCCCATACTGTCATAATTGAAATGGACGATCCAGACCTCGTCGCCCGCGCAAAAGCAGGTGATGAACAAGCATTTGAAGCGCTATTAAAGCCTGTCTATCGCACTGCATATGCTATGGTTGCCCAGCGAACCTCAAGGCAGAACGCTGTGGATATTCTTCAGGAAGCTGCATGGAAAGCTTATAGAGCTATTAAAAAATTTGATCCTGAGTTCGGTTGTTTCTCAACATGGCTTACGACAATTGCGCGTAACCTTGCAATAGACAGAAGAAGGAGTGACGACCGAAAAACAATGTCACGTTTATTATATGAACCACCTTCGCTTGATCCACCTGCGCTTGAATCACGAGGGTATGCCTACCTCATGTGTCTTGCAAACATGCTCTCCCCAAAGCAAAGAGAGACATTATTGCTCGATGCTGAAGGGCTTGACAGCAGCGAGATTGGCGAAATCACTGGTACTAAACCGTCAACCGTGCGATGGCGGCTTCACCGTGCCCGTATCGCTCTCAAAGAACGAATAGCTCAAACCGATCCTGATTTATATGAGCGGATGAGCACGCCGTATAAGAACTAACAACGAGCTGCCAGAAACCATTTCTGAGCATGATTTTCGAAAATATAAACACTTATAAATCCCCTTCCTCTCACATCAAAATTCCAATAAAAGGTGATTACTATGACAACTGTCTTTTGCCACCAATGTAAAGAAAAAGTTAGCATCGATAATGTTCGGTATGCGCCGAACGGAAAAGATCTTGTTTGTCTTTCTTGCATGAGCCGCGCTCCAAAAGAGAAGCAGGCAGCAGTTATTCATCGGACAAGGTTTCAATGCACGTCATGTAATTATAAGTTCAGCTTGCGCAAGGATTCTCGCATTCATCGAAAATGCCCGTATTGTTCAAGTTCAAAAATTGCGCTGCGTGATGATGTTACATCAAGCAGTGTACTTGATGATGTTGCAGCAAACCCTGAGTTTGTGCTGTCGCGCTGATGGACATTAAACAGCTGAAGCAGGCAACGCAGCAGCTGCCACGCGTTGACCACCTCTTAGACAGGATTAAAAAAGAACATGCTGCACAACAATTTCTTGTTCTTCATAAGCCATTGAAAGAGCTTGCCTATGGCCAGGTCATTAACGACAAGCTTGCATCGTTTGCGCATCATCTGCTTGATTTAAGGATTGCGCACGTCACCAAAGACAAAGAGAAAGCACAGCGTATTGTCAGCATGCTTCTTCGTGATCCACATAGCAGCGTTAAGCAGTTGCTTGCAGATGTTCAGGCATTTGATGCTCAAGTCTCATTTTTTCATGATTCTTATCATCGCTTGCTTGAAGACACGGTAAAAAATATGTCACTCGAAGATTCGATTCCATTTCTCGAAAAAAATGCAACACGCGAGCTGCGCAAAATCCCAAAGCAGCAGAAGGAATATTTGCGCATGTTAGGCAAACATTTTGTGGAGATGACGAAAAATAAAATCTAATTTCACACAGAACATATTACTCAGCTGGTATCACTTTCAATTCATTCTTTTCAATCTTCAAAATTACTTCCTCACCTTGATGAAGGTTGAGTGCAGTTTCGATATCTTTCGGTAATCGTAAAATAAGATTACTTCTATTTCTTCCTAATGTCGCATGTATTGCTTGTTTTTCTAATTTATTGAGCAAGAGAACTTTCTGAACTTGCTCAGGATTAAAATAAATCTCACCACATGGGCACTTCCATCCATCGAGCTTGTGCTGATTAAATGGAATTGCGTTCACCTTCTGCATTTGTTTTCCACATCTGTGACATTTCATTTTTTTGTAAACCGTCCGAAGTGTATAAGCACCCAAACTTCTTCATTCATCGTGTTGTCATAGTCCTTTACTATCACTGCGTTGTACGTTTTTTGTCCTTTATCAAGCCAGCGCTCTATTGTACCCTCGCTTCTTTTTCTCGGTGCATCATATCCCTGTTCAAGAATCTCAACGACATCATACATTGTCATCTCTTCTTGCATTAATTCACGAGCGGCGGACAGCGACACTGCAACTCTTAGACCTTGATATCTATCAGTGAACATCCGTATCTAACATACGTTAGCAACGTATGTATTTAAATGTTGTGTTTTGTCAGTCTATTGCAACTACTTTGTCATATATATTTCCTTTTGAATCAATAGCGATATCTTCTCTGTATATCCAAACCTTTAAATCTTTGGCATTTTCATCGGCATGTACCTTGCTATAATAAATTTCGGTTGCTGTGTGAGTATCGTTTGTGACTGATATTTTGCCAACTGTTATATTCTCTTTGATTTTTAAGTCATTTAATCTCTCGGGGTGTATCTGGAATTCTATTTTTTCTATTGTCTCTAAATCTCTTTCATATAGCCTCTCTTTTATTATTAATAATTCAACATCTTCTAAAGTACTGACATTAGTTCCTGACTTTTGTATCATGGAATAGTGATCGTATGGGGCATCTATAATACCACAAGACACAACAAAAACCAATGAAACGAGAGATAAAGTGATTTTCATGTTTGGTAAGAACTAATCTCTTAATATAAATCTTATCTCACTGCGGACACGTCAATTTATCCAGCTCAGCTCCCCACGTCGCTAAATTCTCCGAATAATCAATGGGACATTCAATAATCACCGGACCTTTCTGCTGAAACGCTTTCTCCAACAAACCAAAAAGTTCATCTGCGGTCTTCACTTTATATCCGACCGCGCCATACGCTTCTGCGTACTTCACAAAATCAGGATTGCTGAATTCAAGCCCAAAATTAGGATATTTATATCGCTCTTGTTCCCATTTGATAAATCCATATCCATTGTCATTCACAATCAGCACGACAATATTTAATCCAAGCCGAACTGCAGTTTCCATCTCCTGTGAATTCATCATAAAGCCGCCATCGCCACAGACTGCCAACACTTTTCGATGCGGATGCACCATTTTTGCAGCCATCGCAGCTGGCAGCCCTGCTCCCATCGTGCCGAGCGCATTATCGAGCAACACTGTACCGATGTTAAATGCTTTGTAATGGCGTGAGAACCATAATTTATAGACGCCGTTATCCAGGCAAATAATATCCTCATTGCCCAGCACTGCACGGCAGTCTGCGACAATTCTGCGGGGCTTCAACGGATAGCCTGAATCAGCTGCACCTTCAACAAAAAGTTTTGTGTCAAGCTCTTTTTTCAGCCGCAGATAGTAATCATCATCGTATGTAAAATGCTGAATGTGCGACGAAATCGCATCAAGTGATGCAGCAATGTCACCAATCACTTCAGCATGTGGCGCATAATAGCTGTCTGGCTCCGCAGGCGTAAAATCGATATGCAATATTTTCTTCGCCAGCTGCTTGTTCCACACGCTCGGCGGATATTCTGTAGAAGAATATCCTATCGTAATCACAAGGTCAGCCCGTTCAACAACACAATGCACATAATCTTTTTTGTGCAGCCCGAATGAATAGAGCGAATTCTTATGGTCATCACCGAGCGCTCCTTTGCCAAGCTGCGTATGCACGACAAAAATATTTGTTTTGTCACAAAATGCGCGCAGGCTTTTCCGCACGCTGTTGCGCTGCCCCCTGCTTGAAACGATGATAACTGGCCGTTCAGATTTTGCAATCAAATCTGCTGCAATTGCAACTGCTTTATGTTCAGGAAGCGGCCTGCGCATCTTCGAGAATGGATGTGGGGTAAATATAGGATCGACTTCTTCAAGTGCAATATCTGCAGGCAGCTCAATATGGCATGCGCCTTGGCGCTCTGTCGTCGCAATTTTAAACGCTTTCCGTATTTCCTTTGCAACCATTTTTGGCCCGGTAATCTGCACGCTGCATTTTGTCAGCGGCCGCATCATGTTGACTACGTCGATAATCTGAAATCCAGCCTGCCAGTTGTCGCGGACAGCTTTTTGCCCGGTAATTGCAACAAGCGGCATGCCGCCGAGCTGTGCATGTGCAATGCCTGTTACAAGATTTGTTGCCCCTGGGCCGAGCGTTGACAAGCAGACGCCTGCTTTGCCGGTCAATCTGCCGTACGTCGCAGCCATAAATGCAGAACACTGCTCGTGCCGGTTGACAATCAGCTTAATAGAAGATTTTCTGATGCTTTCCAGCAGATGCAAATTCTCTTCGCCGGGAACGGCGAAAATGTATTCCACTCCTTCATTTTCCAAACATTTGACAAACAAATCTGCAGATTTCATAATTTTTATTTATTCCCTTCATACACATTAATCCCCTTCACATTCACAAATTCCTTCAGCCCATAATGTGATAACTCACGCCCAATGCCGCTCTTCTTGATACCGCCAAATGGCATGCGTGGGTCGGATTTCACGATAGAATTGACAAAAACAGTTCCTGCATCAATCTGTCGTGCAATTCGTTCTCCTTTAACCACATCTTTTGTCCAGACGCTGCCGCCCAAACCAAACACAGTATCATTCGCAATTGCAATTGCCTCATCATCATTTCTAAACACAATCACAGGCGCACAGGGCGCAAACACTTCCTCATCGACAACTGCTGCATCTCGTGGTGCATGTTTGATGACCGTAGGCAAAAAGAAAAAACCTTTTCTCTCCAATCTTCGACCGCCAACAAGCACCTTGCCGCCTTTCTTCACGGTGTTCTGCACCTGCTGCTCAACTTTTGACAGCGCAGCTGCATTTACCAATGGACCAACATCTGTTTTTTCATCAAGAGGATCGCCAACCACGAGCCTGCCCATCTGTTCAGCAAATTTCTTTGAAAATGATTCTGCAATCTTTTCATGAACGATAAATCTTTTTGCCGCGATGCAGCTCTGCCCGTTGTTCATCGTCCGCCCAATAACTGCATTTTTTACTGCAGCGTCAACATCTGCATCTTCGAGCACAATAAATGGATCGCTGCCGCCAAGCTCCAGCACAACTTTTTTCAAATGCCTGCCCGCAATTTCAGCAACTTTGCTTCCAGCCTCGGTGCTCCCTGTCAGTGAAACACCTGCAATCGATTCAGATGCAATCATATGACCAACAGTATCATGGTCGGTAATCACCATTCGAAACACGTCAAAGCCTGCTTCAACAAACATTTCTTCAATTGCCTGCGCGCATTGTGGCACTTGATTGCTATGCCGCAGCACAACAGCATTTCCTGCAATAATTGTTGGAATCGCACAGCGAAACACTTGCCAGAACGGAAAATTCCATGGCATGACCAGCAGCACAACACCAACAGGTTCAAACGCAACAGCGTGTTTTTTTCCATCAACCTGAACGATTTCCTCTTTTAACCATTCAGCAGCTTTTTCAGCATAAAAATCAGCGGTCCATGCACACTTTTCCACTTCAGCTCGTGCGCTTTTGATCGGCTTGCCCATCTCAATTGTGGCTAGTCGTGCAAGTTTTTCAGTATTCTTCCGCAGCACCTGGGCAAGCTTTTTCATTTTATCAGCGCGATGCAGCAGCGTCATCTTTTTCCACAGCAGAAATGCTTCATGGCACGACTTTAAAATCCTCAGAACTTCTTCATTCGATTGTGTTTTGTACTCACCAATCACTTCTTCTGTTGCCGGATTGATGGTTTTGAATTTCACATTCGCAAGAAATTACATCCTGTTAATAAGGTTTGTTGGTTCGTGGTTCTGTTTACTGTCTGCACAGTATAAGCTCAATACAGCGGGCGCGCTCAATGCGCCTACCCGATAAACCAGCCCCCCGTGCCCCAAGCCTTTTTAAACCCCCTTCCTCCCCAAACCCCCATGACATCACTCAGCATCCTCACCGGCTATCTCGGCTCAGGTAAAACAACGCTGTTAAAGCGCATTATCGAAAATCTTGATAGAAAGTTTGCTATTATCATGAACGAATTCGGCGAAATAAACATAGACGCTCAAATCATCCAAGGTAAAAACATCAACATCGCTGAACTTACAGGCGGCTGCGTCTGCTGCTCATTAACAGGCGAGTTTGAAGAAGCTATCAAAGAGCTCAAAGAAAAATATGATCCTGAACTTATCATCGTAGAAACAACCGGCGTTGCCGAGCCTGACGCACTGGTTATTGACACATCAAATAATTTTCCTGATGTCAAGCTTGATTCTGTTATTTGCATCGTTGATGGTGACGCGCTTGTCCGTTTTCCCAGTGTTGGTCGAACCGGTGCAGTGCAGATAGAAATGGGCGACATCATCATTCTCAATAAAACTGATCTTATTGACCCAAAGCAGCGCATTGACGTAAAAAATATTATCCGCAAATACAACAAAAAAGCTCCCATTCTTGAAACACAGCGCTGTGAGGTTGATATTAACCTGTTATTTGGAATTGAGGCAGAGCATCACGTGAAGAAAACACAGCACCAGCATAGTGAGCAATTCCAATCATTTCATATTCCCATTACCCACAAGCTCAACCGCGAAAAATTCGAGTTCTTCTTGCAAAATCTGCCAGAGCCAATCTATCGTTTGAAAGGCTTTATCGACTTTGACGAAGACGGTCCTCATGTGGTCAATTACGTCGCAGGCCGCTGGGAGCTTGAACCAATGGACGGTGAAAAAGCATTAGTCTTTATCGGCCAAGGCATTTTGCCAATGAAGAACAAGATTGAAAGCACAATAGAGAAGTTGTACATCTAATCACTATTCAAGTCATCTTCGGATGGCCGATAATCATCGGCTCGTCTCTCCAACGCTCGCTTAGTGCGAGGCAGCGCAATTCGAAACGCATTCTCACGTTCATCTAAAAGTCTGTCTCGCACCACATCTCCGCCTTCACGTAAAATCGCTTCAAGCGTTTCATTTTCTTCCCAATGCCGGCTACACGCAAATTTTTCAGACTGCTCTCTGTACCACGCCGAAATGTCAACAGGAGAAGATGCGATGAGTTCTTGAGCTTTTCGAATATTGCGTGGGGCATAATCTGGGTCTGTGGAAGCAACACCAGCATAATCAGAGGCCAGCTCTTTGTTTGAATACGGTTCCATAATTCAAAGCCAAACCCTTATAAAAGTAACGAAGAAAAAATAAAAAAACTACAACCTCTTTCTGATATCCTTCACCAGATCATGCGCATCGTCTTTCATTGCAAGACCAAATGCAAGTGCTAATCCAAGCATGATGCCACCGAGGATGATCAAGAACGCGTTTTCTGCAACGTCAATTGCTATGCCGACCTGGCGCAATGCAATCAGTGCAACAAAGATGAGCGTCAACAACTTGCCTGTCGATGCAAGCAATGAGCGCTGCTTTGACTTGATTTCTCGAATCTTCTTTGCGATGTATTCAGAAACAACATAGCCTGCAAGTGCGATAATGACTGCGAGGATGATGTTTGGAATCCACAGTGCAGCAGAGTTCAGGAAGTCTGCCAATGACGTCAAGTTTGCGGTCTGTGCAGCAGGCGTCAGAAACACGACAAAGATATACCATTTTGTAATCAAACCAAACAAATGGCTGATGTTCCAGTTGCCCACTTCTTTTTGCAGGTCAAGCTTGAAAATAATCTTTCTGATGATGCCTGTCCTGTCAAGTACATGGCGAACAACCATGCCCAGCAGTGCGCCGAGCAAATAACCAAAAATAAGAATAACAATTGTCGCAACAATCGAAGGCAACGTATAGATTGCCCCTTCAACAACACCGACCAAAGGCTCTGCGATAGCAAAACCAGTAGCTCCTAAAAATCCCATGACTATCACCTCAACTATAGCGAAAAGGAAACACTTGACCTTTAAAAGGCTTTCGGAATATATAAGAGCAAATATCCATGTTCGGATATGAATGTACAAATTCCTTGATCACACTGCAGATGTTTTGTTTGAGGCAACTGGGAAAACATTATCTGATTTATGCACCAATTGTGCGCTCGCACTGCAGGAAATCCAAGTCAAGCTGTCCACTGTCGCACCCAAAAGAAAAAAAGTCGTAAAAGTTACCGCACCCAACCCAGACCGCTTGTTATTCAATTTCCTTCAGGAGCTGATCTTCCTCAAGGATGCCGAGCAGCTGCTTTTCTCAAAATTCAAAATCAAAATCACCGAAAAAAGCATTTTCACATTAACCGCAGATTGCTTCGGTGAAAAAATAAACAAAAAGCACGAATTAAACGTCGACGCTAAAGCAATTACATTGCATCAGTTCGAAGTAAAAAAAACACGTGCAGGCTGGAAAGCAAGAGTTATTGTGGATATATGAGTCATTATTTCAATAAGGAATGAGGCTGAAGAATATACAGTGAGCGCTTTCCTCTGTATTCCTGTGCCATCAAATGGATATGTGCACTTCCAATAACAATAACAACATTATCTTCATGCAACATATCCGCAAGTTCAATTGCATGGTTTGAGTATATGCGTGATCGTGCATCTTTCAATTCATTTTTTCTCTTCATTACTCTTTCTTCAACCATTTTTAGTCTTCTCACATGTTCAGGATTATCCCAATCACTTTTTTTAGGCACATAACGAAGCGCAGCAGAGAAAATTTCTCGTTCGAGTAATTGTAACTCCTGCTGCTCTTTTCTATCATCTGCTCCAAATAGCCTTATGAGTTCAGGATTAAAAATTTTAAGCGCAGTATAGCCCGTTTCTCTAGGATTTGCATTAAAAAAACGTACTCGATGGGCATGTTCATTCATTTCTTCTCTATATTCTTCGTGTTCTTCCTTTGATAATCTTTTTCTCTCATAGGGGAGAACAAGTTCTTTAACGCCAATCCCCTCGCCAACGATTAATTGGGCATCTGCTTGCGCGGCCAAATGATACAATAACCCATAAATTTCACTTTGGACATGAGCGAGTGAAGCAGACTGTTGTGCATTTGCATCAGAACCAGTGCGTGTTGTTCCTGCATAATAATGTTCCATTCCTATCAAAAAAATGTTACCTTTGTCTCCCGGAGAAATTAATCTAATAGTAGCATATTTTTCAATAATATCCTGAGCGGAGGGAAATAGTGTTTTTCTTAAAAGTCCAAAAGATGATTCTTCGAATAATGTAACAAGTCCTGCCAAGCCAAGACCGAGAAGTGCACGCCGACGAAGCCGAAAACTCATCCCTACACCTCTATAATCTTCCCGCCTTTTCCCACATTAATACTTCTTGTACTACCAATCACTTCCTCAATGCCTTCGCATTCATGCACGTGCCCGCAAAAATGTAGTATCGGCTTAAACTGAGCAATTGCTTTTTTTACCGCAGCACTGCCGGGAAAGAATGATATCTTCTCTGTCAAGCTGTCTTCCGCATGAACATGAGTCACAAGAATTTTTTTCTTTACATCTTTGATTGAATCATGGCTTTTCTTGAGCAGCTCAAACAATTCTTTGTCATCAATGACATGCGGACCAACATTTGCATGACCTGCGCCAAAGAAGCCGATATCGCCAAGCTTCATACTGTATCCGTGCAGATTATATACTTTATACTTCTCAGAAAGAAAATTTGTTGTTGCAGCACTTTCATGATTGCCGGGGATAAGCGCAACGGTGAGATTTCTTTTCTTAAATGGGCCTATAATGTTGTCCGTCATGCTTTCATCAAATGTCAAATCACCGCACAACAGCACAACATCTACTTTTTCCTGCGCTGCTTTCTGCGCCAGCTTCTCAATCCAGCGTGTATCACCATGCACATCACTTGCAGCCAATATTTTCATTGTAGAGAAGCTTATCCATTCACGCCTTTATAAGGTTTACTCCTAAAAAGTGACAATTATCTAGTGCGCTCAACTACTTTTACTTTGTCTGCGAGATGAACAATATTGCTTGGCTTGCCGCTTTTCTCGCCTTCGTACACGATAAAGCGCACGCCATTTTTAATATCTTTATCCAAATTCTCAAGCGACGTCATAAACTGCTTCCCGGTCCTGTTCGCACTTGTTGTGATGATAGGGACACCTGCAAGCTCAACAACGCGATGAAACCAATTATGTGGAATGCGAACACCAACAGTGTCAGCACCCATGCATACGCTCGGTGCTATCGCATTCTTGTTTTTTAGTTTGAACACAAGTGTATATGGCCCAGGCAATTTTTCAATCCATTTTTCTCCTTCTTTTGTAACAGCGCATTGTTCTTTGATCCATGCTTTGCTTGGCGCCCAGATTGAAAATGGTGCGTCTTTTCTTTCCTTAAGCTTGCGCACTTTCTTCACTGCACGCTCATCTTGTGCATTGCAGCCAATACCATAAATTGTATCAGTAGGATGGACAAATACTTCGCCTGCATGAATACGTTCAATTAACTCCTCTGCGCGTATTTGAACCTCACTTTTGGTCAGTGTTTCCATGAAATAATCGACCTTATCAACGCTTTAAATAGTTTGCGTTCCAAATCTATAAAGGTTATATAATCCACTATCATCAGGACCGTTTCATCTCATATATCCTGCAAGGAACCCATATTCAGCAACGCTGATTTCGTCGTCATCAAGGAGCTGTTGTAATTCGTCGTCCATCATCTCACCCATTCCGTTAACGGTCGTGTTATCTCTTCAGTTGTAAGTGCACGAACACGCTCTTCAAACAGCCGCTGAATTTTTTTCATGTATCCAGCATCAAGTTCTTCACTTCCAAACACTTGTTTCCTATCGTTCTTTACATATTCCATATCTATTCACCTCTAGATTTTTGGGCGCCGGGGACGGGACTTCCCGTCGTTAACATTTGAACCCGTATAGCATCGGGTAGATGCTAACTTGGCCCTCAACCAAGCGCCTTTGCCTGGTTCGGCCACCCCGGCATTGCCGCAAGTTTTAAATATGAAAACATCCACGCATACCTTATCGGGTAGATGTTAACTTGGCCTCTTCGGTCATTTTTTCTTATTTCTCAAATGCAGAATTCGCTTTATATAGCTCACGCGGACACTTGTCTTGTGGAGCTTATCAATGTCTAGTGGGTATATTTTAAGCCCGCAAGACACAAGAAACTATGTTTCTCAGTGTCCAGTGGCTTTTTCGAGAATGTGCAGTGTGTGATATTCGGGCACCACCTTCGACTGGTCAATACCCAAATATTCAAAATGCACTTGTACTAACCCACAATCGCTGAATATCTTGTTCCATTCTTTTGGGGTTCACTCCAATGCTCCTTGATATAATCTAATTCGGACTTAATATTGTCTAACTTTTCTAAAATAAGTTTTGTTTTCATATTCACATTCTTAGTTTATATACTTAAATACTTTTCGTGATTTTAGCGGTATTGAAAAGTGTTGTACTGCCAAGGTACGTGTCGAGCACGAAGTGCTGACTTGCTTTTTACTAAGCGAACTTTTCAATGCCGCCGTGATTTTCAACCTCTATCTCCCACACCCACAATCCTTTTAAACTCCTAGCAAAGCCATTTACTTTTTGATGCGAAGCATTATCTCAATCACCGATCTTTCTCGTGAAGAAATAGAATCTCTAATAAACAGTGCTCTTGAGAGAAAAAAGCTCAAGCCATCAAAGTTTTTCCAGAACAAAGTCCTTGCATCATTATTTTATGAAAGCTCAACCCGAACAAGAGAAAGCACTGAACGCGCAGCTGAACGCTTAGGATTGCGTGTGATGGGCTTCTCAGGCATTGAAGGGACATCAGTGCAGAAAGGCGAGCCATTGGCTGACACGCTGCGTATGTACCATGCATTTGGTGCACATATTCTTGCACTTCGCCATCCGTTGGAAGGGGCAGCGCGCTATGCCGCAGATATTCTTGACATCCCTGTCATCAACTGTGGCGACGGAAGCAACAGCCATCCGACACAGACATTGCTTGATCTCATGACTATTACAGAAAAGCTGGGCAGCATAGACAACCTGCGTATTGCATTTGTTGGTGACTTGAAATATGGCCGCACGGTCCATTCGCTCGTAACAGGGTTACGCATGTTCAAAAACATCACAATCTGGCTCGTCGCACCTGACTCATTGAAAATGCCTGAGCATTTTATTGATGGCATGGCCGTTCACCATTCAGAACATCTGCAGGACGTAATTCCCAACGTCGACATTCTGTACATGACACGCATCCAGCGCGAGCGTTTTCCCCAAGGTCCCGAGGGAGAGTTTGAGTTTGAGCGCGTGTCAAAATTATATCATCTCACGCCGGCACATCTTACGACGGCTGTTGGTGTCATGCATCCATTGCCGCGCTATAAGCATCGCATTGAAATCAGCCTTGATGTTGACAAGCTGCCTAATGCATGGTATCTTGAGCAGGCGCATAATGGCCTGTTCATGCGCGAGGCATTGTTATCGCGTATTCTCTCGGGCAGCTTACCTGCACAACAGATAGAAAAACCCTCAGCTGGAACATGGAAAGATTTGCTGGTAAATGACGGTGAAAAACAGAGCCAGCGGCTGGTCTATCGCTTGGACAATGGCACATTAATCGATCATATTCACACAGGAAAAGGAAAAAACGTCTTAAGCGTCTTGCATGTTGATGCACGGGCAACTTTCGTCTATGCCAGCAATATAAAGAGCAAACGTTATGGCGGAAAAGATATCGTTGGCTTTCCAGATAAAGAGTTAACCGAACAAGAGCTGAGCAAAGTCGCCTTGGTCGAGCCCGACGCAACAATCAATATTATCCGCGACAAGAAAGTCCACCGCAAAGGCAAAGTAGTTCTTCCAAAAGTAATAGAGAAGCTTGTTGAATGCCAGAATCCACGATGCGTGACACATCCATCACAGCATGAGTTTGCGCCGCAGAAATTTATTGTCGTCTCACACGATCCTTTGATTTTGAAGTGCCATTATTGTGAGATTCCAGTCACAAGAGAACAGATTAAGCTGGCAGATTTGTAATAAATAATTTAAAAAAAGAATAAAAAATTAATGCTCCTTTGGTCCAGTAAGTCCTTTTCCCTTGCTTGGCTGTTCAACTTTGCCGCCAACGACAATTGCTATGGGAAACGCTGCAATACCTGTGTAAGCTTTAGCATCTTCAGCAGATTGCCCATGCCATCCTTCATGGACAAGAAGCATGCCGCTTTGCAATGCTCTGCGTGCCTCGTCTTTACCAAAGGCTCGCACGTCATTTCCATCTCCATACTGTGGTGCATGACCGAGACTACATGGTGTTAAGCTTGCTAAGTAGTCCTGCGCTGCCCACGCATTGCCCTCAGCATCATTGCCATTAGCATATGCGCCTCCGACTAACCACAAGAAATGGACGCCTGTCTCTTTTGGCGCAGTAAACGTCAGCGATGCTTTGAACGTTCCCAATGTTTCTTCAGTTGCCGCATCATATCGTGGGGTTGAAGAATCTTTGAGGTCCCACCGCTGTTCGCCCAATACAGCAATTTTTGGGAACGCTGCCTTGTTTCCATGGCGCTGGAAATACGTGCCTTCAACTTCCAGTGTTTTAGTTTCGCCAGCCTCAACAGGTACAACGGGCAATCGAGTGTCGTACTTCAAATCAGTAGCATCATCAAGTGAATTTAAAACATATCGCCCAGCCCAAAGCTTCTGGTCAGGTTCTGTTCCACGTAAAAATGCTTTGTAATCTTGACCCATCTTCTTGACATCTTCTTGATTAACCTTACCTTCTGCTCGAGCATAATCCCAACCAGCAGCACCTGCAACCGCGCCAGCAGCCACAACTAATCCTGCTTTAACAATATCTGCAATCGAAAAATCTCGAGTATGCCTTGTCATATTTCCATTCCTCCAAACATTATTTAAGCCAAGAATCAGCATCCTTCTATATAAACCTTTCCTTTTAGTCACAACTCAATAGTAACAACTAGTAATCCGTCAGCTTCTTCTCGGTATACAGGTGAATAAGCGTCGTATTGCCGTCTTTGTTCGTTATTTTCTCCGTCGAAATAAACTTCCCCTGCTCCAGCTTCTCGATTTTGCGTGTAAAATTCTTGTACGACATTGATCCGTTCTTCAAGAACAACTGAAACACATCCCCTATCTTCTGCCCCGGCTTCTGCTTCACGATTTCAAGAATCCTCTGCAATTCGTCATCAAGCTGGCCTTCTGCATTAATGGTGAATTCATCAACTTTTGCAGCTGCATTTTTCACGTCATCAAGCATAACCTTTTTCCGTGCTTTTTCTTCTGCAAGTGTTGCAGCCTCACGCATCATGAATAATCCTCGCCGAATATCATTCCATCTGCACGTCCTATCGACAACCGCAGCGAACGCATCGTCATCCCACACGCCGGGAACAAATGCGTACTGTAATCGTTCATGAAGAATGCCTCGTGTTTCTTCTGCAGTATATGGTTTGAATTCAACAAGCTCCGGCGTTAATCGCGACATAATGCGCTCATCGAGCTGCTGCACTTTTTCTTTGTAGTTTGTAATTAAAAAAACACTTTTTCTGTACACGTCTTCAAGCACCATGTACAGCATGTCAAAATCTTCTAACTTGTCAATCTCGTCAAAAACAAAAACAACACTTTTTTTATTCAGCACAGTTACAGCCCTTGAAAAAAGCTCAGATGTCTTTTGGTTGACAATAAACTGGATGCCGAGCTGATGGCACAGGTCAATCGCCATTTTATATGCGGTATTATTTTTCCAGCAATTGATATATAACGGAATTACATCGGTTGCATCTTCGAGTTCGCGAAGCACATGCCTGCATGCAACTGTTTTCCCGATGCCCGGCGCGCCATACACCAGAAGATTGCGGCCATTCCGTTCCTGCAATAATGGCTTGACTGCAGCTGCAAACTGCCGCTGCTCTCGTTCTCTATACTTGAGAATCTTCGGCTGAAAATCATAGCTCAGCGGCACATCATCACGAATTAAGCTTTCATCAGCTTTGAGCATGTCTTTAAATTGCATGAGAACGCTGAACGATTGGTATTATATAATAGTTTTGAACAGCTTGGGGCATTGAAAAGTGGCGCACTGTCAAGGTACGTGTCGAGCACCACAGTGCTGACTAGCTCTTTACTGAGCGAGGCGTAGCAATTGTACTATTCTCGTCTGGTATCGATTTCCTTCAATTAAAATTGTAATAGTTTGTGAATAAATATCTTCAAGAAATCGACCGAGCGAATGACAGTGCCGACCGAAGGGAGAACCGTCAGAAATTCTCAAATTTCTGATCGTGCTCAGAAACCTGCAGGTTTCCGACATTTTCAATGCCGCCAAGTGAAAGAAAGAAAAAAAATTACTTTTTCTTGTCCATTGACATGCAGTCGCCACAGCTTCTCTTTGCTAAGCTACCGACACCCATCAGCAGGAACAGCAGTGTGATACCATCAAGGTTCCAGAATGTCCAGACACCAACATCTTTCAATAACAACAACACACCAACAACCAAAAACAGCCATCCACAGACAGCCATACATTTCTTACATCCCGACATC
>DATDXM010000048.1:0-17344 GCA_035289325.1 Candidatus Nanoarchaeia archaeon
ATCGAGCAGTGTTTGCAGGTCAATCAACGCACCGCGCGCATCGCCGCCGCAGCGCCGTGCCAGTGCAACAAGTGCTTTCTCTTCATAGACGATACTCTCTTTTTGGCATATTCCTCGAAGTATCTGGAGCATGTGCTGAAAGCTCAACTCTTTGCATTCAACAAGTTCACAGCTTGACCGGAGCGATGAAAACTTCTTGTCCCAGACATCATTTGCTGTTAGTAGTATGGGATATTTTGATTCGCTGATGAGGCGTTTAAGCGCTGCTAATCCTCCGCGGTCTTCAACGCCTGCAATGCCTTCGACTTCATCAACTAAAAGAACTTTTGTATTCCCGAAAAGCGAGCGTTGTACGCTTGCATTGCCGATCGTCTTTTGCAGCTGACCCTCGTTTCTGAAATCACTTGCATTGACTTCAAGCACTTCAGAGTGTGCATCCCGCGCACATGCATACACGGCACAGGTCTTCCCCGAGCCTGCTGGTCCATAGAGCAGCAATGCTTTTTTCTTCTGTTTTTTAAAGTCAGTTAAAAAACTCTTGATGGATGCAATTGCTTTCTCTTGTCCAAGCACTTCAGCAGCAGACTGCGGTGCATAGGTAAGCGTAAATGGGAGCATAATCTTCCAGAACACTGCTTTGTTTTAAGTGTTGTGGTTAGCTTTTTATAGCAGCGTCATTGACTGCTGTATATGAATGATACATATGCTTCGAAAACCGACGCACGTGGCGGCACAATTCTCTACACCGCAGCAGAAATCAAGTACGGCATCAACTATGTTGCTCATCAGCTCGACGCCAGATTATCAAATGGAACCAGAGACAATGTCGATTTTGTTGTTGTATTAAACGGCGGAAAATTCTTCGCCAACAGGCTTCTCCCTCAATTATGGGGGAAAAACAACGGCGATAAATATGGCCGTGTCCAAACAATAAAAATAAGCACCTATGGCAGCAAACAAGAATCCTCTCGAGAACTAAAGATTGACAAAGAGTTGGATCATCCCGTTGCAGCTCGCAAAGTTGTTGTCCTCGAAGATCTTTTAGACACAGGATTTACAGTATCTGAGCTGAAAAAACTTCTTCTCGAACGTGAAGCATCTCAGGTGATAGTAGCCGCGCTCGTCAATAAGCCCGCATTGCGCATAAAAAAAAACGATGAAACACCAGTAATAAAGCCAGACATCTGGGCGGTTCAATATGACGGTGTCCATTGGCTCTATGGCTGTGGCATGAATATTGGCGACGATGAATCAACAAGAGATCTTACTGATATCTGGAAAGTTCCGCCGATAACTAAACACTTTTAAGTAAGCAAATCTTCCTTGGCATAATGAAACGCATAGTAACCATCTTGCTCGTTGTATTGCTCCTGTTATCAGCAGTTGCATTCGCAAAGGGCGGCAGCTCTGGTGGGACAGTAGTCAAGCCAAAAGTCGTTGAGCCAGCTGCACCAACACCAGACTGCGAGTCATTTGCAACTGTTAAAGAGCGAGTCAAATGTCGTTTAACACAAGGCCAGGAAAAAGAAACAACTCCCGAACCATGCCGTGTGCTTCCAGTAGCCGCAACCTGTGTGAAATATTATCGTGATTCCGTTCCGTGCTACGAAAAAAAAGGCACACAAAAAGATCAGTGTTTCAAAGATGTCCTTCAGTTCTCAAAGAAAAGTGTGAAAGAGCAGGCGAAGATAAATGCCTGGCCAGTGCGTAATTATATTCTCCTGTTATTATATGATCTAGAAGAGCGCGTTGAGGATGCAGTTGATGACAAAACATTATCCGCTGATGAAGGCGCGCAATTAATAACGGATATCATCGCAATCAAAATCAAGCTGTTTGAAAAAGCGCCCGCTTCAGAGATAAAAGCGGATATTGCAACATTAAAAAAACAATGGCCAAGTGATATAAAATGAAAATGCTCTACGCAATAATAATCCTTTTAATTTCAATACTTCTGCTTGGATGTGCAGCAAATGCTCCTATTGCTGAAAAAACTGTTGATACTCAACCAATAGTCACAGAACAGCAGCCTGTTCAGCCCGATGATTACACTGATATCCAAACCGCAGACGACGACTTTGATGCGATTGATAGCGCTTTGGACGAGTTAGAATAATCTATTTTTTTATGACTTTTACAATAGTGTCAATAACCTTGTTGTAGGTTTCATCATCAGCAACGCATATTTTTTTAACAATCTGCTGTGCATATGCGGTAAATATCATATTTGCACGAATATAGCTATCAATATTCAATGTGCCTTGCTGGGTTCTGTCTTTCTTTAGCTCAACAGTGAATGAATCGGGCGAAATCTTTTTCGATGTAATTTGACAGAGAATATCTTGGCCCATCTGATGTGAAATGACGAGACAAGGGCGCAGTTTTCTCTGCTTTATACTAAAAGCACTTAATAATCGGAGATTATTAATGTGCTTTTGTATATACAAGAGTAATTAATTTGTACGAAAATTAATTACTCTTAGTATAAGTCAGTAGAAACGGGAATAAGACTATATCTCCTTTTGTAAATGTGCCCATGCTTTTTCCTCCTCTTGAGTAAGCCAACTGCGTGCGAGCGATTCTTCACTGGCTATTGAAGTATACAACCCCCCCATAAGTTCTCGTTCGAATAATCTTTCTCGAATAAGTTCTCTAATAAATTCTTGTACTGTTGCGAAGCCATGAAGCTCAGCATATATCTTTGCCCGAGTATGCATTCTTTCTGGAAGCTTTAAGCTTAGCTGCATCGTCATAGATACATATAGATATCTTTAGATAGACAAAAGTATCTAAATAGCCCTCCATTATCTTTTTAAACAACCCGCTTATTTCTTTATTTATGGCAGAACAGCAATACAATCCCAAAGAGCGCGAAACGCATTGGCAGAACTATTGGAACCAGCATAAAGTAAACTCATTCGATCCAGCCTCAAAAAAGAAGCTTTTTTCTATTGATACACCCCCGCCGACAATGTCCGGCAGGATGCATATCGGCCATGCTTTTTCCTACAGCCAGCAGGATTTTATTGCGCGCTACAAGCGCATGCAGAATTACAATGTGTTCTTTCCTTTTGGCACCGATGATAACGGCTTGCCAACTGAGCGCATGATTGAAAAGCTAAAAAACGTCAAGCCCTCAGAAATGTCTCGTGAAGAATTTATCAAGCTCTGCACAAAAACATTAAACGAACTGCGACCAGAATTCATCGGCGACTGGCAGAACCTGGGCATATCATGCGACTTCAACATCATGTATTCGACAATTAACGAGCACTGCCGAAAGCTGTCCCAATGGAGCTTCATTGACTTATACAACAAAGGCAAAGCGTACCAAAAGGAAGCGCCGACTATTTGGTGCACGGAATGTAAAACCGCAATCGCACAAGCAGAATTGCAGGACAAAGAAAAGCAGGCTGATTTCGTGCATGTGGAAGCAAAAACGACGCTCGGCAAGCCGCTGGTATTCGCGACAACACGTCCAGAGCTCATGATGGCGTGCATTGCAATCTCTGTTCATCCTGATGACAAGCGCTATAAAGAATTTGTTGGAAAAAAAGCGACAATCCCTTGTGGTCCAACAGTCCCAATTATCACAGACGATCTTACAAAAATGGAATTCGGCACAGGCGTTGTCTACTGGTGCCCCTTCGGTGATGCAGCAGATGTTGAATTTGTCGCAAAGCACCCTGAATTGAAAATAAAGCACATCAAAAATCAAGATGGCACATTAAACGAACATGCGGGAAAGTATGCAGGCTTATATCTCAGCAAAGCAAGAAGACAAGTTATCGAAGATTGGAAAGCTGCAGGCGCAATCAAATCTATTGAGCAGAAAAAACAAATGGCTAATGTGCACGAGCGCTGTGGCACGCCTGTCGAATATTTGGTTTCGCGCCAATGGTTTATCAAATATTTAGACAGCAAAGAAGACCTCATCAAGCTAGGAAAAAAGCTGAAATTTTTTCCTGATTTTATGCGCCAGCGCTATGAGAATTGGGTGAACGGCTTAAAATGGGACTGGTGCATATCGCGCCAGCGTTATTTTGGTGTCCCATTTCCATTGTGGCACTGCAAGAAATGCAAAGCAGTCATACTCGCAGACGAAAAACAATTGCCTGTTGATCCGTTAATCCAAAAGCCGTCAAAATGTTCCTGCGGCAGCACAGATTTCGAACCAGAAAAAGACGTGCTCGATACGTGGGCTACATCAAGCATCACACCGTTAATCACTCAAAACCTATTTGATGGCGCAATATCAAAGAAATTATTCCCGATGGACATGCGCCCACAAGGTCATGATATCATCAGCACATGGCTATTTTACACAATCGCAAAGAGCTATTTGCATTTCAAGAAGCTGCCATGGAAGAACGCTGCAATCTCCGGCTGGGTTCTTGATCCTTATGGGCAGAAGATGTCAAAATCAAAAGGCAATACAATTGCACCACAAGAGATTATGTCAAAATATTCTGCGGATGCATTGCGCTGGGCAGCATCTGCGTCAAAGCTCGGCGAAGATTCATCATTTCAGGAAAAAGAGCTTGTTACAGGACAAAAGTTTGTCATAAAATTATGGAATGCAAGCAAATTTTGTTCGATACACCTGAAAGAGTACGACGGCAAAAAACCAAAGCAGCTCTGGATGGCTGACCGCTGGATCCTGAGTTTGATGAACAACGTTGTTAAACAATCTATTGAAAATTATGACGATTATGAATACAGCAAAACGCGCCATGAAGTCGAAGTCTTCTTTTGGCATGCATTGTGCGACAATTATCTCGAGATTGCAAAATATCGCCTGTATGGAACGGACAAGGAAGCGAAGCAAAGCGCACAATATGCGCTCTATAACGTGCTTCTTAACGTCGTCAAAATGATGTCGCCAATTACGCCGCACATCACTGAGGAAGTTTTCCAGCAGTTTTTTGCACAGAAAGAAAAAGTGAAGAGTGCTCACCTCTCAGCATGGCCATCATTTGACAAAAAGCTTGTTGACACAGAAGCTGAAGAAGCTGGCCGTATAATGGTTGCAGTTGTCGGCGCAGTCCGCAAATATAAGTCACAGAAAGGCAAGCCACTAAATTCAGAAATAAAACAATTGGTTCTCAGCAGCGATATGAAGAATTTTGACAAGCTGCTGAAAAATATAGAATCAGACGTAAAAGCAGTGCTTCACGTGCAACGTCTTTCAATAGGTAAAGATACGCCGATAGAATGTGAAGGCGTAAAAATTGGAATTGTTGAATAATACTCCTTTTTACAAATCGCTACTCTCAAGTAAACATTTATTATCAAGATGATATGCAAAACTATTTAAACAAATGGCAACTTTAAGCTCGCAGTGACGGCGTGAGACAGAAACGACGTTTCAAATTCGGAGGGGTTCGCTATGGCTATGGTTGAAGCATATTGTGTAAAGTGTAAGTCAAAGAGCGAGATGATTGATGGTAAAGAAGTCAAGATGAAAGCAAAGGGCGGCGGCACTCGGCCAGCAATGAAGGGCAAATGTAAGAAGTGCGGCACCACAATGTTCAAGATTATGCCAAAGAAGTAATATTTTTTTTTATTTCTCTAATTTTTTAATAACCGCACCCGAACTCGTATCATCCACCGCATACCCTTTCTTCTCGATTTCCGCCCGCAACAAATCTGACCTCTTCCAGTCTTTATTCTTTCGTGCACTCTCGCGCTGCTTGACTAAATCAGCAACGGCGTTCGGCACCTCAACATTTTTCTCGAACACAAATCCAAGCACCGACGTAAACTCTTCAAACAATGCAACAGCCTTTGTCAAAATCTTTCTGTCACCACAGCTATTAATCAAATGGCATAATTCGAATAACACCGCAGACGCCTGTGGCGAATCGAAATCATTGTCCATCGCAGCTGCAAAACGTTTCTTCAATTCTCGTAATTGAACGTCTTTCACTGTAATCGACGGCAACTCTTTCATTCTGCGCTGCGCTTCTCGATGGGTATTCTGCAGCTTTTCAAACCCTGCTTTAGCGCTTGCCATCGAAGCTTCGGTGAAATTAATCGGCGACCGATAATGTGCCGTTGCAAACAAGAAACGAACTGCCATCGCTCCCCACTTTTTGAACGCGTCACGGATGGTAATAAAATTGTTCAAACTCTTCGACATTTTCTCGTTATTTATCATCAGAAAACCATTATGCAGCCAATAATTTACGAATGGCTGACTTGTCAGCGACTCAATCTGTGCAATCTCGGCCTCGTGATGCGGGAATATTAAGTCAATGCCGCCGCCATGAATGTCATACGTTGTGCCAAGATGTTTTTCGCCCATTGCCGAGCATTCAATATGCCAGCCTGGCCGTCCTTTGCCCCAGGGTGAATTCCAAAACGGCTCGTTTGGCTTCGCTTTTTTCCAGAGTGAGAAGTCGCCTGGATTACGTTTTTGTGTGTTTGGCTCAACTCGATGCTGTTTTAATTCATCCAATTTTTGTTTGGATAATTTTCCATAACTTTTGAATGTCGAGATATCAAAATACACGCCATCATCAATGTCGTATGCGATATCTTTCTTCACCATTCCTTTGATCTGCTCAATCATCTCGGGGATATGCTCAGTTGCACGGACTTGTTTTGATACAGAAGTAACATTCAATTGCCGCATGTCTTCAAGATAGGTCTTTTCAAAGAACAGCGCAAGCTCGTCCCATTTTCTTTTTTCTTCATTTGCACGATTGATTATTTTGTCATCGATATCTGTGATATTCTGAACATAGCGCACATCAAATCCACGCCAGCGCAAATACTTCACGATAACATCAAATTGGATGTAGCTCTTCGCATGACCGATGTGGCTGTAATCATAAGTAGTAGGCCCGCATACGTATAGGTTTATCTTCTTTGGGACAATTGGCTTAAACGCCTGTATCTTGTGTGTTAACGTATTAAAGAGCTTAATCATAGCAGTGGCTAAAGATGAGAGGTTATTAAGGTTTTTGTCTATTTGGCGATATTGAAAATGTCAGAAACGAGGTTTCTGAGCATGATCAGAAACACTGAAAAATTACACTTAATTTTTGGTGTGATCAGAAAACATGTTTCTGACATTTGCAAATTTCTGACAGTTCTCGTGCTGAAAAGCTTTGCTTTTGGCAGCTCCAAAATCTGCGGATTTTCGAGCCTTCGCTCGGTCGATTTCTCGAAGTGCAATAATTTGAATTTTGCTTTTTTAATCGAAGGAAATCGATGCTAAGAAGTGCTCTTCTTGCATCTCGCTCGGCGACTGCCTCGGAGATTCCAGCGAGAATAGTATAACTGCAACGCCTCGCTCAGTAAAGAGCTAGTCAGCACTGTGGTGCTCGACACGTACCTTGACAGTACACGCAAAGTTACCTTTGCTAGTCGCGTTCGGCAACTGCCTCGCGACCAACACTTTTCAATATCGCCGTCTATTTAATGATCTAGAGGGAGTATCCTATTCTTTCTTGTCTAAACAAAGGGAGCCAATGGTCTTATGAAAGATTCATTCCCTAAAATGTCCCTTACCGAAGGAAAAATATTTTTCAAATTTTCAATAAGTAATTGACCATTAAATGATAAAACGTACCTTTTGTTAAGTTGTGGATGGGGATTCTCTTCAATAAAGCTTACTT
Organism: Candidatus Nanoarchaeia archaeon; assembly: GCA_035289325.1. Taxonomy (GTDB): domain Archaea; phylum Nanobdellota; class Nanobdellia; order Woesearchaeales; family JAGLXL01; genus DATDXM01. Next base: position 7,626 of record DATDXM010000048.1, read on the forward strand.
TTTCTAAATACTCACAAACATTGTAGATCGTTCCAGCACTTAAGCCTGTTTCCTTAATCATATCTTCGATATACATTCCATTATTCTTAGCTATAAGCAACAAAACCTGCAAGAAGTGAGGATCTCTGGTAAAGTGGGCAAATTGCAGAGTTTTTTCAACTATTATGTCTCTTGCCATAGAACTTATACCTCCTTCACTGCCTTGAAAGCATTCAGTGGATATAAAGTTTTTCATGTTTTTCCACTTTCCGAAGCAGTTATGATACTTTGTATGTGGCTCGCCTTGGATTCTGCAACTTGTATCGCTAATGAAACAAAGTGCTCTTCATTCTGAACTTGTCTACAATTAAGAGAATGTTTATGTGGTGGTAGCTTTACATTGGGCAGCTCAAAAAGATAAGCACACTCATATTTCCTCGGATCGCTTGCAATCTCAACAATTTCAATAATAAGTCCCTGGCTAAGTTCTGAGGTACTACCTGCAAAAAGAAGAAACAAAGGATGCAATCCTTTCGTAGACATTTTTTCCCAAATGATGTTAAACCATACACGGAGATCATCTGTTTTTACATCTCTCGGGGTCAAGTCTTCCATAAGAAAAGCTCCACCGAAACCTCGCTTGCGAAGTCCTTCTCTCAATAATGTTAAAGTATTTTTTTCATTAGGAGTTTTATAGCTACCACCCACAAAAATTGCTAGAGAAGTTTTTGCTTGCAGGTCAGTCGTTCGAAACTGCTTACTTAAAGCCTCTGAAATTTCTTTAAGATTTTCCTGCATATTTATTTCGTATGATCCCCACTATTTATTATTATGCAAAGTCAATGCGAACAGCAATCTTCATAATGATTTTTTCATCCTTATCTCAACCATCACAGGGCAATGGTCTGATCCATAAACCTCGTTCAAAATTTTGCTTTGGACTATCCTATTCCTCAATTCTTCACTCACTACAACATAATCAATCCGCCATCCAATATTTCGTTCGCGTGCAACGCATATGGCCACCATGTATAATGACCCTCATCAGCGCAAAACATTCGAAAAGTATCAATAAAACCAGCCTTCAAAAATCCGTCAAACCATTCTCTTTCCTCGCGAGTAAATCCCGCATTGCCATCATTTTGCCGCGGATTAGCCAAGTCTTTTTCTTTGTGCGCAACATTAAAATCAGATGCAACTACAACAGGCTTTCCAAGCCCTAAACAAAATCGCTGAAATGACTGATTAAATTTATTCTTATACCCGAGTCGCAACAATTCCCGATGTGCATGAGGAAAATACGCATTAATCAAACAGAAGTCTTCAAATTCCAGCGTCACCACACGCCCTTCATCGTCAATCTCTTTCTCGCCAATTCCATATTGGACATGGGGCGGCTTCATACGTGTATGGACAGAAACACCAGCATATCCTTTCTTCTGCGCAGGAAAAATAAAATGTTGGTAGCCTGGCAAAACAACAGATGCAGCAGCTTGTTGTTCATTTGCTTTTATTTCCTGAAAACAATAGATGCCTGCTGATGGCATGTCTGCCTTTCTCGTGCATGCCCTGATGCCATTGACATTCCAAGAGAGTATGTTCATTGCATATATCTCGTCAACCCTTCAATCTGCCTTATCTTCGTTTCACGAAATAAGAAATGGCGTAATTTATTATTAATCCGAACGCCTCGCCTGCTCAGCTCATCATTCAGCCGCGCATATATCTTCTTCCCTTCTTTATCAAGATCAACAAGAAGAGAGACTTCCTTTTCATTCTGAAGCTTATCGACAAGTTTGTAGTATGCATCTTTCTCTATTATGCGTTTGACACCAAATTCTTCAAGCGCCTTTCTATCTTTCTTCCCTTCAACAACCACAGGAATATTGCGATCAATAATATCCTGAATATGCTCAAAAATTTCATGTGATTCTTCCATATTCCCTCCAGAATCTAAACCTGCTCAGAAAGTTTCTGGCACATTTAGATTTATAGTGGCTCAAATCTAAATGCATATAAACCTTTTCTCCTCTAAACAGCATATGCTCACAATCGGCACCGTTCTTCGATATTATAAGCGAAAAGACATTCAGGAAGCAATTGTCGAGCACGCCCGCGACCGTGAAGTTGCTCCGCGCTACAATGACCAGTTTGGCTCGCGTCCAGATATGCTTCAGTACGCAACGGACATTCTTGAGTTTGCAAAAAAAAATGCAACTTCTTTTCACTGCTCTGAAGAGCGCTGGAAAAATCCGTTGCAGCTCTCTGCGGAACTCAAGCAACACGAGCTTGCAGCGCTGCGCAGCGGCTGGGATCTTGTTATTGATGTTGATTGTAAAAGCTGGGAGTTATCAAAATTAATAGCCTACAGTGTAATCGATATCATCAAGAGTTTTGGCATTTCCGCAGTCTCAGTCAAATTCAGCGGCAACAAAGGGTTTCACATTGGTGTTCCATTTGAAGCGTTTCCTGCAAGAGTGCACGGCAAAGACGTCCAACTATTATTTCCGGATGGTCCGCGGCGTATCGCACAATACATCATTCACATTCTGGAAGAAAAATTTTCTGAGCTGCTCGCGCGAAAAAACATCCAGCAGCTTGCAAAAGACATCGGATTAAAAACAGAAGAATTGCTCATTCGTGCATGCACGCTCTGTGGCGAAAAGCAGCCCGATGCACCAACAACAGAATTTGTGTGCACCTGCGGCGAGCGGGCTACCACAACTGAGCAATTGAGCTACAAGAGCTGTACCAAATGTGGGAAATTAATGATAAAATCAATTGCAAAAGTCGTATGCACAAACTGCAATAATGCAGCATTTCAAACAAAATTGGATACTGAGCGCATTCTGGAAATAGATACGCTTCTCATTTCATCTCGCCATCTCTATCGTGCGCCATATTCATTGCATGAGAAATCCGGCTTAGTCTCGCTGCCCATTCTTCCTGAGGAAATTCTTACATTCGACAAGAAAAAAGCCGATCCAGACAGTGTAAAGCCAACGCTTCCATTTATCTCTCGTACTGCAGTGACGGGCGAAGCATCATCCTTGTTCCTCCAAGCATTTGATTACACCATTCCACAGCAGCAGGAAAAGAAAGATTTTACTGATATTGATGTTCCTGACGCGGCAATTTCCGCAGAGCATTTCCCTGATTGCATTAAAAAGATATCCGAAGGCATGCGTGATGGCAAGAAGCGTGCGTTGTTCATTCTCATCAATTTCCTGCGCAGCGTTGGCTGGTCGCCGGAGCAGGTGGAAAAATATGTGATGGAATGGAACAAAAAGAATCCTGAGCCGCTGCGCGAAAACTACCTCACGGGCCAATTGCGTTATACAAAAACAAAGCGTCCAATGCTGCCGCCGAATTGTGCAAACATTGCATATTACCAAAGCCTAGGCTGCAAGTGCGCGGATAATATCTGCTCGCGCTTCAAGAATCCGGTGAACATTGCAAAGGTTAATGAGAAGCGGAGAGTGCAACTCGAAAAGCCGAAACGAGGAAGGAAGACAAATAATCCGGAAGCAAAAGACCAAACCAACACTCAAGAAACTAAAACTGAAATTAAAGCCGAAACGAAAGCAGTGATTTATACTAAAAGCACTTAATAATCGGAGATTATTAATGTGCTTTTGTATATACAAGAGTAATTAATTTGTACGAAAATTAATTACTCTTAGTATAGTTCACAATTTAACTATTTATTTTATTTTCCAAACCGTTCATGCACTCGATCGTACTGTACGACGAGATCTGTTCCTGCCTGCTGCAGCCCGTTCATGTTAGGAAAGTGGCGATAGGTTATCTTTTTTGTTCGTTCTGCAAGAAATTTAACGCGTTCTGCAAACTTCCCTTCCTGAAATATAGTCAAATATGCAACGGCAGCATCTTTCTTTTGAAGAATTTGTCTAAGTTCATCCATACTCGGATCATGTGGGGTGTCAAGATCTCCATCAGTAACAAAAATATCGAGAGTTTTACCAGTTGCAAGTCTATGTGCGCCTTCATACGCTTGAAGGTCGTGCCAAGTTCCGCCACAATCAGGATTTAACAAAACTTGCTTTGCTGGATTATTTGGAGTATTATAAAACTGCACTAATTCAACTGGTTCACTTATCCGAGTTTTTCCTGGCTCACTAAAAGAGACTCCAATAACATGAACTTTCTTTTTAACAGCAGTTGCAGCGCTGACTGCTGATTTTGTGATCCCATAAACACTGTGCATCAGCGCATCATATCTGTTGCCTGTTCCAACAAATGCAGAAGATGGCGTCATTGAACCTGATCCGTCAACTCTGAAAATAATTGTGTCAGGCACCTCAATTCCAGACGTTTTGTACTCAAAATCACGAATAGGCAACTCATTCCACTCATAATGATCTAATCTATATTGAAATGGAGAAATCTGCGTTAAACATTGAATTCCAGTTAGCGTCTGAAATTCAATAATTCTACCTAAATCAACAAAAGAAAGTTCTTGCGGTGTTAACAGTTGTGTTCGAACCAATTGCGGAACACGTCTTTTTCCGACTTCTACCGTTACTGCTTCTTTCCGCGGAGATTTAATCGGAATCTCTTTAGCATGTCTCTTATAATATTCATCTTTTGCGAGATTTGACAAACGTCTATTTCTTGCATTCTGAGGGGCACTGTTATCATTAGCAATGCTTGTGATGAACTCTTCAGCATTTGGATCTCCTTGGTTAACGAGGCTCTGCAGCACTTGCTCAGCGCCGCCGCCTGATTGTGAAGACGATGTTTGCCCATCCCCTTGGCCTTCTTGATTCTCAGTATTTGCGCCATCACGGCGTTCTTCTTTGTTAATATCAATATATTTTGAAAGCGGTTCAATAATACCTTCAAGAGATTGATATCGAAATTCTGTTCGAATTCCGATTTCCGTGATCGCATGAACAAGAACATGCTTTGCTTCTGTTCCTTCAGGTTTTGACCTCAAATCATAAACAGTATTGGCCGCATCAATGACCTGAGATCGATCAATTCCAATGCGCTGAAGATCTTTTGAGTCAAGATATTTAACAACGCCCTGTAAAGAACCAACGACGGCTTTGCGTATATCATCGTCAGCGATGCGTTTCCCCATTTTTTCTCTGAAATACTGAAAAACAGATGTGCGCAATTGTCCAGATTCACATTGAAGAAGCGCATACATCTCTCTTGTTAAAGGATAAAATAGTGTTTCTGGATCATGGTCAACAAGCTCTGCAACATCCCACATGGTAACAACACCATCGGGCAACGAGGTCAAATGATGGCCAGCTATTGGTGGGAGTGTTTTTAATGCTCGTTCTAAATGTCGTCCATACATCTGCCCTGATTGAGCATACTCTGCAAAAAATGTATCAATAAATAAATCCCACATCGCATTTCTTGAATTGCCTGCTTTATTCACAACATCACGTGGGGTAAGATAAGGCTCAGCTCGGGCAATCCCCTTTTTCAGTGCAACATCAAATTTTTCTTCGTCAGGCTTACTTTTGGGGCAATATACGGGGTGAAATAATTCATGAAAAAACAAATACGTAATCGTATCCTGAATAAACCGCGATGTTAGTTCAGGAATTCTTTTCTTTGGACCGAATAGAGGAACAACTGCACTTTCATAGCGGTGAATAACATCATCAGGTTTATAAACATGCGCAAGAATTTTTTGATTATCCGTTGCAAACATCCAATGGCGTTTTCTTTTTGGATCAGGATCGACACGCTCAACTGGAATATCAGCAAAAACGGGATGCTCCGTTCGAGCGATTGGCCTCCACAAACCTTCTGCCCGTACTGATTCTTCAAGAAGAAGCGCCATGGTTAAATGCCAAAGATACGTTCAACACGAGGCAGTGTATAATTTGTTTTAACTTCTTCACGAGCTTTTCTTACAATTTGAGCAAGAGCATCATATCGATCCTTCGTATGAACTGTTGCGTTCATGCTCTCTGCAATTTCATGCCTGCGCTCATCCACAAACCCTGCTAATGTCGCAATGTCTGCATTGACACGAGCAATTAAAAGCTTTCTTGGTTCATCACCATTGTCAAAACCTCGCACAACTTGTGCAAGTTTATTCAATCCGCCGATGATTGCTGTTGCGTACTCATCTCCCGTTCCATTCTTGACTTTGTTTATATCATTAATTGCTTTATAGGCAACAAGATTGCGAATAGAGGCATTTCTATCATTGATATCAAAGAGTAGGTCTGCTCTTTGATAGACTGTTTTCAGTACTTGTGTCACGACACTTTCATAATCTCTAAATGCCTGATCAACAAGTGTGACTGGCGATCCCCCATTTGCTTTTTTGTCGTTCAAAACAAAAGTATATGCGCCCGCAACGTCGCGAACTGTTAACGGCTTTTTATCTGCAAACGATTCCAAAGGTGAGACTCTTTTTTCGCATGCTACAGCGTATGCTGTCTTATATCGTGTAATCAATGCGAGAGCATCTGCAACCCTCATTGCTTTTGATTTATCACGCTCAATGAGCTCCTCTTTCATTGAAGAACGTAAGCCATCGAGTCTTCTGACCACTTCAGCAGCACCATCAAATGTTTGCTGATAGATGAAATTGGCTCCATACTTTGAAAGATTATATGTCCAGTCTTGTGCGACTTGAAGTTCATCTGCAAAATTAGATGCTAATCCTTTGCCTCCAGTCATCATGATAATGTGATCCGCAAGTTCAACTGCTGATTTGAGAACAGTCGTTCGTGTAAATTCTGGATCAAAACTAAATGCATGGAGGGATAAGTATTCACCATCTGCGCGTCCTTTTTCTTCTGCTGTTTGAGCTCCAGGCAACAAGTGACTCCCTAATTGAGTACCATCAACACCCAAGTAGCGAGCTAATCTCACAACAAATTCTCTTTTGAACTCGCTATGGGGAGCTGCATTTCGTCCGCCCATGTTGACTGTTGCTGCACCAGAATGAAGTGCCATGTTTGGAAAATCTATATTGATCTGGCGGTTTCCCACTGCGCTATCCGTTGATCGTGCACCAGTGTATTGTGCTGTTGCAGGATTCTGTGCGCCATGGACGACAACAGGTCTTACTTTACCATCATATGAAATTGTTATTGCTCCTTCTTTCTCACTCACTGTTGGAATGGGCAAACCAAGTTCTGTACGTTCTCCTGTCGCAAGAATGACTTGTCCATCTAACTTTGCGAGGATTGAGTTTGTATCTCCTCTGTTCTGTTCATCTGTAATAAGAACAGCAACAGAGCGTGCCGCACCATGATTGATGGAGATCTGAAGTACGCCACTATCAATTCTTCCGTTGATATATGGCTGATCTACATTCGACATGTTTGGATTTAATCGCAGCACACGATAATTTTCAGCGGGGAAAACCGTAGCAACTACTTTTTCGAGCGTGAACGTCTTTCCTGTTCCTGTCAATCCCTCAGAAAGCATTGAAACACGTTCGCATGCAAGTGAGGCATACATAAAATCTGCAAATTCAATATCAATTGCCCCTCGTCTCGGAACTTTTCCTTTTCCTTCAAGGAATCTAAGATCAAGTTGATGAGTCACTTCATCATAAGCTATGCGAAATAATGGTGTTGGGGTTACCCGCGGACCAATGACTTTTGTCGCCGCTTCAAGTGTTGCAAGAAAACTTGCCTGATGAATACGCTCGCGTGCTTGTTCAAGAGTCATTCCTTGACCTATCAGCTCGGTCGCAATATATTCAAGTGCTTTTGTGTTGGTCATGTTTTTGGTGCTGATACTAGTTGTGCTTCTAGTTGTCGTGCAGTATCAACATATTCTTTCAGATTTCGAACATCATAACGCATGCCTACTTCTGTTGCAACAGTGAGAGGCAAAAGCGATCCTTTAACTAAAGCAAGAACGTTTGCCGGAGAAAAGTAACGTCTATCAACCGGCATACTCCTGTCATATTGATTCTGATTGTTGGTAAATGAAGGAAGCTTTGCATCATTGAGGGCATAATCAAAACAGAGGCTAAGAAAGTGGCGATGTCTTGGATCGAGTGCAAGCAAGAGCAGATGTGGGTCTTTTCCAACAAATTTTGTTCCTTTTAACTTTCCCAGTTTATTCAGCTCCGGAAAATATTCAAAAACAGGGCTGCCTTTTGCAAGATTTACTGATTTTGTGCTATCGTTTAATCCAAACAGGCTTCCTATGTCAGTTGTCAGCAAATATCTTACTCGTTGCTCTCCCCTAGCAGAATCACCTTGTCCTAACACAGCTGCGAGCCCTGTAGTAAAAACACCGAAAGGAACTTCATCTGGAACAATTAAATCAGCAGAAAGATATCTATTGCCGACATTGAGCGGGTACGCAAACTTCAAGTTTTCAAATTTGAACATATCTGGTCCCATACCCTGAACAAGCGCCTCTAAAATAGGATCATCAAATGGATTTTCACTACCAAAATACCCTTCTTTAAGAAAATGGATAAATCGTTCACGGAGAGTGTATTGTTCTTTATCAAACGATCGTCCGCTTGTTTGATGAACCGTATGAGCTGCTGGTTTCTGTGGTGGTAACTCAACTACCACATCATCCAAGCCGCCCTCAGGCAACTTAATTTCGGTTCCCTGATCAACACGTGTATCGGCCATATCACGAGATTAAAGCTGCCCTTATATAAACCTTTCCATATTTAACCACTCACTAGTAACAACCGAACAACCAAAACATATATAAGTTAACAAAATACAACTCTTGTTAACATGCAATCCCTTATCGGCGTCCGAGTCCCAAAAGAAGTTGTCAGCGATATCCATTACGTAGCCAACGAAGAGCAGCTCGACAAATCTGCAGTAGTCCGCAGGCTATTGAGCAAAGCTGTGTCAGCAGAACTCATCGACATTGCCCTAAAAAAATACGCAAATCGAGAAATCTCTATAGGAAGGGCAGCAGAACTCTCACGTCTGCCTTATGCCGATTTCATGAAAATAGCGGCGGAAAAAAAGATTCCGATAAATTATTCAGTTCAATCATTAAGAGATGATATTTCGCATGATGGTGACTAATACCTCTCCCCTCATTAACTTTGGAAAACAGGGCAGGCTCGACATTATATGCTCAAATGTGATTCTTATTCCAGAAGCAGTGTACATTGAAATTCTCAGAAAAGAGAGCAGCCCAGAGGTACTTATAATATCCAAAGCGATTAAAGATAAGACAATTATAGTCGAAAAAATCAGGATTCATAGTCTTCTTATGTCAGCAAGAATAGGCCAAGGCGAAAAAGAGGCCATCACATTAGCATACAAATACAAATGCAATCTTATTATTGATGATGACTCAGCACGGTCATACGCTGCCTTACTCAAGGTTGAAGCGCGAGGCACACTGAGTGTTTTACTTCATGCTGTAAAAAAGAAGAAAATCACAAAACCAGAAGCAAAGAAACTTTTGGAGGCAATGATTTCAGAAAGATTTTATATATCGACCGAATTATATCGCGAATATCTTGAACTATTAAGCAAGATTTAAGCCCAGCGTCATAACCTTTATAAACCCCCTCCCTCCACAGCTACGAATTAGCCCGAGTCAGATGGCGCACAGGGCTGAGAGCTTTTCTCAGCAATTAATCTCATGGAACCACCAATCAAGCAATTAGTTCGTGTCGTAAACACTGATTTGAACGGCTTAAAGCCTGTCCATCACGCATTATCACAAATAAAAGGCGTCGGCGTCTCATTTTCTCATCTGGTCTGTCATCTTGCAAAAGTTGATATGTATGC
>DATDXM010000049.1:0-6592 GCA_035289325.1 Candidatus Nanoarchaeia archaeon
TGGAAAAGTAACATCCACAACGATACGAGCATTTATTCGGCGAGGGGGAAAGATTGGCAAAAGCACGGAGATTGTGGATACGGCTGTCGGAGGATCAATATAAAAGAATGCAGGCTGATGCTGATGTAAAAGGATTTCTTACCATTTCGTCTTATGTTCGTTCGCTGATTTTTCGAGAGAGATTTTGAGTTATTACTCGAGTGTGATAAGCAAAATATTTATAGTTGAACTACTCTCTCACTTTTGTTGTAGGAGTCGCATTCTGCATCAAGCCCGGTTTTTCAGTATTTCGGAAAGGGGGGGCGTGTGCACTAATTCGCCTAACGCTGGGCGACGGCGTTTATATTTGGTTTATTCCACTATCAGCTTTCCCTTCATTCCTTTCGCGCGGTGGCTGCCGACGCTGCAGAAGTACTCAAATGTTCCTGCTTTGTCTGCGACAAACTCAACTGTTGCTGTTTCGCCTGCTTTTACTTTCTGTGTCGCTGCGTATTCTGTGACAACCCAATCATGAAATCCATCGGTGCTTGTAAAAATGATTTTTACCGTATCGCCGACTTTTACTTTTAAATCTGGATTGTCTTTGCCGTCCATAAGAAACTTGAAGTTCTCGCCGGTCATAGTGAATGTTATGGATCTGCCTGTGCTCAGCTCAGCTGGCTCTGCTACACTTGCTCCTGAACTGCAGCCTGCGAGCAATGCACCTATCAAAAGCATCATTGTCATTAATTTTGTTATTATTCCTTTCATTTTATGTTCCTCCTATCCCAACACCACTGGTCTGGACCATGCAATGCTATTGCGAATGCCACAAGCATCAATCCAACATCACGCACTGCGATGTCGTTGTAGCCAATGCTTATGATAATTGTGAACAGATGGATGCATAATATTGCGGAGACGGCTCTTGTATATAATCCAATCGCAAGCAGTGCGCCAAGGATGAGTTCGGTTATGCCGTTGAGCAGCACGATGTTTTTTGCATAGCTCGCTGCGAGAATAAACTCTGGCAAATATCCTATGAAGTTTTCTGGCACTATTATCTGATTGATGCCAAACCAAAGGAAGACGAGCGCAATTGCAAGCCTTGTGAGCGGTTGTGCGTATCTTTGATACTGGTTCATTTTATGATGGAAACACTCGTTGTTTAATATTTTTGCGATTGCTCATGATTTGGATGGTGGTCTGAAGCAACATTTAAATACGAGAATATTGTTGTTTCTATTGGTGATTGGCGTGAAAAATTCTCAGCATAAAGCTGAATTAAAAGGAACTCAGTCTTCTATGGCAGCAATGCGTGACCAGATAGAAAAATCGTTGCACGTCCATCGAAAGAAAAATGTGCCCTTTGTTATTCCTGATAAAAAATACATCTTTACAGGCATTCCCGGATTTGACCAAATGCTTGAAAAAGGAATTCCTCTGGGTGCATCAGTTGTTGTTGCAGGTGGTGCGGGCAGCGGCAAAACCATTCTTACACTTCAGGTGCTTAACTATCATGCACTCCGCGGGGAAAAGTGCCTCTATATGAGCTTTGAAGAAAGTGAAGATCGTCTTATTCAACATATGGAAGATTTTGGATGGAATCCACGGAAACTTATCAAAGAAGGCAATCTGCTCATTCGGAGATTTAATCCGTTTGATATCACCCGTAGTGTTGATGCGCTGCTGATGAAAGCAAAAGGTGAGCTGCTTATTGATGTAAAGCCTATCATCTTTCCTGAAGATTTTCATCCTTCTATCATTGCTGTTGATTCGCTGACTGCGATTGATTCGGCTTTTGCAGGCAAAGAAGACTCGTATCGCATCTATATTGAACAGCTGTTCCGCTTTTTTGAAGAAATCGGTGCAACATCTTTTCTTATCACTGAAACCAAGCAGATGCCTACTATTTTTAGCACGTCTGGTGTTGAAGAATTTTTGGCGGATGCTGTCGTTGTCCTGTATAACATGAAACGCGGCAACATCCGTGAGCGCGCTATCGAGATATTGAAACTGCGCGGCGCTGCCCATGACCGAAAAATAGTTGCGATGAACGTGACAGGCGCAGGTGTTGAAATATTTCCAGAACAGGAAGTGTTTGGCGACATGAAAGATTAATTTTATATATTGCGGCATTCTTTTCCCTTTCATGTCGAATCTCATCAAAGAGCTGAGCACGATTAGCCGTGATATGCGTGTGCTTCTCATCATTCCTCGTGAATTGCATGAGGATATTCATATGGGGCTTCTCGGCCATTTTCTTGAGACTCATCAAGGCTCAAAAGGCGCTTATGTCACCCTAAATCGGCCGTATAAAGCTATACTCTCTGCGATGAAGAAAAGAAATCTTGATTCATCACGCGTGTTTTTTATTGATTGTGTTACGGGAACAAAAGAGCGCGCAGATAATTGCGTGTTTTTACGAACGCCCGAAAGTCTCACCCAAATTGGCATCTCGCTTGATCCGATATTTAAGAACAGCGATTTTTCATTTGTTATGCTTGATTCATTGGATGCGCTGTCTATCTATCACAACTCAAATATGGTTATCCGTTTTGCCCGCAATATTATCGAGCGGTCAGTTGAGCATAAGCACAGCGGCATCATGATTGGTGTGCGAGAGGATATGGATCGGCGCATCATCGATGAACTTGAGGCAGTGTGCGACAAAGTGATTGATTTGACGAAGTGATTCTAAAGATTTTTAAACTCTAAATGCTTCTTTTCATCCATGAGAGGTGTTCTTGAGCCAGGCAAAGTTTACCTGTCCGTTCTCGGCAATACTGATTATGCACAATGTTTGCTTGAAGTTGTTCACCAAGTCAAAGGCAACAAAGTCTGTTTTGTGACGTTGAATAAACCAGCAGATACACTTGAGCACGAATTTTTGGTTAATAATGTCACGCCAAAACATATTTTTTTCATCGATACGGTGTCCCGAGGCATCGGCAAGGCACGAGAACGAGAAAATGTTCTTTATGTGTCATCGCCTGGATCATTTACTGAGTTAAGCCTTGCGATAGCTGAAGTTGTCCGCACCGGCGCTTTTGATTGTATTATTTTTGACAGCATTTCGACGCTGTCTATTTTTGACACGCATGGAAATGCAGCCGAGCGATTCGTGTCGAGCACGATTCAAAAGACCAAGAGTTTGGGCAAAATGGGCGTTTTTACCTGCCTTGCGAGCGACATGAACAGCCAGATTGTGCAGCGCTCCTGCATGTATGTTGATAAAGTTGTGAACATTTCATCGTTTCGCCAGTCCATTGAAGAAAAGAAGCTTCATCGGCTGATGATTGTGGGCTCGTTTGTGGGGCTTGCACTGCTGGGTTTTGTGAGCTCGTTTGTTTCGGTTGTGCAGATGCCGAGCGGTTTTGTAGTTGCTTCGGGAGATATGTCTGCTTCATGGCAAGAAATGCTTGCTGTTGGTGCTGCACTTGCTGCTCTGGTCGTTGGCATGTTTGGCTATTTTATTCATCATCATTCTCAGCTTCAGCCTGTTGTTGATATGAAACTCAAAAGAATTGAGCCAGAACGAGTGCATGCACAAGATCTGCGCAAAAGCTTCCGTGCAAAGATTAAACGATGGGTTGAGAAGCATAGTTATCTTTTTTAATTTTTCTTAATCTCTCCTAATTATCATGTGTTCTTTCATTTTCTCGCTTAAAACTGCGAATATTAGTATCTTATATTAGTTATATATATTAATTATGTTCATTAATTACCTTCATGCGAAGATTTATAAATGAAAAATGTTTACCGTACACTATTATGACTAAAAAGGGGATTGACAAGCGTATTCTTGCTCTCATTACCTCTGCTCATCATCCTGTTTCTACCCGTGACATTTCTGAAAGGTTAGGCATTGCATGGCATACGGCTGATCGTTATTGCCTCAAATTGCAGCTCAAACAAGCAGTTGACAGCTTTACGATTGGAAAAGCAACAGCATGGTATAAAAAATGAGTAAACACAAAAAGCTTGGACTGTGCACGCTCGTGTTGGCGGCTGTACTTATCATGATGTCATTATCTGTTTTTGCCGCTCCAATTACTTCAACACAAGCAGATGGAATTATAGCTTATGCGCAACTCGATACAGCTTCGCCACGTTATCGGCTCTGGAATTCGTCAAACAACTTTACGCTCGAACAAAGCGATGCACTTTATATTGGCACCAATGGGACGCAGGATATTGTATGGACTGTTGTTAAAGGAAACCATGAACGTGATGAAGTTATCATGGGCACGCAGGACCAAAGCGGCGATATTAACATTCAGATTTTAAATATCACAAAACAATGGGGCAATCTTCAGGAAGTAACAACTGATGTAACAAATGCAAACTATCGCGGCTTTGATATTGCTATCGAAGACGTTTCTGGTGATGTGCTGATAGTTTATGAAAACAGCAGCGCTGCGAGCAATAATGTGCTGGCGTATCGCATTTGGAATGGCACGGGCTATGGCACTGAACAGCGGCTTGATACGCTGCTCGTGAATAGTCCCATTGTATGGGTGCAGCTGACATCACGACGCGGCGCAGATGATATAATGGCGCTTGTCCATAATAATGCTGGCGACCTTTATGCAGCGCTGTGGAATGGGACTGGGTTTGATATGGTTCGCAACCTTACTGTTTCAACTGGAACAGCTTCAAACACGCAGGAACATTTTGCATTTGCATGGGAAGCGAACAGTGATGATGGCCTTGTTGTGTATGGCGAAGGAAATGATTTTGTCTATCGAACATTTTCGCTTACTGCCCCATTCTGGAGTGGGACGGCGACAATTGCGCTCGCTAATTCGATGCAGGGTGTTCGTCTTTGCTCAGATCCTACGTCGGATTATGTTGGCATTATTGAACAGGATGGGGGAAATGACGTTAATGCACGAATGTGGGATGGCAGCCAGATACTTACGGGCGAGCCTGCTGAAGATGCCCAAACTGAAGGCCAAGGTTCAAGTGCTGCGAACGTTGATTGTGCCTGGTATAATGCAAGCACTGCTGTGTTTGCATTTGTTGATACTAATAACCCTGCATTGGATTATTTTACTTTTACCAAATCAAACAGCTGGAATACGACTGATCTGACATCAGCCAGCATCACTTCAAATTTTGCGTCGGATGACATTGCATCGCTTCGATTCGTGAAGCATCCAATCACTTCAGAACTCATGGCAGTCACTCTTGACATCGCTGAAGACCTTTCTCTCGCGCGATGGAATGCTGTTGGATTTGTCGGTGTCGGTGAGTCCCCTGTCGAAGCGAGTATGGAAGTGCTTAATGGCGACCAAGAAGGTGCACAGTTTGAATGGTATAAATTCGATCCTGTGCCCAATGTAACCAATATCACTCCTGCTGGTCTTAACTATCCGCTGAATACTCTTGTCAATCTTTCTGTCAATGTCACGGACAATGTAAATGTGTCAGCCGTTCTTGCACAAGTCACTTTTCCTAATGGCTCAATGCTTCAATTTACTCTTGGCAACATGAGTGCATCTCGATATAATATCACATTCAATGCAACTAATCTCAATGGCGTGTATACTCTTGTTATCATTGCAAATGACAGCAGCGTGCATGCAAATGTTAACAGCACTCAAAATGTAACTTTTACTATCGGCGATGCAATCGTGCCTAATGTCACTAATATTACGCCCATTCAGTATGCGCATTTCCAATTGAATGGGCTTGTCAATGTTACTGTTAATGCCACCGATAATATTAATGTAAGCACTGTGCTTGCAAACATAACACTGCCAAATGGGACGACATATCTATTAACGCTTGTACGTGAAACAGTTGTGTTTGATCCATCGACTGAATCAGGCAGATCTAACACTTTTAATGCAACGTTTAACATCACTGATCTTATTGGAACTTATACTCTCCAAATCCGTGCAAATGACACTTCAAACCAAGTTAATCAGTCTGAAACAACACTTTTTACTGTTGGTGATGTGTATGCGCCTAATGTCACAAACATCACTCCTTCAGGAACAAACTATGATGCAAACGCAGCTGTGAACATCACTGCGAACATATCTGAAGACACTGCTCTTGATGCTGTATTTGCAAATATCACTTTTCCTAATGGCACTATTACTCAGCTTTCACTTTCCAATAGAAGCCAATATACTTTTAATGGAACATTTTCTGCGACTCGATCAGTTGGCACGTATACTGTGCGTATCATTGCAAATGATTCAGTCAATAATGTAAACAGCTCAGAAACAACGACGTTTACTGTTGGTGATCCTACTCCACCAAATGTTACACTTACTGCACCGTTGAATCATTCTAACTTTTCATCATCCTCTATAGATTTTACTTTTAATGCTACTGATAATGTTGATCTCACCTTTAATTGTTCGCTCACTCTCAATGGCACGCAAAATGTGACAAATACAAGTGTGGTTAATGCTGTACTTACTTCATTTAGCGTCGCTGGGCTTTCTGAAGGCCACCACAGCTATAACATAAGCTGCACGGATCAATCAAATAATACAAATACAAGTATGATGCATCTGTTTACGGTTGACACAAAGCCGCCACAATTCAATTCATTAACAACAAGCCCTAGCTCATCGCTTGGTTTGGATCCTGG
>DATDXM010000050.1:0-5019 GCA_035289325.1 Candidatus Nanoarchaeia archaeon
ACAGTCAGCGAAGAAATGCTTGAAGAATTACAAGGTCCGGTTGACGAGGCTGCGGTTTCTGAGATCCGCGCACAGGAAGAAGCAGCTGACACGGAAGATTTTGGGGAAGTTAAGTAGGATTTTTCGTAAAAGTTTATAAGCTTGGATAATTCTATAGAGGTTATGGAAACAATCACAGTAAATGACGTTTTTGCTGAACTTAAAAAAATAGAACAGAAAATGGCAACTAAAGAAGATATAGAATCACTGACCTATACTATTGAGATTATGAGTAATCCTGACACAATGCGCCAGATTGTTGATAGCATGAGCGATATTCAGGAAGGCAAAGAAAAAATCATGATTTACTGAGTGAGCTGGATAAGAAGATTAAACGATTACAGGAAAATCCAGACTTTGGAGGTAACCTTTCAGGTCCTTTGCATGGAAAGAAATCAACGCGACTAACGGGGAGATATAGGTTAATTTTTGAGATAGATGAAGAAGGATTGTTTATTTAGTGGCGCTTGACCATCGGGGAAGCGTGTACGATTAAAAATCACACCTTATCAAAATGAATGGTAAACTCCTCTGTTTTAACTTTTTCTTTTGAAACGACCGCATGCTTCTTTACTGAATCAAGAATGTCGATCTTGACGAGTTTTGCGCCGACTTTTTCCTTGATGTCTGATGCAAACGGTTCAATCATTACTCTAAGATCAGGTCCTGTTTTTAGGTACAATGATATCCTGTCTGATTTGTTTAAACCGGACAGCTTCCTCAGCGCTTGAACTCTGCGCATGATTTCTCGTGTATAGCCTTCAGCATCCAATTCACGCGTGCGCTGCTGGTTAACATAAATCATACCAAACTTTGACGGAGCGGCAATATACGGCTTTGGAACATCCTGCTCAACAATCATATCGTCCATCGTCAGCGACACAGCGGTGCCGTCGAGCTGGAATTTATATGCACCGTCATTTTTTAGCTTACTTAATAGGGATTCAGGACTTTCAATCGCACACTTTGCAATAATGTTTGGACTCAAACTACCGTAGCGCGGCCCAACCTTTGCAAAATCAAGCCGGATGCGCTGGTGAATGCCTGCAAGCGCTTCGACAATAGTAATATCTTTGACATTAATCTCAGCTTTCACGATATCACGCAGATGCTCAAGCGCCCGCTGTACATTTTTATCCGAAGTGGCAACAACAATCTCTTTGAGCGGCCAGCGCACGTTGAGCGTTATTTTTTCACGAGCGTGCATCACCGCAGCCATAATGTCATCTGCAATTGCAATGTCCGTTTCAAGGCTGGCATTAATGTATTTCTGCTCTGCAATCGGCCATGCATACTCATGGATGCTCTCTTCTTTCAGATGATATTCCTCTTTGAGATTTTGAAACATTGCCTCAGTGATGAATGGCGCAGCAGGCGCAAATAGCTTGATAGTTTCAAGAAGCACATGCGCAATCGTATATGCAACAAGCTCTTTTTCTTCACGCGAGCCGATACTGCTCTTATCGCGCACCATCTGAATGTAGGTTCGGCTCAATGAAAGGAATACATCTTCAATCGGTTTCACGGTTTCATCAAGATGGTAGAGCTCGAATGATTTGGTTACGTCTCGCATCGCTGAATGAAGCTTTGAAAATATTACTTTTTCAGGAATATCAAAAAGTTGATGCATCAGCGCATGATCAAACTCAAATGGATTTATGCTGATTTCTTTCGTCAGCGCAAGCAGGAAATTATGGACGTTCCACAACACTTGGAGCTGGCGATGCTTCAATGCTACTTCTTCCCAGCTAAAATTCATATCTTCGCCGGCAGGCGTCTGTATAGAATAATAGCGGAATGTATCCGCACTGTGCTTGTTGATGACTTCATCAGGAGAAATAACATTGCCAAGGCTCTTGGACATTTTTACGCCTTCAACATCAGTTACAAAGCCGTGCATGTACACCGAGAGGAAACTTGGCTTATGAAAAGTAAGAAAACCTGCGACCATCAACAGATTAAACCAGCCACGAATTTGGTCTTTTCCTTCAAGAATAAAATCTGCAGGGAATAAATTTTCGAATAGGTCTTTTCTTTTCGGGTAGTCAATGCAATTCCAGCTGGTTGTACCTGCGTCTACCCAGACGTCAAGCACATCAGGAACACGCTTATAGAGCTTGCCATCTTTCTTTATTTCAATTTCATCTATCCATGGTTTGTGCGGCTCTTTTACTTTTTGGCCTGAGAGTTTTTCGAGCTCAGCAAGCGAGCTGACTACGATGTAATCGTCGTCGTTGTCGACGTTACGCCAGACAGGCAATGGTGTACCCCAGTAACGCTGCTTTGAAATGGAATTGTCGCGCAGGTGCTCTAACCAGGAGTTAAATGCGTTGTAACCTGCGACAGGATGCCATTGGACTTTATTGTTCGCAGCAATCATTTCTTGTTTCAGGTCTTCAACTTTAAAGAACCATTGGCGCGTTGCGCGGAAAATAACGGGCTTATGGGAGCGCCAATCATGAGGGTAATCATGCGTGTATTTTTCAGTTGCAATGACTGAGCCAGACTTTTCAAAAAGCTTGATGCACTGCAGATCATCTTTTCGTGCAGTAAGGCCCGTGAAAGGGCCGAGATTGTGTAAGATTCCTTTTTCATCAGTTGTATTAAATGGCGGCAATCCATTTTTATGGCCAACTTCATAATCTTCAGGTCCGCAGCCTGGTGCAGTATGTACTAAACCTGTGCCCGTAACGTCGTCAACGAATTCTTTGCTGAGGATGACAGTGTGGAGCTTTGTGGCTTTAACGGTTGAGAAAAACGGGATTTCTTTTGCAAAAGGATGAATGTATTTAATGCCTGCCAAATCTTTGCCGCGCAAGACTTCTAAGATGCTATACGATTGCTCTGCTGCTGTTTTTATGACTGCATCCGCGCGTGATTTTGCAACAATCCATGTTTCACCGTCGACGTTACATTTGAGATATTCCATGTCGGGATGTGCCATCACACCAAGATTGAACGGCAATGTCCATGGTGTGGTTGTCCAGACAAGAAGGAATGTTTTCTTTTCATCTGCGAGAGGAAATTTGATATAGACAGAATTATCAGTCACCTGCTTGTATTCTATTTCGTGTTTTGCAACGCCAGTGCCACTTTCCATGTCCCAATGCATGGTGCGCAGACCTTCGTAGAGACGCTTTGAGTCATGAGCTTTCTTGATTAAGAGCCATTCGCCGTCAATAAATTCCCGTGTGATTGATTGATATGGATTGCTAAAATCTAATGTTGAACCAAGACGGATGAAATCTTTGCTCATCTGCTCCATATTTTCTTTGCATAGCTTTTCACATTCTCCGACAAACTTGTCGACGCCGTATGCAGTAATCTGCTCTTTGCCGCTGATGTTGAGCTTCTTTTCAGTGGCATGTTCTGTTGGCAGTCCGTGCATATCGTACCCCATGCGGTCCCAGACATTAAAGCCGCGCATGCGCTTGTGGCGCAGAAACATATCTTTTAATGCCATGTTCCAAGCTGTGCCGAGATGAACTCGACCTGAGGTGTACGGCGGGCCTTCGAGGAAGTAGAATTTTTTGCCTGTGCTGTTACGCTTTTTTATTTTTTCAAGAATTTTATGATGCGACCAGAAGTGGAGGATTTGCTCTTCTACTTCCTGTGGCTTGTACTGAGGATATTTCATAAGAGGGTTAAAAAGCAGGTGATTTAAAAATGTTCTGCGGCTCGCTTCCACTTAATGCTACAGCCCATGCTGGGCATGAACCATTCAGTTACTTTTTCACATTTGAGGACTTTGTCGAGAACTAATCGCATCGTGTGCTCGGTGACTTTATCCGTCGGCTCCATCTGGTTGTTTATTCTTCCATGATAGACAAGCTTATGATTCTTGTCAAATACAAACGGATCAGGAGTACAGGCTGCGCCATATGCTTTTGCAGTTTCCTGTGTTTCGTCAACAAGATAGTATTTGTAGCCCTTTGCTTTGGCAAGCTGCTGCATATGCTCAAAACTGTCATCGGGATAATCTGAAGGATCGTTTGCGTTGATGCCGATGACGACGACGCCTTTTTTTTCGTAGTCTTTCTGGAGGGCTGCAATCTCGTCCATCTTTGGCTTGACATAGGGGCAGTGATTGCACATGAAGATGATGACAAGCACTTTATTTTTGAACTGATTAAGAGAGATTATTTTGTTGTCAATGTTTTTTAATGAGAATGATGGAGCGCTGTCGCCTGGGCTGAGCTTTTTTGCTGATGTGAGGAGAACCATGATGATGAGAGGTTGAGAACTGATTTATTAATGTTGAGGAAATGTTTATGAATGAGTGGAAATGCTGAATATTTATGGGAAGAAGGTGTGGAAAGGAGCCTCAGGAAGATGGCGGAAATCTGGCAAAAATACTAGAGAGCTATGATGGGCGGTTTATTATTGCCCGCCTTCGAGATGATCATCGTGCTCGTTTTGATGGCGAAGATATTGTGGTTGAACTAACTAATTTACGCACTGGTGGCAGTATAGCAGGCAGATATCAAAGGGAAGATGATGTTGGAATATTTTTGCGCAGCGGTTTGGGGGAGCTATACGTACCATTCACAGCGATGCGCCACGTCGATATCTTTGATAAGCCCGTATCGTATCTTCTTTCAGTAAAGAAAAAGCGCACCGCTGAGGAAGTTCACAGAAATCGCCAGCTGTTCGTTCGGAGTACAAATGAAGGGCAGTTTGTTGTGGTAAATTTTAATGAGGGATATGGAGCATATCTTTCTCCTGCTAGAGAGGGCTGGGGAGTAAGTGTAGGATCTGCAGCACAGAATGGTTCCCTTCCTCACTGTATTGAAGGGCGATATGCACGAGCCGGTGATAGTCCTTTTGCACAGATGCGCACTGTATTTGGAGATGTTCGTGTGAATTACACAATGATTCATCGAATTGATGTGTTTGGGACTTTTGAAAGGAAAAGGTGATAATTCACCGTATCTCCAGCATTCTTTGAATAGGAATGAGCGCTTTTTTTCTGATTTCTTC
>DATDXM010000051.1:0-3490 GCA_035289325.1 Candidatus Nanoarchaeia archaeon
TAAGAAGCAGCCATCAGTGGATATAACACAGTTAATTCGCCACCGCGAAGCGCGATAATAAAAAGCACTGCAGTGATGCCAAGAAGCCCAACACCAAGGATCAGCTCAAGCTGAAAAATCCCTTCGATCGACAATGCAAAATTCTCGCTTGCTTTTTTAAGCAGCAGCTGCGCACCAGAAAGCAGCAGTGATACGATGAAAACGAGTACGACAGACTTGTCCATGCGATAGAGAGCCGAATTGGAATTTATAAACATTTGTTTTACAGCAATATACAGGCAGATGGAAAACAAATGAACTTAGAAATGCAAAGCATTTCTGGTTAACTTAGAAATTCACTCGAATTTCTGGTTTCCCAGAAAAGCCAAAGCTTTTCTGAGGATACCAGAAACGCACTCGTTTCTGAGCATGCTCAATAACTATCCGAAGGGTGGTTATTGACAGGTATAGTCCATGCTACCTACAACCTTCCAGAACAACCTTAATATACTAAATCCCCCATACTATATCTCATGCCAACCACAATTATAAAGCAGCTCAACGAAATTAATGAGCAGGCAGCAGACAAAAAGCGTGAGCAGCAGGAAAAAAAGCTCCAGAAAGTGATTGTTCACAAGATTGAGCATTTGCAGAACAAGATGAAGCGTCTCGACGCAGAAGTGAAGCATCTGGAGAACAAAGTTAAAGCCCTTCACGCTAAAAACAGTACAATAAAATTGTGGTGGTACACAAGAAAGCTTCGCATCAGGCGCATGCAGCTTGATTCTTTAAAGAGTATTACGCCTTCAGCAAAATTTTCAGCACGGCAGCGTACGCTGGGCGAGCAATAAGCACGCCAAAAGACACGCCTGCGATTGTGGTGAACGCAAAGCCTTTTAACAATCCGGCACCAGCAAACCACAACGGCAGCATGCCTGCAAGCACCGTAAGATAGGAGCCAAAAATGATGGACATTGCATGTTTCAGTTTTTTCTTCCAGTCATACACAGCTTCGCCTTTCAGCGTTTCGTCTGAGATAATAATGAGATGATCAACTGCAGTTCCGATGGTAATGACAATGCCAGCCATCGCCGCGATGTCAAGATTCCAGTTCACCAATGCTGCAAAGCCGAGGATAAGGATGATTTCAGATATCATCGTTAAAACCATAGGAATTGCTATGGTGAGCTTTCGATAGTGAACAAGCACAACAAGCGAAACGCCTGCAAACGCCGCAAGCGCAACAAGATACAGATTGTTCAAAAACCGTGCACCAAGCACTGGTGATAGGGTGTCCATTTTCACGATATCAAGCTTGACAGGAAGCGATCCTGTAATGAGGATAGTTTGAAGCCGTTTCATCTGGCCGAGCGCACCGCTCATTGCAGCCTGCCGTGAATTGCCCGCACCGCTGCCGGTGATCTGGATGTTTGTTGCGACTTGCCCTTTCAGGTCAGCAGCTATTTGCAGTGTATCCACAAGTACATCATCAAGATAAAGGTCGAGCGGCTTTTCAAGATAGCGCCGTGTTCCTTCAGACACGACCGCAAGTTTTTTCGTCACATCTGCATGCGCCTGCGCAGCATCTGCGCTTAATGCGATTGAAAAGAAGAATCCGCACACCCATGTTCCTGGCTCTGCCTGTTGGCATGGCTGTTGAGGATTTAAGCCGCTGCAGTCTGCAGTCTTACACACATATGCAACATCTTTGTTGCCGCCGACAAACACTGTATCATTGCCTATCACCGCTTCAAATTTGCCCTGGCGTGCGACAACATCGCGCACTTCATCTTCAGTGACGCCTGCAATTTCGACAACGATGAACTTGTCACCGGATAAGTCAGTCGCATCTCGCACCGCAACATCACTTAATCCATAAACATTTAACCGTTCAGCCAAGCTGTCGATAATGCTCTGGAGATCTTGAAGGGTGACTTCTTCCGCGGGCTTTAATACAACACGAGAGCCACCCGCTAAATCGAGCCCTTTGCGGATATTTGATGTTGCAGCTGCTGCAACTTGGAATCCCAGCGGCTCAACACCGACAACTTCACGAAGCACTTTTGGAACAGTAACCTGCCGCACAACGGTCTTGTTCAGCTCAGTATCAAATTCTTCAACAGCAACGATCTCAGTTTCATTGAGTGTTGTCTCTTTCACTGATTCCTTGGTGCGGAGAACATAGGATGCTTTGTCAGTGATCACTCGTAAGGTTGTATTTGCTGCAATGCCTGTAATTGCATCACTATAATCTTCGAGTGAGGCGATTTTAAGGTTATCAATCGCGATGATGCGCTCGTACGAGAGAGGCGCAGTATTTGGCTCGGGCGAATGAATGCCCGCAAGTGCCGCTGATGAATTGTCAGCAACGGATCGAATGGCAACGCCATCATTCCATGGGCTTGGCCGGAGTGCAACAAGCGCAAGTGCTAAACAGATAAGCAGCGTGATGACCCGCCAATTTTTGAAAATATCACCGAGCATGTTTTCTCTCCGCGTACATGCGTACGATTCCTGCATTTTGTATCCATGTGTTGATCATGTCCAACAGCAGCCCGATGAGCAGAATCACCATTATTTGGCGGATGACTTCACTGTTAGTGAATATAAGTGCAGCGATAACAGCGGTAAGGGTCGTCATCGTCATCGTCAGCCCGGTTTTAATTGAGCTAATGATGCGCTCAAGCACTGTTCCCTCAGTTCTTTTAAGAACGCGTGATGTGAGCAGTATATCGGTATCAACTGAATAACCAATAAGCATGAGAAATGCCGCAACACCTGCGGTGCTCAGCGACATGCCCAGGAGGTTAAAGATCGCGATAGTTTCAACGATATCAGAAAATGCTGCTAAGATCACTGCAACGCTGGGGATGAATGAGCGGAAATAGATAAACACAACAATGCCCATGAGCACAAACGCAGCAATCATTGCCCGGAACGTCTGTGCAAAGAATTGCTCGCCGAGCGCTGCGCCGGTGATTTCAATGGTGATGTCTGAGTCAGTAAGAGAGATTTGAGAGCGTACGAGCGCAACGATTGCTTCGATGTCTTCGCTCGTCTGCGCAGCACTCTCAATCGTTATTCCTATGAGCGCACCGGCATCGGTGATGCCGCGGACAGAAATGCTAAACTGTGGAAACGCCGCTGCAAGTGATTGCTGTAATTGATCGATATCAGCAGGCTGAAGCACGGTGATGACGCTGCCGCCCTTGAGCGACACCCCTTTATTGATGAAATCTCCTGTAGTTGCAACCTGCACGCCTATCTGAACCATCGCAAGGATAAAAAGAATGATAGGAATGATCATCAGCTGCTTATACTTTGTATCATAAAAATGGATGACACGCTGCAGAGTTGATGGCACTGAGCTTGCTGGCTGTTCCATAAAAGCTGAAGAATGACAATATTATATAAACATTTGTCCTCCCAGGGCTCGTTTGCAAGTTCATTTTTGGCACCTCATAATTAGGTTATGAGCAAGACATTTTCCGTAGAAATGTCTTGCTTGTTG
>DATDXM010000052.1:0-25375 GCA_035289325.1 Candidatus Nanoarchaeia archaeon
ATTCACTTCAAAACTTACAGGCTCTTTTGTTACAGGATCGCCGAGGATTACGACCTGAATCCAACGCCGATTCTTTTTACCGTATTTCTCACGCAAATATTCGCCGCCTTCCACAACCTGCAAACTGGTGCCATCACTAAAAAGCGCGAGGTTATTGCTATTAGGTAAAATCAGTTGGCAAGCCAACTGATTTATGCGTCGATTAACTGTCGAATAATCGTTATACTGGGGCAATTGCCCCATGACCGTTAATCGTCTGCTAATGCCCTCAATCATCCGATATGGAATTTTCTTTGCGTGCAAAACTGCTTGCAGTTCTATCAATGACTCTGGGAATAGATAAGGTGCTCCGCACTTTCCAGTATTCATTTGATGTAACTCTTCTTTCCAGTTGGATACAAAAGATGTATCTAAAAGAAATTCTCCTCGCTTAACGAGTCGCTCATTGGTGACAGACCAATCACGCCTGTCAACATAACTATCGCCCCATCTTTTTATTTTTCTCATAAAAAACCTCAATAACCGAAAGGTTTATATATGTTTAAACATATAAATGGTTCTATTAGAAAAATACAATTAACAAAAAATAAGATTTTAATGGAAGATGAAATAACAGAAATTTATGAAGAACAAGTAAAACCTATTGGAAATGGGGCAATGATAATGTCTTCAAAAAAATTCATTGGAAAAAAAGTATATATCTTAATCAGAAACTAAATAGTTATGCAACACAGCATTATATTTACCAAATCACATCTAATACAGCCACGGCGTCAGATACACTTCAATAATTGCTGAGAATATAAGCAATGCGGCTGATATGATCACAAGTTGTGTCGATGATTTTACGACCCGCCACCATTGTTTTGTTCTGAACTGGTGTGCTTCATGATGGCGATTGATAAAATGCTGCCACCAAGCCCTGCAATGATATATGACGCGATTTCAGGCACGCCATGTGTTAAGTATCGTGTTGTACTAAAAAACAATCCCTGGGCGAGCTGGTCTGTGCTGAGAAACTCGCTGAGAAAATTGCCCATTACTGCTGCAACCAGCGCGCTGTTCCACACGATGATTTCAACCGCGCCAAAGCCGAAGAATAATGATAAGACTATTCCAATTCCTAACACACGAAAGTTATTTTGAAGTATTTGGAGAAATGCTGCTTCACCGACGAGCATGCCGTCAAGCGCATGAAGATCAGTTTGTTGCACGCTGAACAGCGTTTGTTGAATCTCAGCAGGCAATGCCATAAATAGCAGCAGGTAGCCACCAACCAAGCCGACAAACATAACGACCAAACCGACAAGCACGTGTCCATATTCATCGAGAAACTTGTTTTCGGTGTCAATTTCTTCTGCTATTTTTTCTTCGTCGTTGAGGATGCTGAGCATTGCGGGGATTAATACAAATGAACTGAGAAATACCATCGCGATGCTTGCCCATGGATTGAACAATAAGTACGAGAATGTTGCAGATGCAAACGGCGCTATAAAACCTAATGAAAATAGTTTCAATGATGCAGGATGAGCTCCTGCTTTAACAAATGATTCGAACACCATCTTTTTTATTTGTGATTGAAATTGTGTATTTAAGCTTTTCTTTGGCTCGTTGTTGCTGAAACCTATACGCAATCGATATATATGAGCAATATTCACTTGAGCGTATGTTCATCGATCCCCACGTTCATTGCCGTGATGGAACGCAATCGTACAAAGAAACAATTGCGCATGCGCTGTCTGTTGCTGAACGTGCAGGCATGAGCGCAATCTTTGATATGCCGAATACTGATCCGCCGATATTCCGCTTTGAACAAGCGGCGGAGAGGATTGCACTTGCGCGGCAAACGAAAAGCCCTGTGTGGTATGGATTGTATGTGGGGTTATCTGCGGATAGAGAACAGATTGTGGATGCTGTTCGCGCATATGATGAATTGCCTGAAGTTGTCGGCTGTAAGATGTTTGCAGGGCATTCTACAGGCAATCTTGGGGTTACTGACGAGAAATCTCAACAGTTTGTGTATGATACACTCGCTGAGCTTGGTTATACGGGCGTTGTTGCGGTGCATTGCGAGAAAGAATCGCTGATGAAGCCGCTGTTATGGAATCCGCTGCAGCCTGTATCACATTGTGTTGTGCGGCCGCCACAAGCGGAAGTTGCGTCGGTTCGTGACCAGCTTTCGTTTGCACGCATTGCTGATTTTAATGGAACAGTTCATGTTGCGCATATTTCTGTGCCTGAAGCTGTTGATATTGTTGAATCGTATCGGAAAAAGATGAGTGTCACTTGTGGTGTCACGCCGTACCATTGTTTGTTGGACAGCAGCGCTTTGGAGAAGAAAGGGTTGATCTGCAAAACAAACCCGCCATTGCACATCAAGCCGATGGTCGATCAAATGATGGATTATTTATGTTCTGGCGCGATTGATTGGATCGAAAGTGATCATGCGCCGCATTTATTACGTGAGAAGCTTCATGAGCCGCATTTGTCGGGCATGCCAGGGATGCCGTTCTATCCTCGGTTTATTCAGCAGATTGCGCCTCGGATGAGTACGCACTTGTTGCATGACGTTACTTTTGGCAACATTCAGAAAAAGTTCGGAATTGATATTCCGCAACGGCACTGTGAGCCGCAGACTGATCTTGCACGAGAATATGAGTTTGATGGGTTTGGGTGAGTTCACTTATTCTATCACGACTATGTGTCTTTAACTCTATCCCTTCTCATGATCAACATACAAATTCAGTAGCGTCAACGACATTGCAAGCACCACAGGACCAACAATGATGCCGGGGATGCCCATCAAGGCAAGCCCACCAAATATGCCAATCATCACGAGCAGCGGATGAATGCGGATTCTATCGCCAATCACGTACGGCTTGATCAGGTTGTCTATCGTTGATATGAACAATGCACCGTATAAAAATAATCCAACTCCTTTCCAGACGAGAATGCTTGGACCTATTGCAAGGCCATTGATGATGAGGAGAAGTGAGGCGGGCACCCAGATGAGCCCAGTGCCGATGTATGGAATCAGCGCGAGGAAAAACATCACGACGCCCCATGTCAATGGGGAAGAAACGCCAAAGATCGCAAACCCAATTGTTCCTGCAACGCCCTGCACAAATGCAACGAGCAATGAGCCATAGACGACACCGTGCATGACACTGTTGAATCGCTGAAATATGAACTTTTGGCGTGCATGGTTTGTTGACAGGAGTTTTTTGACTGCTTCCCTTACTTTGTCGCCATCACGCATCAGATAGAATGTTGCAACGATAACAATGAAAATCTCAAGTGTTCTCCGCGGCAGCGTGAGAAAAAAGCCTGTTGCTTGCTTGCGCAGGTATTCTGTGCCCACTTCAAGCGACTGCTGGATCGAGCGCTGCACCTGATCAATATTAAACCAATTTTCTAATGAGTAACACAGCTCTGTCCTGCACAATGTGCGCAGGTTGCCGCTCAGCAGCAGCTCTTTCCCTTGGACGTATAAAACGTATGCTTCGCGGGAGATTGTGTTGACGATGACTATTGCAGGAATTGTGACTAATGCAAGAATGAACACGGATACAAGAAATGCT
Source organism: Candidatus Nanoarchaeia archaeon (assembly GCA_035289325.1). Lineage (GTDB taxonomy): Archaea > Nanobdellota > Nanobdellia > Woesearchaeales > JAGLXL01 > DATDXM01. The sequence continues at coordinate 3,582 of DATDXM010000052.1, forward strand.
GCGACTGATTTTGATGTAATGCGGCGGTTCACGAGCTTGTAGAGCGGGTTAAACGTGTAGGCGATGATTGCGCCGGTGATGAGCGAAATGAGGAACGGCTTGATAATGAAGAAGGATGTAAGTACTGCGAGCACTATCACTGCTGGAATAACATATTTGCTGTACTCTGACATGGTCTATCGGGTGTTTGTAAGTTCATGGGTTTTATAAATGTTGTTTTATGATGTGTGACTGCAAAAGGTTTTTAAAGCGCTGATAATCAAACCTGTGAACGGACCCTGCGTGTCCATTTACTCCGCTTATGGATAGATGGAAATGAAGGGTGCCAGAGTAAATGGACCCGTGGTCTAGCGGTTATGACATCTCGTTGACGAGATGACTCAAAATCGAGAAGGTCCCCAGTTCGAATCTGGGCGGGTCCACTCTTTTTCGGCTCTGTAGAAAGTCTCGCTTTGCGGCACTGCCAGCTCAGTCGGCAGTTTTTTGACTGTCAGATCTACATCCACAATTTCTCGTATTCTTGAAGAAAAACTGTTCCGCTTAATCAGAACGCTTGTAACGCCTCTTTCGCATTTTTTAGGCAGTGCACGACTTTCTACAGAGCCCTCTTTTTCATAAGATATTTATACTCGGATTAGTTTATTTGCAGCATGAAAGAGGTTGATATTCTCCAAGAGCGAGCTGAAACAGACTTTATTACGACGTTGCTCGATTTTAATTATATTGCTGATGATGCACAACTGAAGCATCTTGTACAGAAGACTGCTATGATTGCACATAAGCTACCAGCGTACAGCAGCTGGCCTCTCGATAGAAAGCAATTCTGGGATGCTGAAGCATTGTGCTGGAACGGCCGAATAGAAAAAGAAGTGCGGGACTTTATCCGCGGCGAACTTTCTTTCCTTCAGGGAAACAATCTTGACCTTGGTTCAGGAACTGTCTGTTATGTGCCAAATTCAACCGCTGTTGACTTCTCAGAAGAGATGCTGCATATCAATCCTGCACAAAATAAAGTTATTGCGGACTTGAATAAAAAGCTGCCATTCGATGATGAATCCTTTGACAGCGTGACTATGGTGTTTGTTGTTCATTATGTCGAAGATGTTCCGCAGCTGTTGTGCAATGTGCATCGTGTACTGAGGCTCGGCGGGCATGCTGTCATCGTGCAGTCTGCTTCAGTGCTTGGTCTGCATCGCATCCATTATAAGAATGCGCTTGGTGAAGCTGAGATGCGGATGCTGATGAAAAGCGCAGGCTTTCGTGTTCAATCCTACGAAGAGCTTGTGAATGGCAAGAAGCTGCTTTTTTTAATTGGTGAGAAGACGGTTTGAAGAGTGAATACGGGCCCAGAGGGATTTTCGTGCTGTTCATTCGAACCCTCGGCCTACTGGTTAAGAGCCAGTCGCTCTGATTGCCTGCGAGTTGCTTACGCAACAGGCACCAGGCTGAGCTATGAGCCCGTGACTTTGAATTCATCTGCATTTGCTTAAATACCTTTCTGTGTGGCGTGTGTTGTCAAGCTCATTTCTCAGCAAAGCTGTCGTAGGGAAATAGTTTCGGGATAACGAAGTAGGTTCACATATCCATAACTTTATAAATTATATATTTTTTTGAGTGGATTTGATGAACAATGTCTGTAGATGAACTTGTTGAATCGGTCGATACTCGAAAAATAGTACTCTCATCTACTCCGAGATGGGCTTTTCTCAACCGAAGCTGGTCTCATCGACGACCTTGGTCTGCGGGGCATTATGCTGAAGATAAAGATTATGCACTTATTGAGATTCCTCTCGTTTATTCATCATTTGAAGAAGCATATGATACAGCAGCAGAGACACTCGGCATCGAAGAATTTTCTGTTCGTCATAAAAGCCACATTGATAAGCCACGGCAAACAGATGAGCCACTCTGGACACATTTCCCCGTCGAAGATTCTGGCTATTCACGAGCTCATTGCATTCAAGCAGCGAAGCAAGAGGGAATGTTGAGAGCTTCATTCTGGACTGAAAGTGAGTACGAGGTTCATGAAATCGAGTTCTGGAAATTTGGCGATGTTGTGCTGAGTGCGCGGCTTATGATTCCATCAAATCGACTTCATGCTTACCATGTTTCGGATAGTCAACATTTACGATCAGAAAGTAATCGACCGCTGTATCCTGTACAAGCGATGTTACTCCCCTAATACAACTTCAGCTGCTTCGTCAGCGTATCAACCGCATCGTTCTCGTCCGGACCAATAGCCACTGCTGTTTTTGTGCCTGGCTCGACAACCGTTTTTCCTGCGTCAGAAATTAATGATGCAATCATGCCCTTTTCCTTTGCGAGCTGGAAGAAATGTGTAAGCTCCTTTTCATCCGCGACTTTGAGCACGATTTTTGCCATGCCCCCTTTTTTCCATTGTTCGACGCGCTTCTTGTCTGACTTAAGTGTGGCGTCGACTGACGCATGTGCTGCCTGCGCGCATGCTTTGCCTTTTGGCAATTTCAAGTCTGCACGGATGAGGATTGCTTGTTTCATGTGGTGGTGGAACTGGAGTTGGTTTAAATCTTTTTGTGTTCGTGTATGTATTTTATGACCACGAAAGTTTTATAACACTTCATTATTTAGCTCATCCTCATGATTGCCGTATGGGAAAAAGAGGTAAAGGTTCCGCTGTCAAAATGGAAGCCTGCACGGCTGAGCTGGATCGATTGCGAGCAGCCGACACGTGATGAGCTTGCTGAGCTTTCAAAGGCAACCGGCATACCTCTTGCACAATTGCGTGATTGTGTTAACCCGAACAAACGTCCACGTGTTGTGAATTTTGGCTCATATCTGCTTCTCGTTGTACGTGGTATCAATAAAGACACATCTCATGCACATACTGTTGTCTTTAGCATCTTCATGTTCAAGAATTTTGTTGTCACCATTCATGAAAGGCCTGTGAAAGGCATTGAAGGCATGCGTGAAGCGTCACGAGCTGAAAAATCTGAGCTATTACAGAGCACCGGGCTGTTTCTGTATCATGTGATGGACGCAGTTACCAGTGGATTTTTTCGCACGATGGAACAGATTGAGCAGGAAATGGACACTGTTGAAACACAAGTCATGAAAGAGCCTTCTCGGCTCGCCACACAGAAATTGTTTGTGTTGAAACGCCGCCTCATCCACATGCAGAAAGCATTGTTTGCAAATAGAGACGTGATTGCATCGCTTGAGAAAAGCCGTGCATTAAAAGCAGACGAGCTTGTCCGTTTTCATGATCTGTACAATGATGTTGCACAGCTGCTCGATCTTGCAAGCACACATCGTGATATTCTCACGACAGTGATGGAAATGTATATTGGCTCTGTCAATAACAATCTCAATAAGGTTGTGAAGACACTCACCATTCTGTCTGCGTATGTCATGGTTCCTGTACTCATCGCAAGCATTTATGGAATGAACTTTCAGTTTATGCCAGAGATTGCATGGAAGTATGGCTATGTGTTTTCGCTTGTGTTAATGGCGCTGTCTGTTTTAGCATTCCATTTCTATTTCAAGCGAAAGGGGTGGCTCGGATGGCCATAATCAGCACACTATTAGAAAAGTTAGGATGGAAATCAAAAATGGTTCATGCGTCGACTGATGATGATATCGATGCAGTCATGAGTTATCTGAAAGATGTGCATTATGATGTTCGTGAGCTGCTGCAGCGATTTACCGAGCTGAAGAAACTGCGCAGCGAGAAAAAAGTGCTGTCTGATGAAGAAGCAAAGCTTGATAACCTGCGCAAGCAGATTGAGCTGTATGATCAACTGTTATTGCGCTATGAGTATTATACACAGGATGCTGACATCAATGCAATCCGCGTGAAGATTATCGCAAAACATTATGTGCATCTTGCGAAGCTGCATAAACTGTATGCATCACTGGAAAAGATGCGGCGCGAATCTCGATGGTACTTTGATTGGTAAGATATGTCCGACCGCTGGTTAGCATGGGTTGAGAAAGCAAGTTTTCTCAGGTATAAATATAATCGGATGTCAGTGTTTCTGTTTGCTGAACTTGTGACTGCACGGCATAACTATTGAGGTTACTGTCCCTGCGTCGCTGAGAAAATTTCATGCAGCAGTGATTGGCGATTCGCAGACTATTGCAGCGCTCACTGCACAGGTTGATGTGGCAATAGCCAAAATTAACCTTCTTGTGCTCGTATTGCCGAATGAGCTTGCATTGCTGTCTCAACATTATAAATGGGTTGCGCCTACTATTACCAGTTGCTTTTTTGTTGTCAAGTTCTTTCACATTGGAGATGATGATGTTCTCCGTGTGATTGAATCAACTGCACGAACGATTGATAAGATGGCAGTGAAAGCAAAATGAAATGAATGGTGGCAGCCTACTTAATGCGAATCTTTCCATTTTGAATTTCCCACTTTCCTATTTTAGGAGATCCGCCTTGGATAATCCCTGTTTTCCCATACTGCTCGATTGCTTTCTCTGTTTTTCTAATACTCAAAGTATAATGCTGTGCTAACTGTTGTGTGCGGCCTGAAACTGCTTTTGAAATCGCATGGCAATATGCGGTGTGGTTTTCCGTGAAATAAATTACCGGTGCATATCCTTGCTGTACTAGAAACGAATTCAGAAGAATCCTTCCTACTCTTCCATTTCCATCCTGAAAAGGATGAATTGCTTCAAAGCGCCAGTGAAACTCCAATGCCAGTTGGGCAGGGTACATTGTCTTTTTATTATTGTGAAACCACTTCAATAATTTTTTCATTTCTTGAGGAACTTCTTTCCATGATGTTGTAGAATTGCCTACAATATTGTTCACTTTCTTGAATTTTCCTGCGATTACAGGATGCAAATCCCAGAAAAGCGTATGGTGAATGTGTTTTATGCTCTTTATATTCCATTTCATCTCCCCAGAAAATGCAAAATTGATTGCGGCAACAGAATTCACTATCTCTTTATCTATGGTTGTTTTTGGCTTTATTTTACTCGTCATTATTTTTTCAATGTCTTCTCGTGTCACTTCAGAACCTTCTGACCTGTTTGAATTTAAAACAAAAAGTATGTAAAATAGCGTTTTGAAAAGGTGCTTCTCTTTTTCGAAGAGCTCATGGTTAAGCATAATGTATTTGAATTTTGCTTTTTCAATGGCTTCCGCATACTCATTGAGAAAGTAACTGCTCCCATTGAGATTGTGCGCTGTTAAAGATGCAATCGCTTCAAAAAAGTGCTGCATCTGCTCTCGCAAATTGCTGGGAAGTTCTTTTCCTAAATATTTTGTATATGTTTTTTGCTCTTTAAGCCCAAGATAGTACTCAAAGTAGTAATATTCCTGCCCCCTTATTATCTTCTTTTTGATGTATTTCACAAAAGTAGTTAGTCTAGTAATATTTATAAATTTATCTATATTCTACTTTAAAACTAACCATTTAAGCTTAAAAGTTAACCCAAATTGGTAGTATTTTGCTTATTTTAGTTAGTCTAGCAGAAGTTGATTTTATTGGTAGTGTTCTCCATCTTTTGCTGCGCTCGCAACCTTAATAAAACAGTTCGTTTTGTTTTTCCCAATGGCAATACGCGAGCCGAAAAGCATGGATGAATGTGTCTATATGACAAACCGTCTTCTCGGTGATAACGGAAGCGTGCGCTGCTGGGTGTTTCGTGAGAACTGCACCAAATGCGGCAAAGGATTAATGGGCAAGCCGCGCGGTGAGAATGGCAAGATAAAAATCCGCGCGAAAGAATTTGTTTGTCCTGCTTGTGGATATACTGTCGGAAAAGAGTATGAAGATACGCTGACTGCAAGCATTGCGTATACCTGCTCTCAATGCTCTCATGCTGGTGAACTTCAATTGCCGTTCAAGCGCAAGAAAATGAAGATGTTTGATGATGAAAAGCAGAAGCAAGTTACAGTTGATGCGCTGCAGTTCTCTTGTTCCAAATGCTCTCATAAGCTGTATGTCACGAAGAAGATGAAATGAAATCAACTTTGAGATCCTTAATCTGAGTGAAATGCCTGTCATATGTTACAATAGTTTGGTTGTTTCTCAATGCGCAGCTTGCAGTCATTAAATCAAAAATAGGTATGGGTTTGCCTATCTTTTCTATTTTTTTCCTCAGCTGAGCAAAAATCATTGCACTCTCTCTATCAAATGCGATTACATCATATAAAGACAGGTGTGATGGTATTGTTTTATTTCGGTTAATGAAGCCAAAAATAAACTCTGCATATATTGCACTCGTTAACGCTATCTTTTCATCCGGATAATTTTTCTTAATGTGCTCGATTAATCTCTCGCTCCCTTTTTCAAGTGCAATGAGTGCACTGGTGTCTATGATCATTCAAAGTCAAACTCTTTTTCAAACGCTTCAATAGAGCGCTTTACTGCTTCTGCATCCTCATCACTTATTCGCTTCTTTCCTGAAAGCAGAATCTTTCTCTGTTCTCGTACATCATCTGTTGCGTGCTTGTGTACAAGATGTGCAAGAAATTTGCCTAACGGAAGCCTGTGGCGCGCAGCCTCTGCTCGAAATTCATCCCATCCTTCGACATTTCGTATAAGCTTATTCATAGTATATACAAGTATATCTTACTATTTATATGCTTTTCGCCGATGAGTTTATATTTCGGAATCTCTTTTATTAACTTATGAAAAAGCATTGCGTTCCCTGTGAAGGCGGCGTTGCGCCGCTGGCGAAAAAGCAGATCGATTTGTTTCTTGCTGAAGTTCCGCCGTGGACACTTTCGGATGGCAAACTGCAGCAGATGTTTCGGTTTAAGGATTTTGCTGAAGCTCTGCGTTTTGTGAATGCTGTTGCTGTGCTTGCAGAAAAAGAAGGGCATCATCCAGACATTCTTGTTCAATGGAATAAGGTTACGCTGACGTTGTGGACGCATGCGGTAAAAAGACTAACGGAGAATGATTTTGTGATGGCGAAGAAAATTAGTGGGATTTAATGCAGTGGAATTGCTCTGTATCCGTTGGATTCTAACTTTGCAGCGCCTGCAACTTTCAATTCTAATGTTTGGAGCGCTTCTACTCCCCTCTTTAGATCTCCGCCTCTTCGATAGATAATACTTAGCCCATCTCCAGTCATCTCAATCAAATGCCGATCGTGCTCTTCAAGAATAACTCCACTCCTTCCTTCCGGTGATCGTGCAAGAAGCGCAGAAATAAATCGATGTGCTGCTTCAATCTGTAGCTGTGGCGCTTCGACATAAATATCTGCTTTAATCGGGCCGTCAAAACGCGGCAGCCCGCTTGCCGCTCCATTTCGAGCGTCACTGATAACGTATGTAACTTTTGCTGGTCCATAATCAAATACCCATTGCAATGTCCCTTTTCTTACGCCTGGCTCTCGCATGTCAGGCTCAGCGCCGATTATTGTGTCTGTCCTGGCACGGTTTCCAAAAACGCCGCCTGCATTATCGACTGCCGTGAGAATTTCATTAAAATATGTAAGCACCTGTCTTTGTCTTGTTCCTGTGAGCTGCATGCCTATGTACGATGTATCTGTCAGCGTTTTCAGCGGAACTGCTGTGACTGATAACTCGTCTGGATTATTTTTGTCGCCCATCTTTCTGTCATTTTTCGTAATTTGCACCTTGTTTTTATATTTAATGCCACAACCTTAAAAAGGGCAGGAAAAATCCATCCGCTCATGGAGCAAAAGCCATCCCATCTTGTGGAGAAAAAGAAAATCCTCATCACCGCAGCACTGCCGTATGCAAACGGCTCAATTCACATCGGTCATCTCGTTGAATATATACAGGCAGACATCATCACGCGCTTTTTGCGAATGACAGGCAAAGACGTCATCTATCTCTGTGCTTCAGACACGCATGGGACGCCGATCGAAGTCAATGCAGCGAAGCTTGGTGTGGCACCGGAAGCAATGGTGCAGAAATTCAACAAAGAACACAAAGATGATTTTGAAAAATATCACATTCAGTTTGATGATTATTATACGACACATTCAGATGAGAATAAGGAGCTGAGCGAACATTTCTTTTTGACGCTGAAGAAAAATGGGCATATCTACACGAAAAAAATCAATGTTATCTATTGTCCGACGTGCGCACGTGCACTGCCTGATCGTTATGTTCGCGGCACCTGTCCGCACTGCACGACAAAAGACCAATATGGCGATATCTGTGAGAGCTGTGGGGTTGCGTTAAAAGGAATAGATCTGCTTGATCCGCATTGCAGCCTTTGCGGAACGGTGCCGTTACAGAAAGAGCGTGACCATTATTTTTTCAAGCTGCGAACATTTGAAAAGCAGCTGCGCGACTGGCTCGGCAACAAAAATCTTCAGCAGGAAATTGTCAATCATATCACGGGCTGGCTGGATAAAGGATTGGAAGATTGGTGCATCTCGCGTGATGGTCCGTATTTTGGATTTAAGATTCCTGGTGAGGAGAACAAGTATTTCTATGTCTGGCTGGACGCGCCGATTGGCTATATTGCAACGACAAAACATTTCACCGATGCGTGGGAGCAGTATTGGAAACATGGACAAACAGCAGGAAGCGAGGTTGTTCATTTCATCGGAAAAGACATCATTTACTTTCATTTCCTTTTTTGGCCTGCAATGCTGATGGGTGCGGGCTTTGCACCGCCGGAGCGTATCGTCGTGCACGGCTTTTTAACCGTCAATGGCCAAAAGATGAGCAAAAGCAGAGGAACATTTTTTACTGCACGAGACTTTTTGAAGCTTTATAATCCAGAGTTTTTACGGTTTTATTATGCACAGCATCTGAGTATGAAACTTACGGATATCAATCTTGATTTTGAAGATTTTGAGTATGCGACAAATAATGTTCTTGTCGGCAACGTTGCAAATCTCTGCTATCGTGTGCTGTCATTTATCGAGAAGAACTATGACGGGGAGATTAATGAAATTAAAGATGATGGTATCTTTAAAGAAATTGCGCTTCGCGCTGAACGAATTGCTGAATGTTATGAGCATCTCGATATTCGGCAAGCGGTTTCTGAGATTCTTTCATTTTCAGACATGGGCAATGCGTTTTTTCAAGGCGCAGAGCCGTGGAAAAACAAAGAAGCAAGCAAGAATGCGGTGGGCATTGCAGCAAACATGGTGCGCGTGCTGTCTATAGTGCTGTCGCCTATTCTCCCGGTCTTTGCGGAGCAGATCCAGCAGCAGTTGGATGAGCGCCACTTGCGGTGGGGCGACATTCGGTTTGTGTCGAGCGTTGCAGTGAAAAATGCGCGTATCCTGCTGCAGCGAATCGAGAAAAAAACAAAGCAGCCGGAATTTCCGCTGGACCTGCGTGTCGGAAAAATTATGACTGTTGAAAACCATCCTGATGCGACTCAATTGTATGTCGTGCAGGTCGATTTAGGCAGTGAGAAACGACAGCTTGTTGCCGGGCTGAAACAACATTATACTCCTGAGCAGCTTGTTGGAAAACATGCGGTTGTATGCACAAATCTGAAGCCCGCAAAGATCCGAGGCGTCGCAAGCCAAGGCATGATACTTGCAGCAGATGATGCAGAGCATGTTGTCGTGCTTGAAGCTCAAAAAACAACTCCGGGCGAGCAGGTGCTGATGCATGGTTTCATGTCAGGCAGGAAGCAGGTGGATATTGAAGCGTTTGCTGCGCTTGGACTGCGGGTGATTGATGGCAAGGTTGCCTGGAACAATGCTCACTTGCACACATCAAATGAAGATATTGTTGTGCGCGGTGTGGAGAATGGAGCGAGGGTGAGGTAGGGCTATATCTTTCTTACTCTGTATCTTCCTAATAACTCGAGGCAGAGGTCTACCATATGAAAACATTTTTAAACCTCATTCGTTTGTTCTTTCATTATTATTAAGCTCAAAAGAGGGACTATGCACAGAGGACAAATTACTGCTTTCATTATTGTAGGCATTCTTATTCTTGCTGTCGTTGTGCTGTTCTTTGTTATTCAACGCGGTGTTGTTGAGATCGGCGCAGAAGAAGCACGGCAAATTGCTGAAGATGTGCCTCTTGAATTTGAGCCTATTCAGCGCTTTACCCAAGATTGTGTCGCAATTGTTGCAGAGCGCGGTCTTGTGCGATTAGGTCAGCAGGGTGGCTATGTGCGGCCTGCAGAATGGCATGGATTACGTTTTGATGCAGCTGAGCCGACGGACAGCGATGGTGTTGCATTTGCAGAATCTGATGTGCGGCTGCCCTATTGGGTTTATAACAGCGCAGCAAATCGCGCAAATGTAGTGCAATTGTCGACGTATAAGCCGACTGTCGAGACGATGGAGCAAGAGCTTGGACGATGGATGGGCGAAGAGATATCTTTTTGCTTGGACGGCTATCGCTCATTTGCGGACCAATTTACTGTGCAGCAAGATGCTGCTGAGGCGGTTGTTTCTATTACTCCTGAGCGCGTGCAGTTTCAAGTTGAGCTGCCCCTGACGGTGACGCGGGATGGGCGGGCAGCTGAGATGAGACATTTTTATACTGAGGTTGAGTTTGGCTTGGTACATCTGTTTGAGGTGGCATCACAGATTTATGACGCTCAGCAACAGAGTTCCTTTTTAGAAGAGCATACACTCAGCTTGATGACGTTGTTTAGCTCGCCGCGTGAAGATGCATTGCCGCCGATGACGGATACAACATTCAAGCTGGCAAACACTGTGCTTTGGAAAGAACAAGACGTTCGGAAGAGCATGAAGCAGCTATTGACCAGCTATATTCCGCTGCTGCAATTTCAAGGTGCACGCAACTTTTTCATGTATCAATTTCCTGAAGATGCAAAGTATCGTGAAACGAAGCAGCGCGTCTATACAAACATGATTTTGCCACTTACTGGCGCTGAAGATGTTGATGTTCGCTTTTCCTATTTAGATTCGTGGGAGCCTTATTTTGATGCAAATGCACATGGTGGTGTCATTCAACCGCAAAGCGTGTTTTTAAGCGCGTTTGGCGTACCATTTGGCATGCAGAACTTCAAGACTGTTTATGACATCAGTTATCCTGTGTGGGTATCGCTGTATGACCCAAAAGCGTTTAATGGCCGAGGATATTTCTTTAATTTCGCGCTTGAAGCAAACATCCGCAATAATCGGCCTGTAGTACAGGATCAAGTGCTGCCTGCGCCGATTCTTGCAAGACGAGGAAGCTTACTGTGCGATGCTGAACAGCGGCATAGCGGCGATGTTATGGTTGTTGTTCGTGACGTGCTTGAGAATCCTGTTGCTGGTGCTCAAGTTACATTTGTTATCGGGGATGAGAGTTGTGGCATTGGGGTAACTGATGCTGCTGGACGTTTGGCTGCAGCGTTTCCTGTTGCATTTGGCGGCGTTGTTCATGTTTCACATCCTGATCACTTAGGTCTCAGTGTTCCTGTCACGACGGAAACTGGTGTTGCACAGTCAGTTGATGTTGTTGTTCAGCCGTTGCATGAAGTTTCACTTGAAGTGAAAAAGAAAAAGCTCATCAAATGTGGCAGCGAAGGATGCATTACTGCGTTTTATGGCAGTGACCCATTGCAAGAGCCAACAGGCGATGGATGGGTGTTTCAGAATGTGGCTGTGCCACTTGCTCCAACAGAACAGGCGATTGTGCAGCTGGAACGTGTAAGTGCGCGTGACGATCCCTTTCAGTTTTCTACATTTGTCGTCGGCCGTGAAAAGCCGCTTATTCGGATACCTGCGGGCAATTATGTTGTGCGAATGCAGATTATTGCTGATCAGGAGTATGTGATTCCTGCAAAACGGCAATGTGAAGGCGCTGATATTATCGGCATCGAGGTTAATGAAGAATGTTACATTATTCCAGAAGTACGGATGGATCAACTGCCGTTGGGCGGTTTGTTTTTAGATGCTGAGCATGTGCTTTCAATCGATGGGGCGCAGCTGTACGGCGCGGAAGAAATGACGCTCTATGCGGTGTCGCCTGCACTGCTGAATGTGCCATTGCGGCAGCGCGTGATTGCTGATTTAGAACAGCTGGGAAAAACTGAAGAATATTCAGAAACCTATCAAGAACGATTAACACCGAGGTTCAGCTGATGGTATCGAAAACTCATGTCCTTCGGATGTGTGCATTGTGGATGATTGCATTAGTGTTAAGCATGCCGGTTTATTCTGCTCAGGCGCTTGCGGCATCATTGCAAGTACAGCGTAATTCGGGAACGGATACCGTCGGTGGATTTGTCGATGCTGCAGGTGATACATGGACATTACAAGTGTTGGCACAGCTCGATGCAGGCGAGCAGGTGACTCGGGAAAATGTTCGTGTGAATGGAGTTCCGTTTGGCAAATGTGAAAATCAACAAGGTTTAGGACAAGTATGTACGTATGAGCTTAGTCAGCCTGAAGGTTTTTCCGGTGAAGGTGCGCGCACTGTTCGGCTTGAGCTGCGAAAGCAGGGCGGTCAAGTTGTTGATACAGAAGAGACTAAAGTAACGCTGGATGGCAGTGAGCCTGTTGTGACTGTGCGCGCGGTGCAGGAAGGGCGAGGGGCAACGATCACTTATACGGTGCGCGATCAGCCCAGTGCGTGTGTTGGATTACAAAAGATTGTTTTTAAACATGGCACAACTGTTGTGAAAACTATTGAAGGAACTGATCTAACTGATATTTCTGATGGTGCGTGCGGAACGGGAACAATTCGTGAGGTTTCAGATGTTGAGGTTGTACCGATATCTGTGTCAAGCACCGGGACACAGCGGATTGAAGTTGTTGCTGTCGATAGGCTAGGGCATGAAGGGAAAGCAATCGTTGCATTCGCATTTGATGGTGTTGCACCTGTTGTTATGGCGGATACGCTTGCTGTCGGCGCTGGCGGCAGTTTTGTTGCACCTGGAAAAGCACGGACAAAAGTGTCTGTTGAGCTTGTTGAAGACGGCAATGATGTTGAGGCTGTGCTGAAAGTCGGCGGCACTTCATTTGATGGCGTTTGCGTTGGTACGGGCAGCGAGGGGAGCAAGACGGTTTTTACTTGCACGTGGAATGATATTGAGATTGATTTCGGTGGAACTTTTACTGCGGCGGTTGAAGCAAGTGATGGTCATAATACTGTAACGAAGCAGCTGACAAAACAGTTTTCTCTTGATACCGTGAAGCCAGTGCTGCAGCGTTTTGGTGTCGAGCATCCAGAAGCAGGAATTAATTTTGTCAAGCGCAGTGATAATGTGTTTGTTGCCGTATTTACTGAAGCGGAAAGTGGTATTGACGCTGAAGATGTGCTTGCGGATTTTCATGAAATTACTGCACGTGAAGGTTCGGTTGCAGCTGATGAATGTACAAAATCAGGCAGCACTTGGACTTGTCGCTGGGAAAGCATTGGTGCAGAACGTGCTAGTGCTGATCGGACTGCGACAGTGACATTGACTGAGGTTACTGATATCGTGGGAAATCCAGCAACACTAGGACAGGCAAGCATTGTGCAGCGTGATGATGTTGCGCCTGTGGTAAGCAATGTTCGCGCAGTTGTGCAAGGCGGCGCACGAAGTTTTATTCAAAGCAGGGATGAACTGCTGATCAGCTTTGAAGTTGTTGAGGCGCACGGCGTGCGTGCTGCGATCGATACGTCGCAAATTATTGCAGATACAAAGACACAAGATGCTGAATGTGTGGTGAAAGATGCGACGACGCTTATTTGCAGCGTGACGACTGCGCCTATTGATTCGTTTGATGGTCGCACGGTTACTGTGCCGCTGCTGGTGTTTGATGGCGCAGGGAATCAGGCGAAGAATGCAGAGAACACAATTCCTGCATTGCAAGTTACAGTCTTTGGCACGGATGATGATCTTGTTGATCCTAATTTTTGGTCAGTGCGCGGTGCAGTGACATTGCTGCCTGAATCGCTCGATGCGTCGGTGACAAAACTTATACCTCAACGTGTGTTTGCGTCCGTCGGCTTAGTCGGTGATGTCACGCTGGTTGATGCGCGTGCAACCTGTATAGGCGACCATGTGCTGCGGTCGTTCATGATCAATGATTTCAGGCCAGAAGGAAAGCCTACTATTGTTGTTGAATTTGAGCCGTTTGATCCGCTTGAAGAAGGGAGCGAAGTTGCGGAGATTGAAGTAACTTGTGCGCTTACATTACAATCACGGCGCGGCAATGTTGTGGTGCAGCAAGCTGAAGAAGAAGAAGTGAAATTTCCGGTGAAATTCTTTTTGACGGAATTTGACAATGATTTGAGCACGATTGAAGAAGAAATTGATGATGCAAAAGAGGATGCGTCAGTTGGGCTGCTGAAAATAATTGGGACGCTGAATGAGATTTTGGAATGGGCGAAAATTATTTGTAATATTATATCGCTGGTGGATACTCTTCTCAATGCTGTACAGGCACTCAATCCGCCTGCTGAAGCTCTTCAAAGAACACCACTTACGTTTGCTGTAGGTGTTGGACTTTGCGAAGCAAAAGGCGCGGTTGGCGGCAGTGCTGCATTTGGCATCGAGACACTGCAAACTATTTGTGCACTTGTGACGTGCACGGGGCAGAGCAAAGATGGTCAGGTTGAAACGGGTACTCTCAGTAAGACAATAATAAATTTGCGTGCTCACCAAAAAAGAGTGCTTGATGGATATAACAATTGGTTCCTCGGTGGAACGGGATTTAACTGGGCTGCTGCTCAGGATGCTTCTGGCAAACCATCTGCTTTCGGAGAAGGTGTTGCGAATTTTGCAAAAGCAAACAGCCTGTATGATAATGTGTGGCTGTCTGTTGCTGGCATCTGTTTGCCGGGCATCATCTATAACATTGAGAAATACCGTCAGATCCAATGCAGATATGCATCCTGTCTTGAAAATGAAGTGAAAGGCGGCGTTGCGACGATTGAAGCATGTCGTGAGTTGAAAGATTATCAGCTTTGCAAGTATTTCACCGGGGAATTGTTCCAGCTGGTGCCATTTATCAACGCAATTGACAATCTCCTTGGGCTGCTGAAGAGCCTGTTGACTGATCCGATTGGGATATTACGTGCTGCTGCGATTTATTCTTGCCAGGCGGCGTGGTGTGGTGAATCCGCTAGCGCAGAAGGCGTATGCGAATATGTAGCATATATTGTGTTCCTCACTGATTTCGTCAATTCAATCATTAGTACTGTTCAACAAATTGATACCAAGACCAGCAAAGATTACTGTGAGACGGTGGGGCTGTGAGATAGTTGAGAATGCGGGGGAGCTGGTGGGAGACGGATTTTGTTGGATACGAATATTTATGGGCAATTAGCGGTGGATGTGGAAGTGGATGCTTTGAGAGAAAAATATTTACATCTAAAATCAGTGTGTTTCTATGGCAGCAGTATTGTAAGGAAAGAATTGCGGGCGACAGCAAAGTCAAAGAAAAACGTTTCTGGGAGCAATTTGAGAATTTTTATGCTCACGCTCTATGATGAGCTTGTCAAGAATCATAATTTAAGCCTTGATAAAAATGTAGAAGAGGTGGCGTTAAAGTATCATAATGCTTATCGACAGATGGGTGGCTTTGCTTCACGTGAGGAAATGCTGAATGATTTTACTATTATTGCATTAGCCTCAATTCATGATTTAGAGGTAGTTGCTAGTAATGACAATGCCAGCATGTTTAATAACTTTGCAATAGCAGCCTACAAGCTTGTGAATGACACACTCAACCTTAGAATGCCAAAATTCATAAATTATGACGATTTTAAGAAGCTTTTGCTTCGAGGTGACGTATGATACCTAATAAACTCATAAGCAGCACGAATAAACTCGGGGTCTTTTTGCCACTCTTTTATTTTTTGCCAGACGTCTGTTTTGTCTTTCATAGAAGGCTTTATAATTACCAGCTATTTAAAGATTTCGTGGTGATAGCGTGAAATTCATTGAAAAGACGGGGATTGTTGTGCTTGTTGCGCTGATACTGAGTGTTATAATCTTTTTTAATAATTATGATGCTGGAGCGGGGGATTTGGAATGAACTTGCCTGTCTATCACATCGATACTTCTGTTATCTTGGCTGACATGTTTGAACAGTTTGACAACGCTGTTTTACCTAAGCTCTGGCAGCTTTCTGGAATGAAAAGAAAATTCTATGTCGTTTTCTCATCCGTTGTTTTTGGTGAAGTTGTTAAAGTTCTGAAAGAAAGCCCTCCTCAAAGAATGTCTATTGGCTTTGAATACCTGCGGCATCTTTTTCAATGGTACAACATAGGAATTTATACTCCTGAAGCGCGGACATTCAAAGCAGTCAGAGAACTTGAGGAGGTTGATAATCGATTGGAGTCAATGGATGCTTTTGTGCTTGCTTCGGCTATAACTGCTAAAGCTCAGAAGTTTATCACCCTAGATTCAGACTTTCTCAATGTACAACTGAAGTCTTATGTACGCCAGAATTATAATTTGACTATTGAGGAGCCTTCCTTATGAAATGTACAATCTCTACTGCTGTCATTCCCTCGAACTTGCCTTTAGGCAGTGAACGAAGCTTTTTCACGAGTTCTATAAATTTCTTATCTTTGTCGGTCATGGAGTGGTTTAAAAGCACTGAGCTATTTAAAGATTTCGTGGTGATAGCGTGAGAATAGAAAAAATAGGTGTTGTTGTACTTATTGCGCTGATACTGAGTGTTATAATCTTTGTTAGGAATTATGATTCGGATGTTGTCGGTAAAGCGGGGGATTCGGTTGCATGAGGAGAATGTTGATGGATGCAAATGTTTATGGACTAATTCTTGTAGATAGAGATAAAGATATTGTTGTTGCTCGGCTGAAAGAACGGCACGATGTTTTGTTCTATGGATGTGAAGTTATTCGGAATGAACTTAGGGATACTCGGCGAGGCGGATATCAGGGTAATCTACGAATGGATCTTCTGCGTCTTTATGATCAAATTGTAAAAAAGAATTATGCAGTTGATATATCTGTTCACGAGCTCGCGTCAAGTTACTCTAAAGCATCTTCAGATATGGGAATAAATCCTGACAAAATGTTGAGTGATTTCTTGATTGTTGCTTGTGCATCATTGAAAAATCTCGATGTACTCATTTCTAATGATACCAAAAGCATGGCAGGAGCTCCAGTAGTGGCGGTCTACAAAATAGTTAATGATATCAAAAAAATTAGGCTGCCGAGGTTTATAAGCTATGAACAATTTAAAAAAGAGATTACGTAGTATGTTCGAGTATAAACTCGTATGCCGCACGAACGTATTCAGGGTCTTTCATATGCTCATCTATGTCCTGCAGCACTTTTTTAATGTCTTTCTTTGCCATGGGAGTATTTATAAAATCCAAGTATTTAAAGGTTTTGTGGTGATAGCGTGAGATTAGAAAAAATTGGTGTTGTTGTACTTATTGCGCTGATACTGAGTGTTATAGTGTTTTTTAATAATTATGATTCGGATGTTGTCGGTAAAGCGGGGGATTCGGCGTGAGACGATTAATGCTTGATACAAACATCTTTGGCCTGATTGTTGTCCGTTCTGATGGAGAAATAATACACTCTCTTGTTCATCGTAATCCTGAAATTTTCATTTATGGATGCAGTGTGATTCGTAAGGAACTTCGTGATACTACTCGAGTTGTTCCTGGGATTAACCTTCGTAGCGATCTCCTGAGGGCTTATGATGATCTTGTAAAAAAGACATATGACATTGAATCAGATGTAGTGCAGCTTGCGAACAGATATTATGAAGCCTACAAAAATTTGGGCGGCAGAACTCCACAGCATAAGCTGATGAATGACTTACTCATTATTGCGTGCGCTTCGCTTAAGCAGCTCGACATTGTTGTTTCAAATGATGAAAGAACTATGCTTAGTGAAAGTATGATTTGTGCGTATAAGCTTGTCAATAAAACCCTTAGTGTTCGTATTCCTCAATTTATTAGTTACGAGGCATTTAAAAATGAACTCAAGAAATAGACTTCAAAATAAACTCGTACACAGCCTTGACATATTCAGGGTTCTTCATATGATTATCTATGTCTTTCCATACGTCGCATTTCGTTTGCTTTGCCATGAGATTACTATTTCAAAACATATATATAAACATTATGATTTGTTTAGTGAAAAGAGGTTAGCGTGAAATTCATTGAAAAGACGGGGATTGTTGTACTTATTGCGCTGATACTGAGTGTTATAGTCTTTTTTAATAATTATGATTCGGATGTGGTTGGTAAAGCGGGGGATTTGGTGGGGGGGGCGTTGACGAGTGGTAATTCCGAAGTTACTTTTCCATATACTCTTAATGTGGGTGATGTTTTCAATGGTGTTACCATCCCTTCGGACAGTCAACTTGTAGGAAAAAAAGTCACGAGTGCTAATGATGTCATTTTAAGGACTGAAGTTGGCGACTTTGTTGCGTACAATACGGGAATATTCAATGACAAAGGTGTGTTATTTGCTGGCACAGGCACCTTACCTGGAACAGGACACATTCCAAGTGGAACGACTGCTCCTGCTGCAATAATTACACCTGCAGCTGCTACTCAAGGACCTCAAATTAATTGGGTAGCTACTGAAAAAGGATTAGTGTTTTATCAGAAGGATACTAGCGCAACTGGAATTGTGAAATTTTTTAATACAGACGATTCTGTTTTTAGTTTTTATACTGTAACTCTTGATTCTTCACTCGCTGCGGCTCTTGAAAGCCAGCCAGCAGCACTTGCACAATTGTTTGATCCGGATAAACGTAAAAAAGGTATCAAATATACTGATGGAAATAAACAGAATACTTTAGTCAAAGTTGGAAATAATCTTCAGGTTACTTCAATTTCATCTGAGAACCAAGGCAAGTCAATAATACAAGAGGTCACCACTTATAATACAGATGGTAAAAAAGTGTATTATCGAGCTACTCGAACGGATGAACTTTCCACCGCTTTCCTACAGGAAGTCGAATCATCATCAACGTTTGATCCGAAAACTGGTCAACCTACAACAACAACAACTACACAAATTCTTGAAAGTGGAAGTCCAAAGCTCACTCTCCTTGAAAATAAAGGTTCTGTTTTAATTACTTTAGGTGGTACTTCTCTCTATCTGGATCGAGATTTCTACAATGATTTCAAAGGTAGTATCGATCTACTAAAGACTGCCCAAGAAGGTCTGCCAAAAGATTCACAAGGCTATACCATTCTTAAAGGCACAAATGGTGGAACACTTGCTGTAAAATCTGATTTGGATGGCAATCATCTTGCAATTCGTAATGCAGACGGTGCAAATCTCGAAGTTCGTGAAATGAAAAAAGATGGCGAAAAAACGACAGTTTTAACTGAAAAGTTTGATCCTGCAAAGCCCGGTGTTAGTCTTGGAGTAACAAAAGAGATTACTATCGGTGATAAAAAAACGCCGATACTTCGCATACAGCAGAATGGCGATACTGTTCGTGTCAATGGTAAAGAAATGAATCTTGGCTCTTATGACGCGACAATTGGTCTCTATCTGGAAGGAAAAAACACTCCAAAAGATGCCCAAGATGTCCAATTTGTTCTTGACCATCTTGATGTTGACGATTCAGACTTTAAATATGTTAATGGTGTTTTTTCTGGGGACAAGGGAAAAACAGATTTGACGCGAAACAACTATAATGAATACACGGATAGTACTGGCATTACTCGAGCTGTGCTTGTTAAAAATGCTATTACAGACAATGATCTCTCTTTAGTACCAGCAGGTGTTACATTGAATGCTGGGCAAAAAATAGAGGTTCTTGGTACGAATGATAAGCGTGTTTTAATCTATGAGGCAAATAAAGGAATCTCAACTGGATACGTTCAATATGAGACTTTTAAAAATGCAGATAGCGTTGACGTAACTGTCGAAGTTAAATATAGCCCAGATAAAACAAAAATAGATGCAGTTGCTCCTCTTCCTGGAAGTGGGACTCTTCGTGTCACGCCAAAAACCATCGCTGGCTCTGGCTTTGTTTATGAGATTAATCAACAACCAACATCACTAAATTTTGAGTCGGATGATCGTCTTGTTTTTGGCAGTGATGGTGAACTTTATGTAAGCATAAGTGGTGTGGGTGGACGTCAACCAGTTGATGCCTATTTCACAACACCTGATGAGCGAAAAGCATTGAATGCTTATATTGACAGTGATGAATACAAGAAAGCACGTACTGATTTTCAGCTCTTGAAAGGAAAAGCCGAGGAATATGAAGCAAGCCGTAAGAAAGCGAAAGAAGATGAGGCGGCTGCTGCACAGAAAGGGCTTGCAGCTGTCCGAGAAGCAGTTACAGACGGCGGCCCAGCGATTGGCGCATTCGTATCTGATCTCTTCGGTGGTATATTTGGCGGCGGCTTCCTCAAATATTACAAGTCAGAACAAGCACTATCAAACCTTTTAATTCAAGACGTCTTCAAGTCAAACTGGATTGAAGAGATGGACCAATTATTCGCAAAATCCTATTTAGGCATTGACTACTGGGCATCTGCCATCTGCAGGAAAGAATTCGACGTTGCAGGCGACAGTGTGGGCATGGTGGAAGTTGCACCAGGGTTATTCCAATTTATTGCGCATGTTGAAGGGCAGCATTCGGAAAAACAGCCCATGCTGTGCGATTTGGATAATACTGAGAAACCGTGCGGTGACACAGGGACATGCCGGACATTAGACCAGCGATGTGTGCAAGACAGGGGCAATGCAGATCCTGCGGATGATATCTTGTTAACTGAGATTTTGTATAAATTTACGTATGCAGTTCAAGCGCCCAGTGATGAGAAATTAACGCCGCAGCGCAATGAAGAAGGCGCTATCAGCTTTAATGTTGTATTACGCGGCCCAGGACAGCCGGGCAAGCTCTATGACAAGCAATTTGAACTCAAGAATGGCGCGAAAGAACAACAAGTTATCGTTGCTCGAAAGCAAGCAGTCTACACTGAAGTCTGCATCGTATTCTTCAAGAAGCCTGAGAACTTTGACGGCAAAGATGTGCGCAGCAGCTGCGTGCCCATCACAGATGCAGAAGGGCGGCTGATTACTGTTGGAGAAGGCGGTGTTGCTGTTGGCACTGCACGAGAGCCTGCGAAGATATGTGATGGATGCTTCTAGGTGCTGATATCAGTAAATGTATGGTGCAGGTATCTATGATTCTACTCTGCTTCCACTTCATGTTGATTATCTAACGCTAATGCATCGGCGAATGCCATTAAATTCTGAACAATTTTACTCTTCGTGTTGAGTTTGTACATTTTTGCACGGCCGACATTTCTCGTGCATATGACTAATTCTTTGCTTTCTAAATGCGGCCACAGCTGATGCAATGTTGACCAAGAAACTTCTGATTCTTTTGCGATGTCTGTAAGTGAATAATCGAACTCTCTAAAAATCAATAAATGATTGAGAATGCGGATTAATGGGTAATCTCCTAAGATTTTGATAAGTAGGTAATCTTCCATACCTCTAATGAGAGGCCTTGTATATTTAAAATTTTCGTACGATATCGTATTTTTATTGCACAAACCTATACATACCTCTTGCTCTTCTTTTTTATGATGATTATAGCAAATATACTTGTCAGAAAGCTTGCATACATGGGTAAGTGGGGTGGGAGTCATACGAGTTTCGATAATTTACCTAAAGGTTTTCCTGGACACCTCCGTGGCGATGTAAAGAAAGTTGCTGAGCAGCTCATCAAGGAAAATATCTTACTTGTAAAGCCAACAAGTTATGGTAGAGAAGTGAGCTTGAATCCAGCGAGTAAAGCTGAAATTGAAGAGATGATAAATTCCAGCAATATGTGATAGCTTCTAAAATATAAAAAAATTTACTCAACAATCAATGTTCCTTTCATTGTCTTGTAATCTTTCGGGCAAAGCAGCGAGCACATGTACGAGAACTTGCCTGTTTTGTCTGCGGTGAACTTTACTTCTATCTGTTCTCCGTCTTCTAT
>DATDXM010000053.1:0-5430 GCA_035289325.1 Candidatus Nanoarchaeia archaeon
GATTAAAACTCAACCTTGGCTCAGGCAAAGACTATCGTGAAGGATTTGTCAATGTTGATAATAGCCCTTATATCAAGAAAGATCTTGTGCTTGATCTTGATGCTTATCCGTTTCCTTTCAACAATAATTCTGTTGATTACATTCTTGCGATGGCGGTCATTGAACACCTGAAAGACATGAAAGCATTCATGGAAGAAGTGCACCGCATCCTGAAGCCGGGGGGCAAAATGCGATTCCGTGTGCCGCTTGCATTTACTCATATCGACAGTAAAGATCCGACACACAAACAGCATATTACACCTGACACGTTTAACCAATTCTTTCGAGATGGCAGGAAAAGCATTATCACTCAAGCACGCTTTACCGGCAAGATTTGGATAACGCCGCCGTTCTTTCATGGCTTGCGGTTTCCTGCGAAGCTGTATTTTGTGAACTCTTTTATTAACAATATTTTTACTGGAGTCGAAGGTCTGTTGGTGAAAGTGAATAGTACTAGCAGCATCTCAGAAAAGCTTTAAATAGCGCTCTTTTTCGTGCTTATTTATGAGTGTTCTTAAAATTCTTGTCACGGGCGGGGCTGGCTTTATTGGAAGCCATGTCGTTGATGCCTATGTTGCTGCGGGACATGAGGTTGTTGTTGTTGATGATTTGTCCAGCGGTAGTAAATACGTGCATCCCGAAGCAACTTTTTATAAAGTGAATATCAAAGACCGACAAACGTTAGCAGCGGTTTTTGAAAAAGAAAAAACAAAAAAAATGTTTGATGTTGTTAATCATCATGCTGCCCAAATAGATGTAAACCGTTCAATTCTCAATCGTGCAGCAGATGCAGAAACAAATATTATGGGTACCATCAATCTCCTTGAAATGTGCTCTATATACGGCGTTAAGAAGTTTATTTTTGCATCCACGGCGGCAGTTTATGGCACACATGAACCTCCTATTGGTGGCGGCCTTACAGAAGTATTAGAACCAATGCCACTTTCACCCTATGGCATATCGAAACGTGCGGCAGAGGATTATGTGAAAAATGCCCTCGTCCTTTTTGACATTCACTCTATTATCTTGCGTTATCCTAATGTTTATGGTCCACGCCAGACATCAGGAGATGGTGGTGTGATTTCGATATTTACCAGAAAAATGTTAAAAAATGAAGATGTTACTATTTTTGGAGGCAATCAGACGAGGGATTTTCTTTTTGTTGATGATGCTGCGGAAGCAAATGTTTATGCTCTTGGTTGCAAAGCCGATCATGCAATTATAAATATCGGAACTGGAAAGTCTACTTCGATACGTGAATTATTTGGCACTCTGAAAGACTTAACAGCTTATAATAAAATGCCACTATTTGTGACTGAAAGAAAAGGAGAAGTAAGGCATAGCAGATTTGATGTCTCCAAAGCAAAAGAGCTGATAAACTGGAGTTTCCATGTTGATTTAAATGAAGGTCTTAAAAAAACAATCGAGTATTTTAACCATGCAGCCTAAACCAACTGTATCCGTTGTCATCTGCGCGTACAATGCAGCATCCTGTATTCAGGGCATTCTTGATTCATTGAAAAAGCAGACATTTACTGACTTTGAAGTTGTTGTGGTCAATGATGGCTCAACGGATGCGACTGCTGCTGTTGCGGCTGCATCTGGTGCGCGTGTGTTGAACATGCCTCATCAAGGACTTTCTGCAACACGCAATGCCGGCATTGAGAATGCACACGCGGACATCGTTGCTATCATCGACGCTGATTGCGCTGCGGAGCCGCAATGGATTGAGGAAATTGTCACATCAATTAAAAGCGGCGTTACTGTCGTGACGGGCAATACAACGATTCCTCATTCGACATTCCTCGGCGATTGCATCTCCGGCTTAGGCTATCCAGGCGGCGGGCACCTTGGCTTTGACAAAATGTGGAAAGTTGACGCACAAGGTTATACAGATCATCTTGCGGGTGGCAATTGCGCGTTTGTGAAGTCTGAGATAATGAAGCTCGGTGCGTTTAATCCTGCGCTGACCATTACTGCGGATGATGTGTATCTGTCAATGAAAATATTGAATGCTGGATTGCGCATCAAATATAATCCTCAGATGCGCATGGTTCACCAGCCGCGCAAAGATATTACGTCGTTCGTTCGGTGGCATTATGCACGGGGCAGAGGAAGCTATTTCTTTAAACAGTATGTTCCACGCTTTGGAGCGTTTTACAAGTTGCGGCTATGGTCGACGAGAAATATGATCAAGCAGTATTGGACAAAGCCGCACATGCTTGTGGTGATGCTGCCGCTGCTGGCATTGAGCTTTGCTGTGCAAAAAGCTGGTTATCTTGTACAAAAATGGGAGAGCCGTGCGGGAAAATATTTATAAGCACCCTATTGTGCGCATCTTTTATGAACGTATTGCTCATCAGTGTTGATTCACTGCGGTTTGACCGTGTTGGATGCCTTTATAAAAATAAAGAAACGTTAACACCACATACTGATGCGCTCGGATTGAATGGCGCGCGATTCCTCAATAATTTTACTGTATCCAATGGCTCGCTGCCTAGCCATACATCCATCTTTACCGGTTTGTATCCGCAACATCATGGCATTCGTGAGAATGGGCTACAAGTACCGCAGCATCTGCAAACACTTGCTGGCGCTATGAAAAGTAAAGGGCATGCAACTGCTGCATCTGTCAGCTCGGTACTCCTTGATTCCATTTATGGACTCAACAATGGCTTTGATATGTATTATGATACATCACAGCTAAATTGGCTGCACCACTATCTTTCAAAAATTGGCTATAAAAAATATAACATTTCAAAAGCATTGGTGCACTTTGGCATTCATGACGGGCGGTCGCGAAGCTGGACATCGGTGAACAATGATGCTCTTTCATGGCTTGCAAGAAATGACAAGCCATTCTTTATGTTTCTTCATTACATGGACATCCATCGCGATACTGCGGGCGGCACAAAAACGATCCGAGAGAAACATACATTTTATGATGACAATGTGAAACTTGCTGATACTGCAATTGGTGAGATTGTTGCATTCCTGAAAGATAAGAAAATATTTGACCAGACAATTATTGTTATTTTTTCTGATCATGGCGAAACGCTGGATGACGGCAAAGGCCATGGCAACAGCGTTGCGAATGATGAATTTCACACGCCTCTCATCATGCATCTGCCTGGTGTTGTACCTTCAACAGATGTGACTGCGCTGACGCGGACCATTGATATCATGCCGACAGTATTGGGATTATTTGATGCTGCGGTTGATGTTGATGGTAAAGATGTACGCTCTTGTTTTACCGGTGGGCATGTAGCTGATGAAGTGTTTATGGAATCGTATCCTCCGTATGGTGATATTAAAGCGGTTGCAACAAAGCAGTGGAAATATGTACTGAGCGATGGACAGAAAGAAGAGCTTTATGATTGCGAGCATGATGCTGATGAAAAAATAAATCTTATTCACGATGAAAAAGATACCTGCTTGAAACTGAAAAGAAAACTCAAGCAGCATTTTAGACTTGCTTTTACCCAACAAGAGCTGGATGATATTACGAAAGAACGGCTGAGAGGGCTGGGGTATTTGGATTGATACTATCTTTTATTGAGACGAACAGCAGCCTTCAACCTATCCAATATTTCCATCGGAATCTTAAGGGCAGCTAATGTGTTCCGTTTTGCGCCATGATGGTCGCAACCGCCAGATTCGAGCAATCCATTCTTTTTTGCAACATCCTTGTAGAACTGTATCAATTTGTTGTTTCCTGCTTCATCTAATCTTAATTGTGGAAATACAAGATGATACGGATAATATGTTTCAATGCCGTCGCCGCCTGCCTCTTGAAATCGTTTGATTAGGTGCAGTGATTCTTCTTTTTCATATGCACGCGGATGCGCGAGAATTGCTATGCCACCTGATGCGTGGATTACTCGCACCGCTTCTCTCATCGGAAGATTTTCATCTCGTGGAACGTATGCGGGCTTGCCGAAGCCGATGCATTTGTCGAAAACATCCTGGATAGAAAAAAATCTGTCTGGGTATTTTTTCAGCAGGAACTTTGCTATGTGTGGGCGGCCAAATGCGCCTTTGACGGTTGCGGCGACTTCGTCGAATGTGATATTGTAACCCATTTTCTGAAGCTGTGCAATCATCTTGCGCTTTTGGCTGATGCGTTCTTGTTTACCTTTTTCGCAGAGTTTAATCATTTCTGGGTGTTTGAGGTTGATTAATAAACCGAGAACGTCAATTTCTTTGAAGCCGCGCTCTGGCTCATAGCAGCGGATCTCAATGCCTGGGACGAGTTCGATTGGTTTATTCTTTGCATGGTCAATTGCTCGCTGGACACCGTCGACGACGTCATGGTCGGTGATTGCAAGTGCTTTCAAGCCACGGCTTATTGCATCGTCTACGAGCTCTTCGGGCGACTGCTCGCCGTCGGACATATAGGTGTGTGATTGGAGATCGATCATAATGCATTCTCTTTAAGTGATGATATAAGCTTTTCTGCAAGATAATTAAATCTGTCATTGTCGATCATCACCTTTTTAACCGGCAACATCTTTACAAATTCGCCGTCCTTGTCTTTGTGTATCTGCTTTTTCTCGAATGTGCTGTCTACCGTGTATGGCTGACCTATAGCGCTGCGGAACGGAAATATCTTGACATGGAGATGCTCTTTTTTTTCTTTCCAATTAGTACATTTGCCGTAGGTTGCGACGGATATAGACGATTCACGCGTGTCGGCGGCGACTTTAAAATCCTGATTTTCTGACGCCATTATTTCTGTTATTGCACTGCTGAGTTTTGCAAACGCACTGCCATAATTTTCTGCACAGCCCTTTTCATTACTCATCTGGCAGAAGTGTGTTAGATGTTTGTTTGACATGAGCTGTATCGTAAAGTCCTGCTGTGGATTACTGCCTGTTTTTGGGGATATGGTTGCAAACCAACCGTTACCTTTATTGCCATTTCTGTATATGACGACTGAACCATAGCCTGTTTTTGCGCCGACAGGCAGAGAAGATTCTTGGCACAAGTTGCATCCTACTGTTATTTCTGATGATATGTCTTCGCTGACCAAATCTTTTATTTTTTCTGCCATTTCTTTCAACCTATGCTAGCCTGATAAACTCTTTTTCTCTTCTTTCTGTCGTGTACGCATCAAGATAACCAACGACGACGCGGTGATATGGCTCGCTGTTTTTTGGGATAACCTCTTCAAGAATGCCACATGCTTGTATTTTTTCACCGGGCTTTGCGAGCATGCAGTAATCGCGTGAATGAAACACTACTTTTTTTACTTCGGGAATGGTTGCGTCTTTTATTTCGTAATATCCTGGGCGGGTAACTGAATGGAGGTCGCTTGTTACGACTCCTTCGACGATTGCAATGCCCTTGTCGATGTACTGCTCGGAGCCCCATTTTGAAACAACTTCCTCT
>DATDXM010000054.1:0-17787 GCA_035289325.1 Candidatus Nanoarchaeia archaeon
GGGTGATAAACCTAAACATTTCAGTGATTTTGTAGGGCGCCCGGATCTTTTACGGATCGCACGTGATATCGGAACTGATAAAACTGTCCTTGACTTGGGATGTGGAGCTGGCTACTTTTCACGACAGCTTGCACCCTTTGCACGCCGAGTGATGAGCTTGGTCGTTTTTACAACGAAGTTTCCAGAGTTCTTGTTTCAGAAGGCAGCTTTGCATTTTTAAAAAAACATCCAGTATTTGGACTTCAATCTTATTGTGCGGCGTTTCAAACAAATGCGACTGCCTTTGATTATTTCGCTGATTGGGGCAAATATTTCAGGACAACACTTCAGACAGTTACTGGAGAAACTCTTACCACTGGGACTTTCCATTCTACATTTGAAGATCATTCAACTGCTTTGAAGAATGCAGGATTATCCCTCACCGAAATTATTGAACCTGTTTGTCCAGTTGGGCTTCGGGATGTACATTCTATGTTTGAGCCACTGGTTGGAAAAGTTGTTTATGTGATTTTTGTCGGACAGAAAAGAATTTGATGCAATACTTACTTATTGTGACTGATCAATTCATTTACTTTATTGCCAAGATCGGTAGCTGCCGCTTCATTTAACTTTTTGAATCGATCTGATGTGACAATACTCTGATATTGATCAGCAGCTTTGCCGTAGGCTCCATATGAATTTTCTCGTGCGGGGAATTCGATGCATAAAAGTTCTCCACTCATATTCATCCCGTCTATGCCTGCACCTTCACTGTACTGGCCCCAGTCTGCTACGGGCAAGCTCTGTGACGCACGATCCATAAGCGCTCTTGCCACGCTTCGTTCTACATAGCGGCTTAAGTAGGCATCATCAGAATCTGGAGTTTCTAAGTCGCTCTCTGTGCCCGATCTGAGAAACATGTAGATCTTTTCTTTCTCGTCATCGGTGTAAACTTGTATTAAGCCATGCGTCGACGGACCTGAAAAAATTGGTTCTACATTAAAGCAATTCAAGGTCATTACTTTGTCAAATGGTATCATAGAGTTACTTATCAATCATCTCAATTTCAATATTTAATCCTTCAGGAATCGGCACGCGCATCACCAATCGCAATGTGCGCTCATCTGCGCCTAAATCAATCAATCGCTTGTGGATGCGCATCTCAAACCTGTCCCACGAACGCTTGCCTTCAAATGCTGGGCTTTTCTTTGTGGTAATCTTTAAGCGCTTGGTCGGCAAAGGCACGGGCCCATGGAGCTCGACACCGGTCTTCTCAGCAATTTCTTTAATCGACTGGCAGACCTTGTTGACCTTGTCAATCTCGGTGCTTGCTACCTTGATGCGTGCTTTTTGTGCCATTGTGTAATAGAAGACCTAATTATTTGATCTAATTTGTTACGTCTTCTAGTATATACAAGAGGACAATAAATCTCAAATATTTATGTCCTCTAGTATAGATTACCCATGATAAATCCTTATCATGGACGAAACATATCTACTATTTCTGCTTGAGCTCTTTCTTTACCAGATCGACACACATGCCTGCTGCGACTGTCTGACCCGAGTCACGAATTGCAAATCGTGCAAGCTGTGGAATATCTTTCTGCTTCTCAATGACCAGTGGCTGTACTGGCTTGACTTTGATAATTGCGGCATCGCCATTCTTGATGAAGTCTGGCTTTTCCTGCAATACTTCGCCCGTTGCTGGGTTGAGCTTCTTGACAATCTCAGTCACCTGACAGGCAACTTGTGCTGTGTGAATATGGAACACTGGTGTGTATCCAATCGTTATCACACTTGGGTGATTGAGAACGACAATCTGTCCAGTAAATTCACTTGCAACCGTTGGGATACTATCCATATGTCCCATGACATCGCCACGTGCAATATCCTGCTTTGACATGCCGCGCACGTTGAATCCAATGTTGTCACCTGGCTCTGCTTCCTGAACCTGTTCGTGGTGCATTTCAATTGTTTTGACTTCGCCCACAATACCATTCCCTTCACGTCCGGGAACAGCAATGATTTTGTCGCCCACTTTCATGACGCCCGTTTCTATTCTGCCAACTGGAACTGTTCCTATACCTGTGATGTTGTACACATCCTGAATTGGCAGTCTCAATGGTAAGCTTCTTGGCTTCTCGGGCTCTTTCAATGTGTTAATTGCTTCGAGCAGCGTGGGACCAGTATACCATGGCATCTTTGTTTGTTTCTTGACAATGTTTTCGCCGTGATATGATGCCATTGGCAAGAATGTGATTGTATCTGGCTTGTAGCCAACACTCTTCAGGAGCTGAGACACTTGGTCTTTAACTTCCTTAAAGCGCTTTTCGTCGTACTGTGACATATCCATCTTGTTGACTGCAACAATCAGTTGACCGACACCTAATGTTCGGCTCAAGAACACGTGCTCTTTTGTCTGCGCCTGGACGCCGTCGCCCGGTGATCCGGAGACTACGAGAACGGCAGCATCTGCCTGCGAAGCGCCAGTAATCATGTTTTTGATAAAATCCTTGTGGCCCGGTGCGTCAATAATAGTAAAGTAGTATTTATCGGTGTCAAACCGCTTGTGTGCAAGGTCGATCGTGACGCCACGCTCCTGCTCTTCCTTGAGCTGGTCCATGACGAATGCAAATTCAAATCCCTTTTTACCAAGTTCCTCTGCTTTTTGGCGCAGCTTGCGCATTGCCTGCTCATCGACATTGCCTGAATCGAAAAGTAATCTGCCTACAGTTGTACTTTTACCATGGTCGACGTGACCAATGAATACCAAGTTAAGATGCGGTTTTGTTTTTGCCATTTAGGATCCTCCCTCTTGTTTTGGGTTTTGGATTCTGTGTTCATAGGGTGTTTATAAAGGTTGTGGTTTTTCTTTCTCGTTTTAAATCACAAGTTTTATAAATGATGGATTACTTTATCATAACTTAAAAATGGGTGATATTATGGACGAACAGGAATGGGAGATGATACCCCATAAGATTCTTGCAGATTTACGAGATGAGGTTCATATACTGAAAGATAAAATGTCGCAGCCAAGCACGCGAAAAGACATGGTTGATTCAATGATCGAATTGAAACGCTCAATCGATCAAATGCATGACATCTTTAAGACTGCGTTGGATACAACGGGCAAAGATGATCATCCTGAAATTCTTGCAAAGCTGGCGAATATAGAAAAGCAAAATGAGCAGATTGCCCAGGCGCTTGTTACTGTGGCTGAACTTGTAGAACAAATGCATCAGAAAAAAGTGCAGCCTGCTGAGCCGGAGCAGTCTTTCGCTCCACCGCCTTTTGCAGCACCACCTTCTTTTGCTGCACCTCCTCAGTTTGCTCCACCTCGCTCTCGTGCACCATCACGTGCTAGCATGCCGCTTCCTCCTCCGCCACCGCCAGCTCCTCGCAAAGGATTGTTAGGCAAAATTATGAGATGATATGGCTTCTGCACTTGAACTCGTGCGTGCACTTTCGCGTGCATCGCAGCCCGTGAATGCTGAACATAAGTCACAACTTTTTAATCGTGTGCAACGGCTGAAGAATATTGCAGACAAACCTCCTGGCAGTGATACCAGAGATGAATTAAAAAGTGAGATTGCACAGCTTGAAGAGCATCTTGCTCGTGTGTTACGCATGGAGGAAGAGTTACTCCGGCGAACAAAAGAGACAGACGCACTGCGAAAGCAGATGCGGCATATGCGTTTAGCTTCTGATTCTGGTGAACTTGGTAAAAAACTTGAGAAAATTCAGTTTTTGCTTGGTGAATTGACTGCACGCCTGGATTCTTTTGCACGGATGAAAGAACATAGTGAACAACGAGTTCATGCGATTGACAAGAAAATAAAGCAGGCTGCGCAGCCACGACGAGAGCTGGAGATCAGTTTAGACAAGCTTGAGAAAAAATATGATCGTGTTAAGAAGAAAGGTGTGTCCGCTGAGCGTTTGCAGCCGATTCACGAGCGTATTCAACGGCTTCGTGACGGGCTGGAAAACCGAGAAGAACGGATTATGCCTGTTCGTGTTGAACGTACGACATCCTCTGATGGTTTTATTGGGCGGGCAGCACCA
Source organism: Candidatus Nanoarchaeia archaeon (assembly GCA_035289325.1). Lineage (GTDB taxonomy): Archaea > Nanobdellota > Nanobdellia > Woesearchaeales > JAGLXL01 > DATDXM01. Next base: position 4,042 of record DATDXM010000054.1, read on the forward strand.
CCTGCACGATTTGTTACCGACAAGCCTCCAGTGAAGCATGAGATGCTTTTTCAGGAGAATGCGTCTCTTCAGGACGAGATTGAGCTTTCTAACGAGCCCATTGTAAAAATAGAGTCTTTTATGTCGCCGCCGCCGCAGCGCAAGAAAAGTTTTGTCCGGAAAATGTTTGGGCGCTAAATATCCTTTCCCATGACTGTTTTGCGACCGTTCTGCTGTGCGCGATAACAGGCATCCTTTACGAGCAAAAGGACCTTTTCATTTAATTTTTCTGCAAAATCTGCTGATACATTGTCAATGCCTGTTGCAGTCGCTCTGACTGTGTCTTTTATTTGAGCTTTGACGATGAGCATATGTTTACTTGAGAATGATGTTTTAATAAGGTTTGTGGTGGTGGGGACGTGTTTCGTCGGTGAATCTACCTATGCGCAAACCAGAATTCATACTTGTTTTTGCTTTTTTTGTCCAATCTGCAGAATCCAAAGCGCTCGAATTGCACAACTGCGCCTTCGGGCAGCTGTTCAATATGATGCTCTGCTTTGCCTTTGACAGTTGAGCCATCTTCCATAAGGACTGAAACGTCAACAAGCTTTTCTGTGGTTGGCAGCCAATGGATGATAGCGCCACGGTTTTCAGCATTCTTGAACTTTTCATAGTCGAGTGATGTGAATAAAAATCTCTTCTTGTCCACAACGAAGTTCAGGCAGTCCATCAGACGATGAACTTTTTTTGGTTCCAGAGCGTCGAAATCTTTTCTTGCAATGATAAAATCTTCATGCACCTTAAACTTGCGCTCACCACGGGCGTGGAAATCTGGATGCAAATGAAGAGAAACTTCCCGCTGTGGTGCGCCTGTCACTTTTATCTTTACTGGATCGGCGATGAAAAAATATCGGTTTGACTGCGGGTCAAGCACTTCTTTGTTGAGGTGGTTAATATTCTTGAAAAATTCTTGCTTTGTTACTTTTTTGTCGTTCTCCGTTAAGCCGACTTCAACTGCGTATTTGCTGAACGCGTCTGGCTGGTATCCACGGCGCTTGAGCGCGAGCAAAAATGGCAGCCGTATATCGTCCCATCCAGTATATTTGCCTGCAAGAATCTCTTTTTTGGTTTGCGACGTTTTTAATCTGATGTCGGTGAAATTTATTTTTCCAACGTACAATGCAGTAGGCATCTCCCATCCGAGCGCGTCAGCGATTTTTTTCTGGCGCTTATCATTATCTATGTGATCTTTGCCTCTTACTGTATGAGTAACATTGAGCAGATGGTCGTCTACGGTTACTGCAAGATTCATCAGTGGCCAGACTCGCTGCTTTTTCTTCTGGCGTGGATGTGGTGTGTCGTTGATGCGCATCAGCGCAAAATCACGCATCGCTGGATTTTTATCTGCGAGATCTGTTTTTAATCTCATCACTGCTTCACCAGGCTTGAACTCGCCGAACATCTTATCGTAACGCTCGTGCTGCGCTTTTTTATCGAGAATTCTGCATGGACATGCTTTGCCTTTTGTCAGCAGCCGCTTAAATTTGTCGGGGTTACAAGTGCAGATGTATGCTTTGTCTACTGCTATGAGCTTTTCGGCTGTATCGTAATAATGACCAAGACGGTCGCTTTGGATAATAACATCACTTACTGCGCCCTTGGTCAGCCATTGCGCGTCATTTGGAATCATCTCATATGCTTTGTCGTAAATGTTTTCTGGATTTGTGTCTTCTATGCGCAGCAGAAGCTTGCCATCGTATTTTTTTGCGAGCGCTGCATTGAGTGATAGCACGTAGGCGTGCCCTATATGTAATGGTCCCGATGGGCTTGGTGCAAATCTCAGAACGATATTGCCCTGTATGTTTGGCATTTCAAGTGTTTTTTTTACTTCTTTCTTTTCGTTGAGCAGCTCGGGCGCTTCTTTTGCCAGCTTCTTTTTTTGTTCATCTGCTGAAAGTTTTTCGACACTCTTTATCGTTTCCTGGATCTGCTTCATCAGCTTTGGCACGTCTTTTCTTAGCTCTGGATGCTCTGAAAGAATTCTGCCGAGGACAGCGTTTGGATTCGCTTTGCCGTTGAAATCAGCTGCATTTTTTAGAACGTGCTTTTCGATGATGGATTTCATTGTGGAGAATAGTAGAGCACACCTTATTAAACGTTATCAATTACCGTATCTCTCTCAGCCATAGAATGCCAATCTTAATCATCAGTCTGTTGAACTTATCTGATATCCTGTATGTCTTTTTGTATAAATCGTAGTCAACCAATCCCATGCTCTTCATTGGTGTAAGAATGCGATCGTAAAATTGGCGCTTGTTGTATGAAATTGATGGTGCCTTTACGAGCTGTGGGCCTTTTGGGCGCTCTTTGTCAATGAGCGTACCTTCATGCAGCTGCGTTGCAAACATGGACATCGCTGTTTTACCGATTTCGCCGCCGTTGTCCTTAATGAACTGAATAAGCATTTTTCCGACGATTTCCTGCTGTTCGGTTGCAAAGACAACTTTGTAAATGTCGTCAGGTAAGTTAAATTGATCAAATAGTATAACCATACGCAGCTACCCCCAATGTTCTCCCCATTTGCTACTCAATGGATATTGTTTTATAAATGTTACGGAAATGTATAGTGGTTGGGGATAGAATGACTTGTGGGGTAAATGCTTCTCTGATTTACACAAGTTACTAGGAAAATTTATATAGAAATTATAATCTTTGGTTGATATGACTGAAACAAATGGAAAAGTTCCTTGTCTTTTAGTAACAGGGTCAGATGCTTCTTTGCGTACCTTGCTCGATTACCACGCTCAACGAGATGTCAGAACACTTCCTGTAGCTGAACTTGAGCGAGCTGAAATAACTCGTTATGGGACAAGTTTTCTTACTGCTGTTCTAAAATGTGAAAGTGATATTGTTGATACTCATCCTGATCGACATGTTGCACGCTATTATCCGATTGCTGGTTTGGGTGCGAGAGAACTTGTCAAAATTGAAACGACGAAGACACCAGTTATCGGAACTATTGATCCGCGTCATTATTTTGTTTCTGCGAGTTTTTAGTATTGTTTTATACTAAGAGTAATTTTCGTACAAATTAATTACTCTTGTATATACAAAAGCACTTAATAATCTCCGATTATTAAGTGCTTTTAGTATAGATACATTTTTAATGCAGTTCTTGGTTTTGTTGTCTGACGGGCCAGTAGCTCAACGGTAGAGCATTCCGTTGGCTAGTGCATGAGCAAAACTTATGCGCCCTCATTCGGAAAGGCTTCGGGTTCGAATCCCGACTGGTCCATCCTTTATGAAAACAGTTGATATGGAGCGCACGGAAGTATTCTTGGGCAAGCTCTATAGTGGACAAAATGGACACTCTCTTGAGCGATGTTCTGATCGGCTGAGAGAACTTTGCACGATTGTTGATATAGCAACTGGTGAGCAAGCACCACCTTTTACTGGACTTGTCACTTATTTGTTTGAAGCGGCGTCTTGTGCACTCGAACGTCGAGGCTTTGTTCCTGCACACTATCCTCATACCATTCATGCTCTTGTGTGCAGCATGCTTGAGAAAACTGTTGATGCTGCTGCTTGCCGAGCTGGAGAAACAATTGGCACCATTGAATTTCATTATGATTCACGAGATGTAGATGATTGTGCCGATAAATTCAGAATTTAAACACTCTTTGCCTTTACTCTCTTTAACCTGAAAATATTCTCGCGCTCCATCTCTTCGAGGCGCAGTCGTATAAACTTCTTTATTGATTCCATCCGTGGAATAACATTAAATTCCAGTGCATTGACGCGGCGCTTTGTTTTTTCTATTTCAGTGAGCAAGCGCTTCATCGTTGTTTCGATCTCTGCGACCTTAATAATCTGCTCCATGAGGTCATGATACTTCTTTATTGTTTCATCAATCAACGCAGTGCTGCCTGCTAAGCGGTGCCTGCTTTTGTGCTCGGCATGCTCAATCTTCGGGACTTTGACACCCATAATATTTTTTGTTTCTATATCAATCGCTGGTGGTGTTGATGTAAATGCAATCGATCTTAATTTTACGTCCGTGTATAATGTTCGTGCCACGTTGAGCTTCTGTTGTGACTCTCTGTAGCGCACGGCAAGCTCGCCACGCATGCTTTTTGCACTTTTCAGAATTTCAAAAAATTCCAAAATAAGCCCATCACGCTTTTTCTTCAGCAATGAATGTCCAGATTTTGCAAGCTTGATCTGCTTGTTGAGTTTAATTAACTCTGATCGTGTTGGTTTGATGTTCATGGTGCGCAGTTGTGTTTTTCAGTTATCTTTATCTACTCTGCTTTCCCTTTGTAGTACTTCTTTTTGATGTCTGGACTGATTCTTGTTAACATACGCTCGGGCAATGCAGCGAGCAGCTCCCAGCCAAGATCAAGTGAACGCTCAATTGCGCGATCTTCTTGTTTTGACTGGCGGACGAACTTGTCTTCAAATGCAGCTGCAAGATGGAGCAGTTTTTTGTCCTTCTCTGAAAGCGCTTCTTCGCCAACAATTGCGACAAGCCCTCGCAAGTCACGCCCTTCAGCATAGCCTGCATATAACTGATTTGACACATCTTTGTGATCATCGCGTGTTTTCTTTGGGCCTATGCCTAGGTTCATCAGCCGCGACAGTGATGGAAGCACGTCAATTGGTGGGTAGATTCCTTTGCGATGCAGCTCACGACTCAACACGATTTGGCCTTCAGTGATGTAGCCAGTCAAATCAGGAATCGGATGTGTAATATCATCTCCGACCATCGTCAGGATAGGAATTTGTGTCACTGACCCTTTGCGGCCACGGATCATGCCCGCACGTTCGTAAATCATTGCAAGATCAGTGTACATGTATCCAGGATAACCTCGGCGACCAGGGACTTCTTCACGTGCAGCACCAATCTCCCGCAAACTTTCACAATAGTTCGTCATATCTGTCAAAATGACAAGCACATGTGCGTTATGTTCGTATGCGAAATATTCTGCTGCCGTCAATGCCATTCTTGGCGTAATTAATCGCTCAACTGCGGGATCATCTGCAAGATTGAGGAACACAATGCTGCGTTGCAGTGCTCCGGTTTCTTCGAAGTCACGCATAAAGTGCTGTGCTTCCTCGTTTGTAATACCCATCGCTGCAAACACCACGACAAAATCCTGTTTTTGCCCAATCACTTTTGCTTGGCGTGCAATTTGCAATGCAATTTCGTTGTGCGGCAACCCCGAGCCTGAAAATATGGGAAGCTTCTGCCCGCGGACGAGCGTGTTCATCTCATCAATTGTGCTAATTCCCGTTTGAATGAAATCACTGGGCTGTGCGCGTGCATATGGATTAATTGCACTGCCAATAATCTCCATGCGTTTCTCTGGAATTATTTCTGAGCCGCCATCAATTGGACGTCCAGCACCATCAAAGATTCGGCCAAGCATATCCTTCGCTACGGGAAGCTTGATTGCCTCTTTAAGGAATGTCACTTTGCAATTCCTGTCAATTCCACTTGTGCCTTCAAACACCTGCACGACAACGATGTCGTCACTTGTGTCAAGAACTTGTCCGTTGCGCTTCTCGCCGTTCGGAAGCTGTATCGTCACGAGATTTGAATAGCCGACTGGTTCGGTTTTTTCAACAAACACTAATGGTCCTGCAATTCGTGTAATCGTTTTATATTGCTTCATCTGCGCTCACCCTTTGCGAGATTTTCAATCTCTGATTCCATCTGCTTCGTTATTTCATTGAGAAGTTTTTCATAATTTCTGTCAAATTTAGCCTCACCGATGCGATCTTTTGCTCTTACGTCAACCAGCTGCTTTACACGAACACCCTGGTCAAGCGCTTTTGCCGCAAGATCTGCGTACAGCAATACTGCCTTGATCATCATGTAACTCTTTTTTGGCGGGCAAAATGTGTCAATCTCATGGAATGCATTCTGCTGCAACAGGGATTCGCGAATCAAACGGCTCACTTCAAGCACAAGCTGCTGCTTTTCTGGCAATGCATCTGAACCAACGAGCTGTACGATTTCAAGAAGTTTATCTTCCTCTTGCAGATAATTCATCATTCTGCTCACTAAAACTCGCCATTCACCTGCGACATTCTTTGCATACCATGGCTCAATTGCGTCGATGTACAGCGAATACGATGTCAGCCAGTTGATACTCGGGAAGTGCCTGCGCTGCGCAAGCTTTGCATCGAGCGCCCAGAATGTTTTTGTGACACGCAATGTGTTCTGTGTTACCGGTTCAGAGAAATCTCCACCTGGCGGCGATACAGCACCAATGATGGACAGTGACCCTTTACTATTGTTGTGGTTAATAACAGGACCAGCTCGTTCATAAAATTCTGCTAGTCGTGTTGCTAAATATGCTGGATACCCTTCTTCACCGGGCATTTCTTCCAACCGCGATGAAATTTCACGCATCGCTTCTGCCCAGCGGCTTGTGCTGTCTGCCATGATCGCGACATCATAGCCCATGTCCCTAAAGTATTCTGCAATCGTTACACCTGTGTAAATGCTCGCCTCACGCGCTGCGACGGGCATGTTGCTTGTGTTTGCAATCAGCACGGTGCGATTCATTAATGGCAATCCTGAGCGCGGATCTTTCAGCTCGGGAAATTCAGTCAACACTTCAGTCATCTCGTTGCCGCGTTCGCCGCAGCCAACGTATACAATGATATCAGCATCGCACCATTTTGCAAGCTGTTGTTGTGAGACGGTTTTGCCTGCACCAAATGGACCGGGAATTGCAGCGGTGCCCCCTTTTGCCAGAGGAAACAAAATGTCAAATACACGCTGTCCTGTAATCAATGGCATTTCGGGCGCAAGCTTCTTCTTCACGCTTCTTGGCTTGCGCACGGGCCAGCGCTGGAGCATTGCTATCTCTTTGGTTTCATTTCCGCTGCTTATTGTACAGATCGTATCTTCAACTTTGAAATCGCCTGCTTTGATTGCTTTTATTGTTCCTGAGATTCCGTCGGGACATAAAATGCGGTGAATAAATCCTTTTGTTTCTTCGACTTCACCAAGCTGTGTGCCAGCGGAAACTTTGTCGCCTTTCTTTGCTGTTGGCTTGAAAGTCCATTCCTTTTTACGGTCGAGGCCAGGAGCAGTGACACCACGATCAATAAAGTCGCCCATCTTTTCTTTCAGCACATCAAGCGGGCGTTGGATGCCGTCGTAAATTGAACGCAACAATCCTGGGCCGAGTTCAACAGATAACTGTTCGCCTGTGTTCTCTGCAGATTCGCCTGGCTTAATCCCCGAGGTATCTTCATAGACTTGGACAGTTGTTTTGTCACCATCAATCTTAATTACTTCGCCCATGAGCTTTTGCGTGCCAATGCGAATAACGTCGTACATTCGTGCGTCCATTTCTTTGACTACAACAACCGGGCCAGCAATCCTGTAAATTGTTCCTGTTTTCATTATTGATCACCTTTCATGATAGCTATTATCATTATTCTCTCATTATATTTTCCTACTATTCTTCTATCGTTGTTGTTATTACTATTCTTTGAGTAAGTCTACACCTATTGAACGAATAATCATTTTGCGCAGCTCTTCCTGCGGTTCGTCTGAGATGACAACCACGACTGGCTTTATTGACTTTAATGCATCCTCTTTTGTATTCTCACTCAGTTTTTCAAATGATGACTTATCTGTGATGATAATGCCCAGATCTTCGCTGTGGAGCAATGTTTCCATCTCTTTTACGTTTTCGCTGACGCTTCTGATTCCTGCAAGCCGAAATCCAAGCGTGAACGCTGGCGCGCCGAGCACTGCGATGTTCATGCTGCAACCACCAATCGCTCGATCTGCTGTGTGTTCAGCCCAAGCAATTTTCCTTTCAATACAACCTTAAGATTTCGAACTTCGATCTCCTTGAGAAGCATGAAGCCGAGCATGACGCTGACTGTCAGTGGATGCTGATGCATAAGCAGTGACTCTTTCTTCAATAACGTTGTGTCAAGCGCAATCTCCAGCTCGGTGCATAACTCACTTTCTGTTGCTGCATGTGGCATATTTTCGATGAGCCCTTTTTTATGCAGGGCAGCAGCAAGCTCTTTTATTGTTGCACTCTTTGCAAGCTCTGTGATATCAGGGCTTGGCAGGATAATGTAGTGCTGGATGTCCTCTTGCTTTGTCTTTTCCTGAATCAGCCGCATGATAGTCTTCACGTTGAGTATGTTTCGCTCTGCATCAATGAAGCTTCGAAATGCTTTTCCTTGGCCGCGTAAAGCCGTACTCAGTCCTGCAAGAAGTTCCATGTAATGCCTGTCAAGCAGGTTGTCTATCACAAACATTTCGTCGTCGCTGGATTTTGGGACATCTATATCGAAAGGGAGTGCTGCAATCACTGCGTGTGCAGTTTCCTTTTTTATCAAGTCGCTGAAGAACGACGTGTCGTAGTTCAACGAGGGCAGCATTAACTGCGTGATTTCTTCATTTGATATTTGAGAAATCTTTCCACGAATGATTGTTTTTATGTTCTCGACATCATATCGTTGCGCATACAGTTGGATAACCTTCTGTAATTTCTCATCCGATATGCGATTCAACTTTGCAAACGTATTCATCATGCTTCTGTTCAAAGCAATTTCAAGCGACGTGGTGTCTGCTGCGTCTACCTTTTCGATTTCCTTGTATGTTCCTGATACTGCGCGCAGCAGCTCGTTTGGACCCATCTTCATGTAATTTTTCCAGTCATCCTTTTTGATGAGATCACCTTTCATCACCGTGACGCGTGCATACGCATACGGATAAAATCCGAGCCGCAGCCGCTTCAACTGAACAACACCTCACTCAGCTGCTGCAGATGCTCTTGCTTTGCCTGTTCAAGCAGCGTTTTGAAGCTCAGGTCGATACTTATTGTTCCATCACTGTTTTCAGCAAGCATGCCGCCTTCGATGGGGTCAGCTCGAACATCAATGCCTTTCTCTGTAACTAATGACACATCATCCTTGTTCAGGTAGACTGTTTTTACATCAAGCTCGCGCGCTGCGCACTTCAAGAGCTGCACCAGCATCTTTTTGCGCTCTGCTTGCGGCAGTTCACTGAGATGTTTTTCTACGTTTGCGACTGCTTTCTCTATCATCTCTTTTTTGCTATCGAGCAGCATACGCTTGCCCTCGAATTCTGCAGCTGCGATCTCTTTTCGCTTTGCAGCTGCAATCATACGTTCTGCATTATCTTTCAGCTGTTTTTCATAATCCTTCAGCTGCTGTGCTGTCTGATGCTCGATTCGCTTTACTTCTGCATGCGCATCACTCAACACCAGCTTTGCCTGCTGCTGCGCTTCTTCCACAATCTGCTTCTTCACTTCTGCAATTCCCATGTTGTTTCCGTCTATCCTGCTAATCCAATAATCAGGAATGCAACGACGAATCCGATGATAACAATGGTTTCTGGGATAACGGTCAAAATCAATCCCTTGCCAAACAATTGCTCTTTTTCTGCCATTGCACCCACTGCTGCGACACCGATGCGCGACTGCGCCCATGCTGCTGCAAATGCGCTGCCTACAAAGCTCAATGCTGCCCCTATTGCTACTAAACCAACATCTGCTGCCATATTATTCACCTTCCATTTGTGCTTTCTTACCAAACGGCATATATTCTGTTCCTCCTCCACTAAAAAATTTGGAGTAAAATTCTACATAATGTAGACGAATGCTGTGTAAAAACGGGCCAATAACACCTAAAGCGATATTGATTGTATGCCCACATATCATTATTACAATTGCAAGAGGAATAAAGAGCCCGCCTTTTTCCATCAGCGGGAGCGCTAAACCATCATTAACAACAACTGCGAGGACTACAGATGCCAAGCCGAGCGCGCCAAGACGCATATAACTGAGCATGTTACTGAACAGACTTGGAATTTCAACAATTCCTTTTGCTCCTTCACCAAGATAGACCATAACTATGGATATGAGGAATATAACTAAACCGACCAACCACGGAATAACAATTGCATTCATCTTGGATAAAATAATCAGTACAATTCCCAATTCCATGATAAACCAACTTGCCTTTTCAAGTATCGCCATTTTCAGGCCATGAGCATGATAGACATTCAGAAATCCAAGCAGCAAGCCAAAGTTCAAGTGAATTGCACCGACAATAACGCTCAGTACAAGCACTGTAAGCATGCCTGTGCCAAGTATCTCAACAGTATCATGAGCACGGTTCATCAGGTGCGGAAATGAATAAACAATATGAGACTCACCATGTGACGTTACGATCTCTTTGTGCAGGCAAAGACCAATATTTTGACAGAGTGACTGTCCGGTTTCAGCACTGACATGCTCAAAACCCAAATATTCTCCGAACACAGCACCAAACACAATAGACATCAGCGCAGCATACATAAGCACGTTAAACCATGCTTTTGCATCAGGAAGCTTGCGTTTGAGAAACATAAACAAGAAGAACAAAATCAAGCCATACACAACATCACCAAGCATTATCCCGTAAAAAATTGGAAATGTTATAAACAAAAGCGATGTCGGATCAACCTCAAAATACGACGGCAATTCATACAGCCTTGTTAACACTTCAAAATTTTTAACTTTTTTATTGTTCGCGAGCTTCACTGGAACTTTTTCATCATGGTGCATGTGCAATTCTTCAATAAAAATGCTTTTTTTTGTTGCGCGCTCGAGTGCGCTTTTTAGCTCGGGCATGCTCTTTTTTGGAACAAAGCCTGTTGCGATAAATGACTGTGCTGTTGTAGCAAATTGTAATGGAAGCTCTGCTTTTTTTATCTCTGCTTCAAGCACTGCCTCAGCATCTGCTAAAAACTGTGCATTATCTCGTTTTGTTTTTTCGTGCCTGCTCTTTAGATCATTGAGCTCTTTCTTTAGGATGTCTAACTGTTTTTTTAGAACTGATGCATCTTGCGGGATCGTGCCTAGCGGACTCCAGCCGAGCTCGTGAAGTGCTGCCTGTGTATGCAGCTCGTCCTGCTTTCGCACGAACAATACTATTAATGTTTGTTGGTCGATGGCTTTCTGTTTTAGTTCATGCGGTATTTTTGCAAGCTTTCCGTGGAGCTGTGCGCTGTCACGAACAAATCCGAGGAAGCATGAGACATGGCGAAGCTTTGGGATAAGTGAACTGTCGACTTTCATGGAGTCAAGCGCAGACGCGATTTCATGTGATTGAGTTGTGGTGTTTAGCTGTGTTGTGCATGTTTGTTCTTTTGTTTTCATCTGCTGAATATCGTTATAGAGCTGTTCGGTTACTTTGTGAATCTGTTTTGTTGAGATGACGTTTTTTGCGGGGTTTTGGATGTTTAATTCGTTTTTGAGCGTGCGCACTTTCAGCCATGTCTTGCTCAGCTCTTCACTTGCTGGGAGCGGGGAACCATTTTGCAGATTATGTTCTGCCTGATGCTGCTTCACATGAAGCGTTGAAAGATTGTATAATGCGCTTATGACAGCATTGCCAAGGCTTTTTGGCGTTACAATCCTTATCTTTGTCATCTCTTCAGGCTTCATTTGATTTCACTGTTGAATTTTTCAAGAAGAAGCGCAGATGCTTTGCTTATTCGCATGGATGCGTTTTTCTCACTTTGACCAGCTTGCTTTTTGTACTCTTCAATAATCTTTTTCTTTTGCTGCTCAATCTTTTTCATCTGCTCGGCAATATAACTGTCTATCTTTTGCTCTATTTTTTTCTTTTCCTGCGCGTATGCGGCTATTGTTTTTTCTTGTGCGCTTGCTATCTCTTTTTCTTTTTTTGATTGCGCGCTTTTTAGAACATCTTCTGCTTTTTTTTCTGCTTCCAGTATATCACTAATGATGTTTTCTTGCTCTTTCATTGTTCCAGAAGAAGGTAATCCCTCTTTCGCCTGCTTCTTCTCGTCGATGTCTACTATGTTTGTGCTTTAACTTAAGTGTATGCTATAGATACTATGGAAAATACTTGGTTACTTGATGATGCCCTGCTGGCGTGCAAGCATGCGTGCAGCTTTGCTGCCAATATCATCCTGCCGTGGGATTACACCCGTGAGTTTTGTGATGATCTTTTCAAGGCGGCGGAAAAAGTGAATCTTTGTCAAGAACCAGTTCCACCAGCCTGTGGTGATGCAGTAATAGCATTCAAACGGTGCGGTGTGATGGTAGTCATGCGACTGCTTTGACAGGATTATGCGGGTGCGTTGGGCAATTCTTACTATTAATGGAGGTTTTGTGTCCTGGTGCGCCCATTTATGGATCTGATTTGTTAATGGCCCCCATAATGTTAGCAGCGCGAGTGTTGTGAATAGAAGCGATGTTCCAGTGTTTGTTGGTGCTATCAGCAGTGCGATGATTTGGAAAGGAATCGCGGCGATGCTGCTCATTGCATTTGTTTGGATGAAATCATGATGTGTAATCGCCTTTGCGTCAACATGATGCTCGCGAAAGCCGTGGATAATCAGCGAGCCAAAAATAGGTGTGTCTGCGGTGCCCCATGTGTCTGCGCTCCAATGGATCATGCCTGAGATGAAGTCTGCAATCGCAAGACTGAGGAAAAATGATGCTACGAGGATGGGGATACTTGTGAATGTTTGGATGAGCTTTGCGGCAAGCGCGATGAAGAGAATGCTGTAGATAGTGAGACCGGTGATGTCGATGATTCTATTCTTTTTTGTGTACTGCTGTGCAAGCTCTTTTGCTTTGCGCTGCTTTATTGGAAGTTTCATGAGAATATTGCTTTTGTTGCTCTTTATATGCTTTTCTGTAATGTTCACTGAGAAGTGGTGTTTTTATTTGACAATTGTTTTTGGACTTCTCCTGCAATATTGGGTGTTATTACCTGACCTGTCACCTTAAATGTATTTGGCAGGCGTTTTTCCTCTTCGGTCTTATGCCCATCAAACCATGGTCTGGAGCAAACTTGATATTCAATTGTAAAATATTCTCTTCCTGCGGGCATATCAGCTTCTGAGAAATCACGCGGCGTGTGCCCATCGTGAACTATAACTATTCCTTGTGCAATTGGTTGTCCGTTTGACTGCATAGTCAACTGACCATATTTATCTATGCCTGCTGCTCTCACTAAGCTTTCAATAACTTCCTGAGGATCTACCCTACTGTTTGAGTGTATTGTGTATGTCATGTTATCCAAACGAATTCCCGCATCCGCAGGTTGATTGTGCATTTGGGTTGTTTATCTTAAAGCCTGTGCCATGCAATCCTTCAACAAAATCAATTGATGTGCCGACGAGATGAGATGCGCTTTTTTTGTCAACAAAAATATTTACGCCGTGCTGGTCGAGAACAATGTCTTCTTTTTTTGATTCTTTATCAAAATCCATGCCGTACTGGTAGCCTGCACAGCCGCCGGGGACGACCATGATACGCAGCCCATAACCTGCTTTTTTTTCAGCTGCCATGAATTCCTTGACCTTGGATGCTGCATTTGGTGTGAGTGTAACTATCGTGCCGTCCTTCGGCACCGTGAATTCTTTGTGCTCGATTTCCTGTATTTCAGGATTCGTTGAACATCCGCCGCATCCCATGGTCATTTTACTTGTGCTTATTGCTTATAAAACTTTTGGCGTCTGGGGTAAAACCGCTGCTCTTGTGACTTCTTGTTTCCAAATTTAATGGGCGTCCTGCATGATGTTTGCTCACGGCTTGCATATCATCCACCTGACTGGAATGTGATTAGACGAAAAGCACACAGATTTGAGCGCGCTTCTTCCGCGCAGATTGCGCTTTTTCATGTCGAGGCTTGTTTGGAAAAGATTGCTGGAGGATATCACATGAGTCTTGATGGCAT
>DATDXM010000055.1:0-5702 GCA_035289325.1 Candidatus Nanoarchaeia archaeon
ACGAAATGTTACTTTCACAAGCTTTTTTAAGTCTACTACATACGTTACCATTGTGGGCGCTCCCCACCCCATCGTGTTCCTTTTCCAAATACACGAAGTGGGGAAACCCACTTAAATTATTCGAACTTGCAAACAAGCCATGCCCACACAAAGGTTTAAATAAGAAATTTTGTTTGTTATTTGTAATGGCTGTTCCAAAAAAAGAGAGTATTCCTGCTGGTGTTATCCGTTTCCAAGGGCTGTTTGACTGGGGGGGCTTGTATTATCACATTGCCGACTGGTTCAAGCGTTATCGCTATTTTCTGTTCGAAGAGATGTACAAGCACAAAGTGCCCAGCCCGTTCGGCGCAGAACAAGAGCTGTACTGGTATGGCGACAAAGAAGTCAATGAATGGGTCAGATTTCGCATCCACCTTGATTTTCATCTGTGGGACATGACTGAAGTTGAAGTCATCAAAGACGGCAAAAAGAAATTGCTGACGAATGCACGCATCGAAATCAAAATTCGCGGCGACTTAATCTTCGACTGGCAACACAAATTTGAAAAAAGCAAATTCACACGCATGCTGCGCGACTTGTATCTTGGTTATGTGTGGCGACGTGAGACCAGCAGCGTGTACGGCGACATGATTTATTACCGCATGCTCAATCTTCATGCATACATCAAAAAATATCTTGACCTGCAGACGAAGTATCATGCGTTTAAAGGCTATCTGGGAGAGGAGCGCTGATGTCAGAAAATCGATTAATTGTCGACCAGACGAAGCTGACGTACGAAGGTGTCTTCGACCTGAAAGGACTGTTTGAAATGATTACGCAGTTCTTTTATGAAAAAGGCGGCGATTACGTCGAGAAACTAAACACTGAACAAATCATGCCTCAGGGAAAGACAATTAAAATCGAGCTTGCACCGTACAAGAATATCACCGACTATTACAAACTCATCTATCGCATACGCATCTATGGCACGGGCATCAAGCAGGTCGAGCTGTCAAAAGATGGTGCGAAAGTGCCGCTGGACGACGGCAAGCTGATGATCGTTATCGACGGATATATCATGAGCGATCGATACAACAAATGGGAGAACCAACCGGTTCAATGGTTTTTTCGTGCGTTAGTTGACAAGTATATTTTCAAAGGGCATTTCCTTAAAGCTGAACAGTGGCTGCTGTCTGATATTGACGACCTTTATTTGCGCATCAAGTCATTCCTCAATGTCTATCGCCATGCACGTGACCGTGGCGCTATAGCGGAGCAGATCATCGGATGACACAAAAAAATCTCGTTGTCAATGGGCTGCCGCTGAAGTACAATGGCATTTTTTTGTTTGATGAGTTTTACAAAGCATTGAAAGACGGCTTAACGCAGCGCGGCTACAAAATGCATGAGAAGCGGTTCGAGGAGCGCGTTGGCGATAAAGGAAAAGATCTTTTTATCGAGCTGCGTCCGCTGAAAATCAAAGCTGCTTGGCTGTCCCAGACGATGCGCATCAGAATCATAATGAAGCATATTCGTGAAGTCGTGTTAGATGTCGATGACATTCCCACGCAGTTCCAGGAAGGAGAAATTGATATGAGCTTCGACGGGTGGATAACATATGGCATCAGACATCGGTGGGGAAACAACCCAACGTTTTATTTTCTTAAATCGGTGATCAATAAGTATGTGTACCGCTTTCCGCTTGAGGGCGGCATGGACGGGGAAATCGCAAGCGATACTCGGTTTGTGCATTCACAGGTCAAGGCGCATCTTGGGCTGTATAAATTCAGGGTTAAAGAGGCGACGCCTGAGACGCCGCAGTCGTATGGGTCGGCTGAACATTGAAAATGGAAGTAATTAGCGAGTCAGCATATTGAAGTACAAATGTTGTTCTCCACGCATAGTGCGCTATGCTAGTCACGTTCGGCAGATGCCTCGTGACCTCCTTGGCGGCGGACGAGCAAAATTGCGATTTTGCTCTGCTTCGCAAATGATTTTTCCACACTTTGCATGGAAAAATCATCTGCACTCCGCCCGCGCCACGGAGAACATCATTTGTACGAAGAGAATAATCTCTCATTGATTACGTACTTGAAAACTAAACGTTTTAATATGTCCTAATTTTTAAGAGGTTTTGCTGTGAGGGTACACATGGGAAGCGTCGTACCCTGCGCAGTTCATACGCGAGGGTAGCAAAGCCTGGTTAAATGCGCAGGACTTAAGATCCTGTCTCTTAGTGGGTTCGGGAGTTCAAATCTCCTCCCTCGCATTTTTTATAAAATTGAGCTTTAGGAGGTGTCGGAACCGAAGGTTCTGACGTGGTAATCTCCTCCCTCGCATTTTATTCAGCGAAAATGGGTATAATACCCCAGAGCTTCGCTCTGATTTCCCATTTTCTGGAGTAAAAATCCCATTATGAAAGCCCCACATCATGCTGTGACTGGGATTTTTACTTTCCTCTCTTATACAGCCACCTGAGAAAATCCAATCCTTTGTCCAAAAGAGAAGGCTGCGGTCCTACTGCTAAAAAAACCTTTGCACTTTTATCCGATGGCGTTCGCCTGCGCGATTGTGTGTGTACATACTTCACCAGCATTGCCATAATTTCCTGGGAAACATATGCCAACTGCTTGTTCTCTTCCGAATGTAACTGCAATTTGTATAACCCGCCTCGAAGCATGCTATCAGGCTCTTTTTCAAACGTATTGCATTGCTTTGCAAGCCGCTGGTAGCCATCTTCTGTTAAGTGAACTGTCAATCCATATTCTGTATGTGTTCGCGTCATCTCTCCGTTTCCAAATCTCAGCTCAAATGATTCTTTTTCTGTCATCCCTTCAAGTGAAAAAGGTTGACCGCTTCTTGTATATTCTTCAGCAGTCTTTTTAATTTCATCTAGCGTACCAAGAAAATAACGTGCACTGTCGCCCTTCCTGCGTTCAAGTATATGCATCTCTCTTATTTTATCAGACGATTATTTATAATTTGTGCTTTTTTACGTCTGCAAATGAATGTGTTCCCCGTTAACCAGCAAGACTTATATATTTGTACAAAAGGCTTGGAATGCAACGCCCTTGTAGCTCAGCCTGGTGCATCGTATGCGGGCATTGGAGCGCGTCCTTGGTATCAAAAAACAAAAAGGACGAGGTCCCGAGCTCAAATCTCGGCAAGGGCTTTTTTTACTTTCCAAGATATTGACTATTTTGCTGAGGCTGGTATGCGCTTTGCTGTGCTTCTACATCAGCTTTGATTGCCGATGCTTGTACTGTTTCAACAACTCCATCAAGACCTTTGACCTGCGCACAATTTCCAGCAACCGCACCGAGAAAAAAAATAAGACCAAGACCTTCAGCGCACAACCTTTTGTTTCTGCCCGACATATCATCTGACTTATCCATCTATTGGATTATATAAATTTTATATTTAAAGATTTGTACTGAAAATATTCCTATCGGAATAACACGGTTTGAATAACATGGTTTATATATCTGTTATTCTGCTGGCGTTTCATGACTCTACCAGAAGACGATCTTGATGAGTATATTGCAGAGGCGACACGAAAATTTAACTTGAAGCCGTTGCCTGATAATATTCCTGTCAAAGGAAGTTACAAACCTGCGCCAGCATCTAAACAATCTTTTCGCAGTGCATCCAAGCCACTTTATAACACTTTTTTGAGCGATGGGCTGCGAGAGATTCAACAACGTCGTCCGCAGCCTGCACGAAAAACTGGTGTTTCTACTGCTGCTAAAACTGGTATTGATGACACTATTGAGCGCGAACTTGCTGACGAAGATAAAGAGCTCACTGATGGAGCACTTCACGACATGGTTAGAAGTACGCGCAGTGATGTTGTTTTACAGGTAGCATATCATCAAATTCCTGTCGATGGCCGTTATTCTTCAATTACCTATTCTCTTTTTGGCGATCGACGACTCACTGTTTCTGGCAGCAATGGTACGATGGAAGGTGAATTCGTCGGTGGCGCTTTTCCGCATATTCTTGACATTGCTGAAAATGCATTCAAACTTGTTAAAGCAACTCGACTCGAACGATTTGGTGATCCGACCACAACTGAGGGAATTTATGTTGAGACAAGTTTCGGTTCGCTCGATACTAGCTGCAATTTTGATTTTGGTCCAACTAACAATGCTGAACGACAGGCGTTTCATCATGTGCTGCGGCTTGGCTATCAGTTGCAACGTGGTGCTGTGCTTTCGCTTGGCCGTACGCTTGAAAAAGCTTATATGCATGAAGTCGTTGCTATCAATAGAGAACTTTCATCTCGTGTTGACCGGTGATCCCATGAAACTCACAAGCACTGCATTCAAAAATAATGGAAAAATACCGTCCCAATACACGTGCGATGCTGAAAACAAAAGCCCGCCCTTAGAAATTTCTGACGTGCAGAAGAATGCACGATCGCTTGTGCTGATTATGGAAGACCCAGATGTGCCGAAAAAAATCCGTGCAGATGGCATGTGGGACCATTGGATCGTATGGAATCTGTCTCCGACGACGACACACATTCGTGAAGGCACTGAGCCCGTGGCAATGCACGGCAAAACAACAAGCGGCACGATGGCGTACACAGGTCCATGTCCGCCAGACCGAGAGCATCGCTATTTTTTCAAATTGTTTGCGCTTGATGTTGTGCTGAACTTACCTGTTGGCAGCACGAAAGCGCAGGTGGTTGCAGCGATGAAAGGACATGTGGTTGATGAGGCTGTGTTGATGGGGAGATATGAGCGGAAGAAGTAACTTATCTCGCCGCTATCTTCTTCTCTTCTTCATTGATTCGCTTTTGCATCTTCTTTAAATCTTCTTCTGCTGGAAGATGTTCTGGCTCTATCCCGCTTTTGCCCAACAGCCGTCGAACATCTTTGTTGTTCTTTATATGCTCGCCAGTAATTGTAGGTTCGCCTGCCAGATTGTCTGCCTGAACGTTAAAGTTGGTAATCTCTGTCGCAAGATTTTTTGCTGTGATCGTAATCGTCGGCAGAAAATCCGCTAATGCTCTGTATTGCGGGATGCTGAGCTTGTCTTTCATTTGCGCTGTTTTATAGCCACCAAATAATGCTTCGTCGCCCTTGCTTCGGATGCGTGCAAATCCATATTCATCGACTCCACGCTCAAAGATAAGCTTTGACAATTCTGTTTCAGCTTCAACGAGCTTTTTCCGAGCATTTATCCGCTCAATCACTGCTATTCTTTGCTCAATCAATTCCTGTTTTCTTGTCTGTATTGCGAAATAACTTTGGGCGAATGCAATTTGGTCTTTTCTCGGGTCGCCGTTTTGAGCTGTTAGATAACATGCATAGCGAGTAAGCATTATGTCGTCTACTTCTCTGTTTGCACTCTTCCCAAGGGCTATCATTTTGTTGGCGTCAACAAAATGATCGGCTGGCTTCTGTCCCGACGTGATGCACGTTATCTTTGCCTTGTCAATAACACTAAAAAAATTCCTCCATTCATCATAATCCAGCAGCTTCTGCAAATCACGTGCGTACCAGAATTCAATTCCATCAGCATTTTGTGCACTTTCTTCGAACAGCATTCTCAGCTTTTGAATCCTATCTTTTTGCATAGTATCCTCAAGGCTCTTGACTACTTAAATCTGTGCTGTGGCGATCACTACAGCAGGGCATAACGTTTATATTGTGCTGTTGCTTCCTTTCGCTCAAAGAGGCTGACATGACGTTCACTTGTAAGAATTATATCAATGG
>DATDXM010000056.1:0-18504 GCA_035289325.1 Candidatus Nanoarchaeia archaeon
ATAACCTTCGTTGGATTTTTTGTTTCCTCGGTCAGCTTGATGATAGCCTCAAACCCGACATAGGCAAAAAAAACAAGCGCAGACGCACGTACAACGCCAAACACCCCTTGAGGAGAATAAAAGAGATCAGCAGATCCAAAACGTGAAACACTAAGCCCGACAATAAACAGCAAACCAGCAACGCTGCACAGTGTCAGCACCGCAGTAACAGTAGTCGAGCTTGACAATCCGCGAAAATTGACAAGGCAAACAAGCAGGAGCAAACCCGCTGCAGAAAGCACGATATCGATGCCCGTAAGGCTGTGAAAATACCCGCCAAATGCAAACGCAACCGTCGCACATATTACTACAATTGCAAGCACAAGCACAAAAGAAACAACCAGCCCAAGTCCGCGGTTGAACGCCTTCCGCAAATAATCATATTCGCCTGCATCACTTTTGAAGATGCTTGCCAGTTCTGCATAGCTTAAGCCAGTAAGTATCGCAATAATGGCCGCAAGCACAAAACTTATCCAGAGCGCAGGACCAGCAACACCAGCCGCAACGCCTATTAGTGCGTAAATGCCTGCGCCAAGGATGACACCAACGCCATCAATAGTTGCACCCCAATAGCCGAGCGTACGCTTAAGCCTGAGGTGAGTTAATGGTGCTGTAATCGAAGTGCGTGTATGATGATGCATGAAAAAATGGAGATTTCTTCAATTTATAAAACAATGGGATGTCCCAAAAACCACAACCTATAAAAAACAAAGTCGATTAGTAATCCAAAAAGAGGTTTCATGGCATTTGACTTCATCATATTAGGCTCAACAGGCATGCAGGGGCGCATTGTTGTCCGCGACCTGTTAGAGCACGGCTATTCTGTGCTGCTCTGCGGTCGTGATAAGCCACGCGTCCAGCACTTTCTCAATGCGTACAAGAGAACAGCATTTCGGCATATTGAAGCAACAAAAATCAACACGATAGCAAGCGCAATCAAATTCTCAAAATCGAATATCGTCATCAACTGTATGGAAGGCGACTGGAACTATGAAGTCTTTAAGGTCTGTGCAAGATTAGGAGTAAACTGTATTGATCTTGGCTCAGAAATTCCCGTGACAAAAAAACAATTCTCCCTGAGCAAGAAAATGAAAAAGAAGAACATTGTCGGAATAACCGGCATTGGCTCAGTGCCAGGAATTGGCAGTGTTATGCTGCGATATGCATCCGAGAAGCTTGATCGAATGAACGAGATAGAAGTCGGATTTGTTTGGGATTCAAATATCAAGCAGTTTGTCGTCCCGTTTTCAATTGAAAGTGTCCTTGAAGAATTTACCGATCGCGCACCCATAGTAAGTAACAGGCATTTCAGGTATATCAAGCCGTTAAAAAACGTGACAATAGATTACCATCACTTTATCGGCAGAGAACAGGAAATTTTCGTGCGCCACCCTGAACAATATACATTTCTCCACTTTTTCAAAAGCAAAGGGCTGAAGAACATCAAATTTTATGCCGGCTTTCCAAAACACTCATTTACAATGATAGTGAACCTGATACGGCTTGGTTTTGCAAGCCAGAAAGTGATAGACTATTTTGGCATAAAGATAAAGCCGATTAATTTTCTGACACAGCTGCTGAAGCGATTAGACATGCCCAAGGGCTACAAGGAAAAAGAAAATCTGTGGGTAAAAGTGAAAGGCAGAAAAAACAAGAAAGAAAAAACTATTCTTATGGAATGCTTTGTGCCGCCGCTGAAAGGCTGGGAAAAAAGCGGCTGCAATATTGATACGGGGTTTCCTGCAAGCATTTTGGCGCAGATGATTAAAAAAGGTGTAATAACAGAAAAAGGCTGCTTCTCACCCGAAGTAGGCATCCCCCCTGTCACATTTTTCAGCGAGCTCAGAAAGAAAAAGCTCAGGATTTATGAGAATGGGAAGAGGATTAATTGATGAATGTTCTTATTCTCGGCTATGGTGCCGTAGGATCTGTGCTTGCAAAGCTGCTGCACAAAGAAAAGGTGATAACAAAAGTGATCTGTGCAGATATTCTCTTCAAAAAAGAAAAGAAATTCGAAAAAATGCATCACATGAAAATTAATTTAAAAAACAAAAAGCAGCTTACCTCAATAATAAAAAAGCATAATCCACATCTGATTATCAATGCAAGCTCGCCAAACTTCAACACAGACATCCTGAGCGTCTGCGAAAAAACAGCAACACCCTATATGGATATGGCTGCATGCTGGGAGCCTGACTCGAACAAAAAAGCAAAATGCCCCTATAAAATAGAACAGCTCGATTTCAACAAATCATTTCGTAAAAATAATCTGTTGGGCTTGATAGAAGCAGGTGTCTCGCCGGGCATGACAAACCTGTTTGTCCGCGAATGTGCCGACGAGTTTGATTTCATCGAGGACGTAAAAATACGATTGATTGATTACTCAGGCACGAACGAATTACATTTTGCATGGTCAAAAGAAGCATTGCTCGACGAGATTAATTCAAAGCCGTTGATATATAGAAATGGAAAATTCAAAATTGTTGAGCCATTCTCGGGCGAAGAAGAATACAATTTTCCAAAGCCGTATGGTAAGAAAAAAGTCAGCCTTATCTGCCAGGACGAGATTGGCACGATTCCTTTTTTCATCAAGCTGAAAAACATCGACATCAAGGATTATGATAACCAGGTCGAGCTGCACAAGTTCATCTACAAGCTTGGCATCATCTCAAGAGAAAAAATAAAAGTAGGCAACGTTGAGATTTCACCGTTTGACTTCGCAAAGAAGGTGTTGCCTGATGCTCCATTTAGCAATAAGGACAAAAAATTCAGCAGCGCACAATTTGCATTTGCTGTCGAAGCAACCGGCAGAATTAAAAAAAAGAAAAGAACGATACGGTATTTTGTTTCATTTCCAAAACAGCAAGAGATTAATAGGCTGAAGCTGAAAGCTAATTTCATAACATATCCAACCGCATTGTCTGCCAAGATATTTGTGCTTGCAATGCAGCGAATAAAAACAATGGGGATAATGCCGCCGGAAGCTTTGGACAAAGACGTGAGAAAATTTATTCTGTCGGAATTGAAAAAGACAGGGCACGTGGTCATCAAAAAAGAAAAATGGTAAAGAAAGAAGTCCACGCCAACCACTGAAGAACATTGCACCAAGACAACAGGAAGGTATAAAAAGATGAAGATATCTCTCCTCATCATGCCAAAAAGAGGTATGAACAGAAATATTCTTGTGGAGGTAGTGTCAAGCGGAAAATATATCGCTCTTTTTGCTTTATTAATACTTGCGAGCTGTTTGCCACCTCAGCAGCCTGAAAGTTTCATATGTAATCCACCGTATATTCAGGTTGGAGCTGAATGTTGCCTTGATCAGAATAAAAACAGTATTTGTGACGGCGATGATGCAGACAATACAGGAGATGCTGCAGCGACAATAGCAGGTGGCATTGAACCAGGAGCAGCAGAAATCACTGATTCAGAAGGGCCTACAAGACGCACAGAAACGATTGTGAGTCGTGCCACAGAACCAGAAGCAGCTGAGCAGGGAATCATTGACGTTCCTGTAGCTGAAATAAGTGGAGATGAGGCCCCTCTTGAACAGCCTGAAATCGTCTCTAATTTCGTAGCTCGTTGGAATCCTCTACGGGAGCGTAAAATACAATTCACCTGGGCGCACAACGAACAAGCAGAGCAATACTATGTGGCATTAGACATGTGGAACACATATAACACTGGTCCACTGGGATCAATTGAGGATACGATTGCAGATTTGCAAGGAAGAAGAGAATTTGGCATGCCATCACATGTTTATGAATATCAGAATGACCAAGGGGAACTCTATTGGGGTTGGAATCCAGATTTTGAATTCCTGCCATCTCTTGGAACCTTCAGGATTCATGCGTATCTGTTAGATGCTGGCTATAATTTAGTTGAAGAAGTTGCCTATGTGCAATTTGTGGTGAATGACTTTGCGGATGAAGCCACATCAACAGGAGTAGGGTCTGCTCCAGAAGTAGTTACCCCAGAAACGACGCCTGAATTTGGAGTTGCCGAATGCAGCGATGGATTAGATAATGATAGAGACGGAGTTATTGACGGAAGAGACAGCCAATGTCGTGGTGTTACATGTTCCGTAGGTAGTTTTTGGGCATGGACGTATTTAAGAACAGGGAGTGGCACCTTCTTGGAAGATGAAAGTAGAGCTCCTGCACGAGTTGGCTGCATATTTGAAACAGGCCAATGTATGAATATTCAGGGAGAACGAGTGGATAGAAATATCTTTTATACCAATAAATGGATCTGTGGTGAGGGCAGTAATGGAGGCGGTCATTTCTATCGTTGTGAAAGTGCTGATATTGGAGCCATTGTAGGCGACTTCACATGCCGCTTAGTCAGCGGAACGTATAAGTGGACACTGAATGTGAATGAAAACACTCAGGCTTTATGTAATGACAACAGTGACAACGACAATGACGGATCGGTGGATGAGCTCGACACAGACTGTGTTGATGTTCAATGTAATGTAAATGCAGATTCCCAATGGACATGGAGTTGGCTGATATCGGCAGCAGGCGATCAAATTGAAGATTTTTCAAGAAGGCCTGCACGAATTGGCTGCTGTTTAAGTAATGAATGTATTAATAGTGCCGGAGCGTGCATAAGGCAGAACACTTTTTACACCAACAAGTGGGTTTGTGGCTCAAGCAATGAATGTCATCCCTATTATGGCACTGGTTGTCAGAGTTGGTTTAGGTGCAGTGAAACGAGCGATGTAGGAATCAGGCGAGGAGATTATAGATGTACTGTCTTTGACGGGGTTTATGGATGGCAGCGAGTAATCTAAAAGAGCGTGAATAATGAAGACTAAAAGGAGCGTCATCGCATGTCTTGCTCTCTTTATTCTAGTTGCATCTTGTGCTCCGAAGATATCCTCCGAAAAGGAATTACCAGCAGATAAGTATTCACTCTAAATACAGCAGCGCAACCATAATCCCAATCCCAGCCAACAAGCCGAGAAACTGCAAAAATGAAGCCCGCAATCGTGTCTCTTTGTGTAATTCAGGCAGAAGATTAACGCCTGCAATATAAATAAATCCACCCGCTGCCAGCGGCACAATTAACTGCAGGAACAATTCACTTCGTCCTCCAAGAACCATGCCAATAACCGCGCCCAGAATAGCAAAAGCTGCAGAAACAAAATTCATCAGCAATGCTTTCGTTCGTGACATGCCTGAATACAGCAAAACGCCAAAATCCGCAAATTCCTGTGGTATTTCATGGAGAATGACTGCAATGGTCGTTGCAACACCGACAGGAACACTGACGAGATAACTGCCTGCAATAATAAGACCATCAATCAAATTATGAAGTGCATCGCCCATCAGGTTCATGATGCCAAGATGAGTGGGATGATGTCCGAGATGAGCATGCTCTCGTGCTGGATGGTGATGATGCCAATGGATGAATTTTTCAAGTACAAAAAAGACGAGAATGCCACAGATAACAGCATACCATGCCCATGGAACATCAGCAGATTCAGGAAGCAGATGCAGAAATGCATCGCCAATGAGCGTGCCTGCAGAAATGCTGACAAGTATCGTCACCACACGCTGCAGCACACCATGGGAAAACGAAAGTGATAAAACGCCGACAAAAGAAACCACCGAAACAACAAGAACGCTCAACAATGTGATAATCTCATTCATAACATAATCAAAACCATCAGGATATATAAGCTTTACTGATAACGATTCTCAATAGAATTTATATACTTCATATTTTATTAAATTGGAAATGCCCAGAATGACAGCTCAAAAAAAACAATTGTATGAAGAAATTAAAAACTGCCCGCCATTCTTTGATGCGTATGAACTTCATCAGAGAACAAATAAAAAGATTGGTCTCGCAACAATCTATAGGTTTCTCAGCGTACTCGAATCAAACGGCGAGCTTCATTCGTTCACATGCGAGAATAAGCGAATCTACTCCAGCGGCAAAACAAGCCACACGCATTTCAGATGTGAAAAATGCAATCGAACAGAGCACATAAAAATGAAAAATGTTGATTTTCTCAAGTCGGTCGACGGCGATATATGCCATTTTCAGATTGAGATTGTTGGCATATGTTCTAACTGCAAAGAAAAGTAAACTTACCCAGCATCCATCTCAAGAACTTCTTTACATTTCTTCTCTGCGAGACAGCCGGCGTAACACGCTTCTTGCTCAGCAGTCAGAGTATCCAAATCGGGAATCTCGCAGGTTTCATCACATCCACTCATCTGATCTTCGGTGCAATCAACCCACGCAGCCGTATTCAGCACAGTAATATCTTTGTCCACAACAACACCCTGCCCAAACACGCGCAGCGCATTCTTATACGCAACAGCTTCCTGGTCTTCTTTGTCAAACCCAGCAATGACAAGCCGAGAGATTTTAACCGCTCTATCAAATACTTCTTTATCAAACGCATAAGCTGGACCTATTTCTGTGCCCCACATGACTTTATCAGGCAGAGCATCAACCAGCGGCTTATACGCGCTGATGGCACTTGTAATCAGAGATTTCTCTTTGCTGTCATACGTCGAAACAAACTTGTTGATAGACGATTGCTTATCACCACTATCATACGTATAGATAATATCGTTCCCACCAGAAAACAAGATATGCGCTGCATCGATGCTGAAATAAAGATTGTCGTTATCTTGCATTATTGCAATGAGCTTCGTCATGCTCTTGTCCAAATCTTCCCGGTACATGTGAATTAGAAAGATTGTATCAGGATATGCTTCAACTATTTTTTCGACATCATCTATCTTGCTTGCAACCGGATGAAACATAAAACTGATATCATTTACATGGGCAAGATCTATGAGCTGTAATACCCTCGGATCATTATGTCGTACAGTCCATTCTTGTGTTTCGACTTCGCCAAAGCCGCGAATGAAATCATCGCCGACAATATTCTTGGACGCATCAAGAGTTTTCTTATACCAGCCTATCCATTCATCACCGAGATATTGCTCAACCTCTTCTCCGCCGATGCCAGGATTGAAAAAAGGAATCACACGATGAGGATGCTTTTGTGCTGCGTCGATAACTTCGCCGAGGCCTTGATCGCTCGTCAGCGTGCCAGCTGATGGCTCGCCAGAAATGCCAAACATCCCAATAAAGAAATTGATGCCATTGCGGTCGAGAAGTTTGAAATAATTATCCATTTCTGCTGATCCAATTTGCTCAGACGTTCCATACAAAGGCCCATTATACGCGCCGTCATACGTGAGGACAGGATCAAATATCTCAAAAGTTTCAACAGGTTCTTCTGCTGGCATAGATTCTACTGTTTCTATGACAGCCACAGGAGCAGCAGGCCCAGACTGAACTGGAAGTTCTGAAGTTTCCAGAATATCAGGAGTTTGAACAGGCGCTGAAACAGATTCAGCAATAGGCTCTGGAGATTGACACCCAGACAAAAAGACAATAAAAAAAACGATAAATAAGACAGCAAACACAAGCTTCTTTTTCATAGGTCAAAGGATTGTAGAGTGATATATAAAGTATAGTAGACTTACTCAAGCTCTCTCTTCAGCATCTTATGTGCACGATTGATAGCCTTAAACTTTTCAACATCGCCAGTTCCCGTATCAGGATGATATTTTCGTGCAAATTCTTTATATTTTGCATCGATCAGTTTCACATCAATAGAATCTTCAGGAACACCCAACAATTCCCGAGCTTCCTTTCTCTGCTCTTGGATGTCAGTATCCTCAGAAAATTCATGGATGAATTCATTTTCAGTCAGCTTACGCTGTACGAGCATACCAACGAAGAGATCGATAACTTTTGATACGATGGAAAGATTGTCAATAAACCGCAATCTTTGATAACTATAATGCAAATGATAGCCGTTAAAATACCATGACACTGATGCTGGCGCTTTCTTGATAGCAACTGCCTCAAGGTCAATATTAACATCATCTTCAGTTAACCCTATTTTTCGCAGTGTTGCAATGATTGTGTTCTGCAATTGAACAGCGCGCCTGCTGAAAGAATCTTTGATAGGCTGAATATGAAAGTCATGGCCTTTGACCGTAATAAGTGACATAGCAGAGACAGCTTCAGCGATGGTTTATAAACGTTAGCCCGCCAGCTTTATAACCTTCCGTGCATAATTCTCAACTATGTTCACCGCAATCCTGTTTGATCTCGACAACACCTTGATTGACTTCATGACGATGAAGCGTGCAAGCAGCGAAGCTGCAATAACTGCGATGCTTGCGAATGGTATTGAGATAGAAAAGGAAAAAGCGACGAAAATTCTCTTTGAGTTATACGATGAATTTGGATGGGAATACAATCTCATTTTTCAGCGGTTCCTCGAGCGGGTCCAAAAAGATGTTGATTACAAAACACTTGCCGCAGCGATCATCTCATACAGAAAGGCACAGCAAGCATTTATGGAGCCATATCCAAAAGTTATTCCAACACTGCTGGAAATAAAAAAGCGAGGGATCAAGCTTGCAATTGTCACTGATGCTCCACAGCTAAAAGCATGGATGCGTTTGACAGAATTGAAGCTGCAGGATTTTTTCGATGTCGTTGTCGCATTTGGCCAAGTGCCAGAAACAAAGCCAAGCAAACTCCCATTTCAGAAAGCGCTCGATCTGCTTAAAGAAAAACCAGAAAATGTATTGATGGTTGGTGACATGCCACACAAAGATATTGCAGGCGCAAAAGCCGTGGGAATAAAAACATGCTTCGCAAAGTACGGCTGCACGCTGCATCCATTGCCAAAAACAAATGCTGATTACGAAATAGATGCGATTGAAGAGATAATTGACATTATAAAGAAGAAACGCTAAAATGAAAATAGAAACCAATCTTCCATACAAAAAGCATGTTCTTGTCTGTGTCAACGAGCGCACGGACGGCAGCGACTGTTGCGCAAACGTCCACGGAAAAGAAATTTTTCAGGAACTAAAGAGATGGGCGATTCAAGACCATAGCGACATCTGGATAACAAAAACAGGCTGTCTTGGATTCTGCAACAATATTGGAACAACGATCGTAATATACCCCAAAAAGATATGGTTTATGGAAACAACAATGAAAGATATTGAAAAAATAAAGAAAGCTCTCATCGCTTGATAACAGGATTCTCTTTTTCTCGTATTAACTGAGCAGTGTTATCGGGGTTCAAGTCAACAATGTAATCATTGGGCAGCGAGATGCCGAGCCGGTTTCTCGGATTTAAAGGAAGAGCAAATGCATTGATGCCCGTTACCTGAAAAGTATCACCATCTATCCATTTTGGATCGATGAGTGCTTCACCGCCTAAGACGATTTCAACGCGCGGATGTTGCCCATTATAGAAAATGCCGAGTAATTCAGCACTGCGTAGTTCTCCAGAACGTTGCTCCTGAATGCTCAGGCCTCGAGCTGACCCCGTCGTAAATAATCCTCTATCAGCTTGTGAGGAATAACGAACATGTTCAATATCAGCAAGACGAAATAAAAAAAAGCCATAACGCGCCTCATCTTTGCCGCCAAACACAGATTGAACGAACGCAGGCTCTTCTTTTCGCAGTCGTTGAACAGTTGCATATCGTTGCTGTGCACGTGCGAATGCTGCGTCTTTTTCTTGCTGCTGTTTACGCACTTGCGATTGACCGAAGTCATAGACACTATATCCGATAACGCCAATGAGTCCGATGACAGCTAAACCTTTACTAATATCACGCCATGGCAAATCCTCTGCTTTTTCATACAGCGCTTTTACACCTTCCCAAACATACTTTCCAGCGGCAGCAAGTGCAACAACAGCAGCTCCAGCACCTATTATTTTTCCAACAGTGCCCCAAGGAATACTACGTAGAGCATCATAAGCAGAAGTATATGCATCACGAGCTGTATCAAAAACAGTTGATGATCCAGACGAAAGTGTGCCAGCGACAGCAGGAGCCGAATCATATGCATATTTTCCAGCAACCACAATTCCTGCAGCGGCACCTGTAACAGCAGCTATTTTTCCAACAGTTCTCCATGGTATTCCATCAACAGCTTCAGCAACAAAATCACGAGCATCACGTAATCGCTCTGCAATATCATCTCCGTTACGCAGCAGAGCAACAGT
Source organism: Candidatus Nanoarchaeia archaeon (assembly GCA_035289325.1). Taxonomy (GTDB): domain Archaea; phylum Nanobdellota; class Nanobdellia; order Woesearchaeales; family JAGLXL01; genus DATDXM01. The sequence goes on from DATDXM010000056.1 coordinate 10,121, forward strand.
TGCACCAACAAGAGCAGCTAAGCCGCCAACAACAGCGACAGTTTTCACATCTGCATGCTGAAGGGCATAATAACTACCATATCCAAGAGCTGCTGCACCTGCACCGATGCCAGCAATCGTTGCGACACGGCCCCACGGAAATGGTTCAGGTGGAGAAAAATAATGTCGTCTGCGTTTCTCTGCATTCCTCTGGGGTAGCTGTAATATCTTTTCATGAGGGACTGCATCACTTTTCAGCGCATCCCAGCCAACAACAGACAGTTTTGTTGCCCGCAAATTTCTATCATCAAGATATCCTTCTAACGTGCGCACTCGTTTCTGCACTGCTACTTTTTCTGACGGACTCATGCGATCCACATATGCAGCAGCGGGAAGAGCAAGCCGATCAAGAGTCGCAGGCCCTTCGACATACACACCATGTTTCTCGTCGTAAACAGCTGCAGTAATCACTCGACCATCACTACGTGCTTTTACCTCATCAAAAAGTGCTTCAACAGTTTGCTGAGCAGTGGGGGACGTCTTAAGGCCTGCATCTCGTGCAAGTCGTACCATCATGCTCGGATACGCTCGAACTGAAGCTGATAATTCGTCTGATTTAAGATTTGCAAGAATTTCAGCAAGAGAAACAACGCTGTTGTCACGCAATCGAACACACGCTCCATGAGTAAGTGCAACTGGATTGTCACGAATGCCACCAGAATGAACATCAATATCATCCAAGCATGCAATCTGTAGCCCATGTGACGTGAGGCGGTCATAAAGAAATGAACGGAGCCGACGCGCATCAACATGGCACGAGCCAAAAAACCTGCGTGGATCTGCATGTGATAGTGCTGCAGCTTTTTGAACAAGAATTTGTGGATGCGAACTCACAATGTCGATTAATGTTGAATCACTCGCGCCGAAAAGTGCAGCGCGCCGTTCATCGATCAGGGGAAGATTATACCTACTGCGCTCAACCCGGTCAAGTATCTCAGGCGGCGCAGCATCTGCCATGAAGAAATAAAAATCAATCTCACCCATGCGCTGCTCAGCTTCAGAAAAAGAGATCGGCGCAATGGTGAGATGTGGATTGATCGTGCGAGATTCACCTTGTTGCCATTGAATTTTCGACAACAGCCGCTGATACGCCTCTGCCTCTCGTTGTCCATCAACAAGAAAGTAAAGTGTAGCCAAATCAGGAGTCAATTCATCTGCACCAGTAGTCAACCTATACGCAAAATGCTGTGCAACACTGCCAAAGCCATCAACAAGAACATTCAGCGGTTTCTCACCCTCGGAATGTGCACCTTGAGCTAATCTGCGTACATTATCTACAATTTTTCTCCGTAAGTCTGCAACTTCATCTTTTCTCATAGGCATTACTCTAAAATAGTAAAAAAGAGTAAAAATTATATATAAAGCTTTGCGTCCGAGCATAAAATGAATGTGCCAAGCGAGGAAGTTCTAGTTGATTTAGGATTGAGCAGAAATGAAGCTAAGGCATATCTTGCGCTGCTTGAAATAGGTCCATCTCAGACAGGTAAAATTGCCGAGCGATCACAGATGCACCGCGCAAACGTTTACGATGCACTGGAGCGGCTATACACAAAAGGCCTTTGCTCAAAGAGCAAAAAAGAAAGCATGAATTATTATACTGCCACTGACCCAAAAAATCTTTTTAATTTTATTAAGGCAAAAGAGCGACAGCTTGAAGATATCATGCCTCAGCTTCAGTTGCTGAGGGAGCTTACATTTTCCCAGAGCCAGGCAGCGGTGTATGAAGGTGCAGACGCATTCATGAACATGCTCCATGATTTTCTTCATTTCAAAGAGCCAATACTGAGTTATGGTATTCCACAAAATGCGCCCGATTTGCTCAAGACGAAAATTCCACACTTTCACAAGAAGCGCATCCCATTAAAAATTCCGATGAAGCACATCTACAATCACAACGCACAGGAACGCATTGCATATCTCAATAGTATGCCGCATACTGAAGCGCGCTATCTTCCTGCTAAGTTCGACTCACAGGTATCGACAAACATCTGTGGCGATGAAATCATTCTTGCAGTATGGATTAGTCCGCCACTCTCTATAAGGATAAAAGACAAGCGCATCGCGGATGCCTACAAAAGATACTTTGATGTGCTGTGGAATGCAGCAGTGAAATGATAGTGATCGGCGAGTTACACCCAACCGACCACAAAGATTATAAACAAAAATAGAGTGAAGCCAAAAATGCCAGCACCAAAATCCGAGTCCAAAGGAATCACTGTAAAGAAAGCTGATAACTTTAGCGAATGGTTTACTCAGGTAACACATAAAGCAGAACTAGCAGACATCCGCTACAATGTCCAGGGTTTTATTGTTCACTTGCCGTGGGCAATGAAGATTGCGCGGAAGATATACGAGTTCTTCGAGAGCGCAGTTGAAGCCGACAACCACGAGCCAATGCTTTTGCCAACGGTAATCGCAGAAGAAAATCTAAAAAAAGAACAAGAGCATGCAGGGTTCATTCCAGAAGTATTTTGGGTGACAGAAGCAGGCTCAGCAAAGCTCGAACGAAAGCTTGCACTGCGCCCAACAGGCGAAACTCAAATTTATCCCATGTACAGTTTATGGATTCGAAGCTATAATGATCTTCCATTAAAGCGCTATCAAAGCCGTATCACCGTTTTCCGCAACGAGATGGCAACACGTCCGTTCATGCGCGGGCGCGAATTCATGTTTTTTGAAACGCACGATGTCTTTGAGAACAAAGAAGATGCATACAAACAGATTACGACAGATATGCAGATCATGCATGATGTTGTAGAAAAAAAGCTTTTCATACCATTTATTTTTCTCAAGCGCCCGCAATGGGACAAATTTTTGGGCGCAGAAGAAACATTTACCAGCGATACGTTGCATCCCGACGGCCGCCGTACCCAGATCAGCAGCACGCATTATCTTGGCACAAACTTTGCAAAGCCATTTAATGTGACGTTTACTGACAAGAGTGGGAAACAGCAGTATGGTCATCAAACATGTTTCGGCCCAGGCATCTGGCGCATCATCGCAGCGCTTATCTCCATTCATGGTGACGACAAAGGTCTCATTCTTCCATTTGAGTTATCACCTATACAGGTAGTCATTGTTCCAATTGTATTTGCAGACAAGCCTGCCGAAAATAAAAAAGTGCAGGCATACGTGCAGAAGCTTCATCAGCAGCTCGCCAAAGCAGGCATCAAAGTTCATAGTGATGTGCGCGACATTTCTCCAGGAGAAAAATTCAACATTTGGGAAATGAAAGGTGTTCCACTGCGCATCGAGATCGGCCCAAAAGAAGCAGATGCAGGCACAGTGACAATTGTTCGGCGAACCGACAGGAAAAAAGCAACAGTCAGCACAAAAGCTATCGAAAAAGAGATAGCATCGCAATCAAAAATCGTCGACACGACAATCCAGGCGCAAGCTCAGCAGTATTTCAAAAATAATACGAAGCATGCATCAACATTTGCAGACGTAAAGAAGATTCTAAAGGAGCACCGTGGCTTTGTCTGTGCACCATGGTGTTCAACAGCAATTGCAGGCAAGAGTTGCGCAGAAAAATTAAAAGAAGAAACAACGGCGCATGTTTGTGGCACGCTTTTAGAAGAACAGAAGCCAAAGAGCGCCGCATGCATCATCTGCAAGAAGCCAGCGCATCATACTGTTTATATTGCTACGTCAATTTAGTTTTTTTTCTTCACATGCACAACATGAGTAGCAGGCGTTTTCCGTCGAATAAAATACACCGCAGCAACGACAATTAATACAATAAAGAGCTCAACAATAACAACACCGGCAATTGCTGAATAATTCGAGCGAGCAGCTGATGCCATGACAGGCAAGCCAACAGCCGCACCAGCAAGCTGTACAGGAACGCAAGAGCGCACATGCAGAACTGCACTATTGCTCTCAACTGTTTCACCAACAAGGTCAACAGTAACAGCATAATTATTTACGCTGGTATCACCAGGCACAGAAAATTGAACAGCACGAGTCACGGAACGTGAAACAGGAATGTCAATTTGCTGCTCGAGATGAACACCAAGTGCTGAACTAGAGATGCGGACAACACTGTCACGTATTGCAGCATTGCCATCATTAAAAAATTCGATAAATAGTGTCGTGCTTTCCCCAGCACAAAGACTGTCAGGCTCAAATCGCACATCGCCGATGACTTTGTCAGCAGCGACATGGTGAGCAGCAGCGATTGAACTCAGCAGTACAACAAGAGCAAGGAAAAATAGACTCTTCAAAACCCCCATAAAATAAAAAATAAGCAGGTCGTTTAAAAGGTTTTAGATGGCTGAGACACAAGAATACCCATCTATTGCGATAAAAAATGACGATGCGAGAGTGATGATGAATAACAATATAGATGTCAAACGACAGGAAAGGTTAAAAGCAAAGGAAGCAAAACAGATATCATGGCATTAATGATTTGGGCACAGAGAAAAACAATTGACGATAAGATTGATGGCATTGCAGCACGAGCGCCTGCGAACAGATTGGCAGACAAAGTATCAGTCAAGCCATACGCTGAAGTCTTGTCAAAAGTGTTGCGATACAATCCGATTGAAGATATATCATATGACCCAGATGATACAACTTCCCGCCAAAGAATATCAAGCGACAGGAATTATTTGAGAGGAAAGGACACGAATAGGCTTTCTGCAGAGTTTATTTTTATTCCAACAGAGCAAAGGGAGCGGACTGCAGAATTTACATATATCGAGATTAAGCGGCAAGAAGTAGAGCACAGAGAGTCAAATTATGAGTCAAGTGAGCATGAAGCAGATCCACTGCCACAATCAGAAGAGATTCGTGTATATCAAGAGATTAACACCGAAGCAGTGTTTCGTTCTGGGCGACAGACGCATCCTGATACAAAAGAAGCAGTTATTAATTATTTAAGGGCAGACACAACCAGTAAAGTGCGCTTGAAGCTGGCAGAATGTTTTGGGGTACGCACCCGTGATTATTCTATCGACCCGGTGAGCTTGAACTGAGTTCTACACCCCTTCAATGACAACAAAACCCACACCGCAAACTATATAAACACCATCCGAATTTAACCAGCACAGCATATTCTCAAAGGTTATTCTGATGGATATAAAGAAGGGTACAACAACGGTTGGAATTGCATGTAAAGACGGCATCGTGCTTGCCGCGGACCGGCGTGCAACCGCAGGCACATTAATAGTAGATAAAAAAGCGCAGAAGATTTACACATTTGAAGACAATTTTGCAGTCACAATCGCAGGCGGCGTTTCAGATGCGCAATTGATGGTAAAACTGCTTCGCGCAGAAACAAAGCTCAAATCATTGCGCACCGGCAGAACACCAACAATCAAAGAAACCGCAAATATGCTTGGCGGCTTATTATATTCAAGCATTCGCCAGTTCTCTGCAATTCCCGCAATCGCACATTTCTTGCTTGGGGGCCTTGATCAGGATGGCATGCATTTGTATGATCTCTATCCCGATGGCAGTGTGACAAGAGTTGATGATTACACGTCCAGCGGCTCGGGAAGTGTTATTGCATATGGCGTTCTTGAATCACAATATCAAAAAGATATAGCAGTCGACGATGCAGTCAAGCTTGCAATACGTTCAGTGAACTCAGCGATGCAGCGAGATAGTGCAACAGGAAATGGCATAGATGTCGTAAAAATAACTCGCAATGGCGTCGAACGCGTCTTCGGGCAGGAAATTAAAGCACAAGTGGAAATCAGATAGACAACGGTGATTTCTGACATTTCACATTCAACATGGTAGACATCCTTAAAGAAGTAGTAAAGCTCCTACCGAGCGATTTGATTAGCGAAGCAGGATTTGAAGCTGCAAACATAGTCCTGTACACAAAAAACAAGGACTTTTTCTTAGATAATAGAGGCGAGATTAAGAAGCTTGTCGATACATTCAAGAAACGCGTTGAGTTACGACCAGATCCAAGCATAGCAATGGAAAAGGACGATGCTGAACGAAAAATCCGCGAAATAATTCCTGCAGAAGCAGGGGTCCAAGACATTATTTTTGATGAAAAGCGCTCGCGAGTGATTATTCACGCAGAAAAGCCAGGGCTCGCAATCGGAAAACAAGGCGCATTGCTGCGTGACGTACGAAAGGAAGTATTCTGGGTGCCAATCATCAAGCGAATGCCGCCCATCAGAAGCAAACTGATTGAAGGGATTCGTGCAACACTGTATCAGAATTCCGAATATAGAAAGAAATTCCTTGACAGAATCGGCCATCGCATTTACGATGGTTGGATTCGCGGCAAAAAGAGCGAATGGGTAAGATTGACATTCCTTGGCGGCGGGCGGCAGGTCGGCAGAAGCTGCATTTTCCTCCAAACACCAGAATCACGCATCCTTATTGATGTAGGCATTGACGTCACCGGCACAGACAGCGACCAATATCCTGCGCTTGACGCGCCTGAATTTGATTTGAAGCAGTTAGACGCAATAGTCCTGAGCCATGCACATATGGATCATGCAGGCCTCGTGCCATATCTGTACAAGATGGGATATAATGGGCCCGTGTACTGCACAACACCAACACGCGATATCATGGCACTGCTTCAGTTGGATATGATTAAGATTCAGCATGGCGAAGGTAAAGAGCCTTTATTCACCAGCGAAGAAGTGAAGCAGATGGTGCTTCATACAATCTGTCTTGAATGGGAAGAAGTGACAGATATTACACCGGATGTTCGTTTAACATTTTACAATAGCGGCCACATTCTTGGCTCGAGCATGGTGCACCTCAACATCGGCAACGGATTGCATAATATCGTGTACACCGGGGATTTGAAATACGCAAGAACAAACTTGCTTGAGCCTGCAGTCACACAATTTCCACGAATGGAATCATTGATCATCGAAGCAACGTATGGCGGCCGTGACAATATCATGGCATCGCCACAGGAGAGCGATGCGCATTTTGTGGAGTTAGTCAAGCGTACCGTGGATCGTGGCGGCAAAGTATTGATGCCCGTGCTCGGGAGCGGCCGTGCACAGGAAATCATTGTAATTATCGAGCGTCTTGTGCGTGACGGCTTACTGCCAAAAATACCAATATATCTGGATGGTATGCTCTGGGATATTACTGCAATTTACACGGCGTATCCCGAATATCTCAATAGAAATGTTCGCAAGCTGATTTTCCATAAAGACCAGAATCCATTCATGAGTGAGATTGTCAATCGCGTTGGCAGCCACAAAGAGCGCATGAAAGTGATTGAAGAACAGGGTCCATGCATTATTTGTGCGACATCAGGCATGCTGAATGGCGGCCCAAGCGTTGAATATTTCAAGCAGATGTGCGAAAACAAAAAACACACACTCGCATTTTCATCATATCAAGGCGAACAGACACTGGGCAGAAGAATCCAGAACGGTGAGCGTGAGATTAGTTTCATGGACAATGGCAAGCCTCACACGTATACCGTGCAGATGGAAATTGATCGTGTTGAAGTCAGCGCGCATGCTGATCGGCGCGAATTGATGAACTTCCTTGCACATGTACAGCCGAAGCCAAAAAAAGTAATGATTATGCATGGTGAAAGCTCACGCTGTTTAGATTTAGCAAGTTCTTATCACAAGGTATATCGTGTTGAGACGATGGCGCCGAAAGTGTTGGATGCGGTGCGGTTGAGATAAGTTAATTCCAAAAATTTCTCCTGTTCATGAAAGCACACAATAAACCAGTCAAATATATCTTTTCTACCGATAATATTGAAGCCAACTCCGATTCCCTTGGAAAATCCAATTGATGCAGTAAATTCTTCTCCACCACAGATGATTTTTATCCTATGAATGTATACTTTAAGTGAATCGCCATCACCAACAGTCATTTCAATTAATTCGCCACTTTCCAAAACAAGACCGAGAATTTCTGCTACGTCAGCATGAAACAGACTGTAACTTGCGCCACTGTCAACGTATGCACGCGTATTATACCAGCCATCACGTGACTTTAATATCAACAATAGGCAAATGCTTTCCATCATGAAACCTATACAGAATTTTCATAGAAAAGTGATAAGTTCTTTTTTTGTAGGGGCGTACTCCACGATTATTTCTTTCTCAGGACAGAGTTTCTTTGCAGATTTGAAAACCTCTAACTGCGTTTTTCCTGAGGAAACAATATTGTTATCAACCCATGCAACATATTGTCCTGCATATTTTTGAGGAACGATTTTCATAACTGTTTGTATGTGAAATGGTTTATTTAAAGAGTTCGGTTTTCAAGGGTTATAAACGATACGATTAAGATGGTATCACCGGCCAAGTGCATAGCGCGCATCGTCAAGCAAACGTTCTTTGTACTCATCGAGGAAATGCTGAACATCTTGTTCAGTGAGTGAATGA
>DATDXM010000057.1:0-4296 GCA_035289325.1 Candidatus Nanoarchaeia archaeon
ACTTTATTGTAATTAAAATAGCGTTCACATGGGCTTTCATCCGCATAGCCGCCTGCATCCCCAAGTTCAAATAAGCCTTTGTGAATGCTCATGCGTGCAGATTCATCTGCAAAAAGAAGAAGGGAATCACCATAGGCTGAAACACGCAAGACATCGAGGGAATTCGCTCCAGTATATTGCGTTGGCACTGCATCCTGCTCGAGTTGAAGCACGACAAAGTAAACAAACGCAAAAAATAGTCCGAGGATGAATGCATAATACATGACTTGAGCTTTTTTATTCACACTGATCAGCCCCAGGGATACGGATTTGCAGCGTGACTTTGACGGAACGCGCAGTTTTGCCATCAACAACTAACCCTCCTTCAATAGGGAGATAAATTGTTTGAGGGTAAAGAAGGCAGCCAGTGCTCTCTGTATACAGGGCATTGTTCTGTGGTTCCCATGAGCGAATAGTTTCATCGCCGATTAGCCCTGCATGCAGATACCAGATGAAGCGTTTGCCCGGAAGCAATGTATCAAACGATTTCATCGATTCATCAACGATAGCAAGAAGAGCAGCACAATTTTCTGTAGGATTTTGTACATGAAAGATGCAGTGTGAATTATCAACAAGCTGGCGATAAATAAGTTCTGAAGCAGTCACATCATTTGAACTTTTGCGCAGCATGGTAGGTAAAACAGAATCGAGTGTCGCAGCTGCAACATCAGCATATGCTTTCCGTTCATGCGCAGCCGTCTGCGTCGCTCCATAGAGCATAAGAACAACAGCAAACAGAACGACAAATGCACCAACCGCAAGATACGGAAAAAAATCATCAAGCATCGCTTTGGTGTTCATGTCTGCACCTCAAGAATTAGTTGTGCATTCGTAATTTTCCCGCTCTCAATAATGTGAACAGCAAGCGGCATAACCTTGTCACCGCTTTTTTCCGTATCCCATTCAGCTGTCGTAATCATCTTATCCGCAATAGTCAATTTATACGCAGATGGTGAAAAACATCCGCTCGCACGCACATCAGTAAATATCCTCAAATCAATAGCATCAAGCTGACGTGAACTTAATTCGTCAGTTGCAGCAAAACACGCAGTAATCAGCTCATTGCTCACAGTATCAACAACCCCTGAAGGAACTTTGTACAGCGCGGATGATATCCATGAGATCGCTCCCACAAATAAAAATATTATAACGGGCGCAATAAACAGCAGTCCAAGCAGCGGAAATAGCCATGTTGCTTCCTCGCCCTCTTCTTCGCTCATGATGACTCCTGGACAACTCTGCCCAACGATTCAATGGATGCAGGTGCAACTTCAATGCGAAGAGATAGATCATCGCTCGGCACAAGCCACGTCTCAAGTTGAGGGTTGCGCGCGAGCATGCCATTCAGCAGATTGCATGCAATATGTCTGTTTGTCTCGCCGGAAAAGAACGCAGCAGCGCCTTCCCGTGCAGGTGAAAGGGAGAGTGTTGTCGATTTTGACAATGCATCAGCTGCGCAGACATCATTTGAACATGGAAAGCCGATCGAGCTTGCTACCGCTTGTACAGCAGGAGGTGCTTCAATCCGAAGATTGTTTCGGTCAAGACGAGCAGGTTGACATTCACGTTGTGACACACGCGGCTCAGCTGCAGCAATTGAAATCTCATTGCCATTCTTGTAAAAATAAAGTGTTTTTGAATTGCTGACAGTTTCTGGCTTCACAGCACCAGAAAATGCTTCTCGTTTATCGTCAACAATCACCGCATGATCTTCTAATTGAACAGTATAAGAGGACATATCTTTGGGATACAAAAATACAATGTTGCCGGGCAGAGATTGCAATGCATGAATGATCAGCACAGATTCTTCTGCAATGCTTTGTTTGACAAAAAACTGCTGCGTGCCTAAGCCTCGTGCGAGTGACATCGATGAAAAGATAAGCAGTGCAGATAACACAAGTTCAAGCACTAACCGTAGTGAGAAGCTTCCTCTTTTTTGCATGAGTGATAAGAAAGAAAGATTGTTTATAAACGTTTATTTTGGTGTGGCTGCACTTTCAGCTTTTTTTAGCTCTTGTTCTCGAGCTGTCCTTTGCGCATCAGTACACCCATCAGCAGCAACACGTTCAGTAGTTGGCTTATCAGGACATTTATCAAATACATTCGGCACCAGATCCCCATCAGTATCACGTGAACCATCAATCTGTTGAGTAATAATTTTATTTTCTTCACTCAGCGAGCCGCGAAACATGTAGATGAGCAGCACAGCAACAATCACAAGAATGATCGCCCAAATCAGCACTTCCCATATTACCATTCCTTTGTTGTTCATAAGAATAAAGAATGAAACAGGCTTTATAAGAATAACTGAAGAGATTTGTAGTCATCTATAGGTAGTTAAATAGGTAATATTTATATATCAGGAAAGCTAAATAAGAGAGATGAGTCTTGCAGAAGTCATCCGCAGAGCAATTGTTCCAGTAGTTCTCAGTACAGCATTAGGAATGCCTGCGCAGGCACAAGAGCAGCCAAAAGAAAGAACACCGGAAGAGTACGCTGCACTGCTCAAAGGTGGTATGATAAAAAAAGGGTGGCTCGATCATCTGCAGCCAAAAAACGCCTCCGCAGACCAAAACAGTGATTACCGAAAAGCGTTGGATGGCATTACTGAATTTTTACTGAAATACGATAAAGAGACACTGCCTGATGGATATAAAGAATGGCATCAAGCATGTGTTGAAGCATTAATTCAGAATTTATTTGTTGAAAATTATACTGCAGCAGGAGCAGGCGAACATATACAAGGCATTAATGAGCGCATCCGTGATGCACTGAAAAAAGAAGGCGTAATGAATTATGGTGAACAGCTACAGGACTTAGTGACCGCAAGCGACGCTGCTGTTGCCGCAGCCAAGACCGATCCAGAACAGCGAAGCACTTTCAGTGAATACTGTAAACAATTAGTCGCACAAGCAGAAAGCACCGTCGATGTTATGCTCGCGACACGCTATCAGCCAAGCATCGAAGACGTTGACGATAAAGCACTGGAAGAAATTATTCAAACCCACAAAAAGGCATATGATGCACTGAAGGGAGTGCAGAAAGCATTGGGAAAAAAAGATGCCATGGAAGCAGTAAAAAAAGCTCGCGCATGGGCATCAGCGCAATCCAAAGGATTTGAGCAATTGCTTGAGCTGCAGGAAAAAGCATCCGCAGGAGCAATATACGCAACAGGGCAATGGGCAACAGTAAACGCGTACATCGACGGAAAAGTAGCTGTGCTAACAGTAACAAAACAATTTGCTGACGAATGGGGCGAGCGCGGCGAGAAAATGTATGGACCGCTTGAACATCTCAGAAAAAATGTACAGACGCTTGAAGGAAAGAATACGAATGAAAACAGTTTGTCAAAGCGATTGGAATACGCAGTCGATTTTGCAAACAACATTCCAAAAGATGCACTTGTCGAAGGCCGTGTTCCAACAGTTCATCGGGAAGCTGTCGTACCGATAGAATTGGCAGATATGCTGAGAGGAAATAAACTAAAGGTGCAGATTGTTGGCGAAGGTGAATGCACATACCCTGTTGTTGGCTTTTCAAACAATGGAACAATATACCTGACAGGGCAGCCAGGGCTCTTCCTGCCCAAAGATATAACAAGCTGGAAAATAGAATACTGGAACGATAAGTATGCTGATAATGCACCACGGCATTCTGTTCTTAAGAAATAGATTTACGAAATTTGAGTAGGGTTTAACGGTTTCTTTGGAGTAGGCTCAGCACACGGCGTTCGTGCACACACTGCAACTTTGTTGTCATCAGTTTTTTCTATTGATACGGAGAAACGGCGGGGAAAAAGCCCATCTTCTGGCATGAATTGGGATCGGGAATCCTCAAAGATCCAATAAGGAAACGATCCAGGACGTTCGATAACGAAACCGCCAACTAAACTAAATGTTTCTCTTGGAAATCTCGATTGAGTGATAGAACTGCCACTTGGAACCATCTTAGTAATGACAACCGCTTCACTGAAATCAATACTCGCTGGTAAAGATCTACAGAGGAGTGAATCACTTTCACAGGAAAACGAAATTTGGTTAATAACAGGTTCGTCTGCAGCATTAGGCTTGTCAACATAATTCTGGCAGAGACAGATGCACGCAGATTCACGGGAGTCGCAGGCACTTGTGCGAATAATTTGATAGATAGATCCTCCTCTTTTATCAATTGACGCTACGCCTTTCGCAAACCCAAATATCACAGAATTCTTATCCATAATCAATCCAACATTCTGCCGCGTTCCAGACGCCCAGTTCT
>DATDXM010000058.1:0-5058 GCA_035289325.1 Candidatus Nanoarchaeia archaeon
AAGTGCGCTTTGCTAGTCACGCTCACTTCGTTCGGCGACAAGCTGCGGTACTGAGAAGCGCGGCTTCTGGTACACAAGCATAGCTTGTTGAGTATGTACTCAGTTTGAGCAATCAACAAATTCGCCCAATACTTCAATATCTTCTTTGCTCAGCTCTTTTCGGTAAAATTCTTTTATCAGAACACAAAGTGTTGCAAGATGATTCTTTGATGAATATTCACGTGTTAAAATCAAAGCCAGCGCAGCATGATAATAGCAAATCTCATGGATACTTGAACAAATATAATTGAGATTTGCTATCATAGCAGTACGCACTAAGTTCAATTATCAATGCGTTCTGCTATAAGATGCATAATAACAGCCTGTCATCGCTCAATCAATAAATCCAATTTTTATGTTCTCTGCAACAAAACGCAAATTGTGATCTGCTTTTAATAGATGGCCTTCGATCTCCTGTTCATCACTGTTTTGTCTCTTAAGTATCTCTTTGTCAAGAAAATCTTGAATCTTCTGCTCGACTAATGCTGTACTCCCAAGCAGTTGGTGAAGATCATATTCTTTCATTAAGTGCCTCGTAATATGCAATATGATTAATGAGAGGGTATCCTGTAGCAAGCGCAGACTGAATAACTTTGTCTTCTTTGAGCTTTATTTCACGGATAAACTCGTTATAATTCATCTGAAACGTGCTTATCTTTACAGCACTCAGTGCATCAGCTTCTTTTTCTGCGTCGTCCGTATTTATTCGCCTATTTCCTATAAGAAGAATGTCAATGTCTGAGAATTTGCTAAAAGTCTCCTTCGCCGTCGAACCAAAAATAACTGCAAAGACAGGCTGTTCTGTTAATTTTCGCAAATACTGCTGAATCGCATTTTTCCGCTGTGTTGGCAGTTTTTCAAACCGTTCAACGTCAAATATCTCAAACAAAAGATATGTTCTCTTATTTCTTAGTATAGAATATTTCTTTAAGTTACCGTCTTTTTCCGATGCGAGGACATGTTCTTGCTCAAGCCAGCGCAGAAATCTGGTCACACTTGGTGCATGCAATCCTGTTTGGCGTACTATCTCTCTGAGGTGAAGCTTACTGCTTTTATTTTTGTAAAATAGTTGCATAATCTTCCAATAGCCTGATTTGAGTAGTGTTATCATTATGGTAACGAATGATACTATATTGGTTACGTTTATAAATATTGTGTTTTGAAGGGAAAAGAGGAAAAAGATAAAAAGAAAAAAGTTATTTCGGTCGCTCTCCAACGATACAGACTTGCTCTGTAATGATGTCGCTGCATTGGAGTTGACCTTGTGCTCGTTCTAGTCTTTTCCCGAAGTCTAGAACTGCTTTTCGGCTATCCTGGTAAAATGTCAATGCGAGCGTTGCTAAATCATTATCTGATGGCTGTGGGCACCGTGCGAAGAGAACTGCTTGGTGAGGCGTTACACTCAACACTCGAGCGTAGGTTTCTTTTATTTCATCCATCGTTGGAAGCTCGCCCAGGCTGCGCCGATATATCACGTGGTTTTCATGGCTTGGTGCTTTTGGAGGTTCAACTCGCTGATATCCTGGAAAGTCTCGTTGCATATCAAATGCATCGAAGTCTGGGACTTGCTCATCAAGGAAGTGCTCAAGCTCAAAGTTCCCAACATAGATTTTTTGAGCCTCAAGTATTTCCATCGAACGGCAGATTATTGCCTTTGCTTGTTCATACGACCCTCGTGCGGTGCCATTGCCAACTTTAAGAGTTGCCATCGCACCCGGCGATTCAAGGTCGTGGTCGGTTGCTGATTTCCCAGTGAAGCATGCATGCCGGTCTTCTGTGTAATTATGGACATTAATGAAGTACTTGAACTTTGGAATTAGTGGGTGAAGCCGCTTTTGCACTTCTTCCAATACTTCCTGTTCCATCTTAGGCACGGCGATGTGTATATCGAACATGCCGTTCAAGTGCCCATCTTTGTTTGCGCGTCTCATGTTAAAACCTCCGGTATTTTGTGTCTGTTGTCGGCTCGGGTACTGCGAGCATCGCTATTGCTGCATTCAGGAGGAAGTTCGCATAGCCATTTACCATTCGTTGAAGTCTTGTCATTTTCATCACATTAATAACTACTGATAAATGACATCACATATAAACTATCGCTGTCGTTTAACCGACAACAATATAAAGAACGGGCTTATTCCCAGGATAATGAGCTTAAATGACTCTCTTAAAAAGATAGGTTTAAGTGACGGTGAAAGTATGGTATATCTTGCGCTCCTTAAGCTTGGCTCAAGTTCCGTGCACAAGATAAATGAAGAAGCACGCATGCATCGAACAACCATTTATGATTTTCTTGAAAAATTGTTGACGAAAGGGTTGGTTAATTATGTCATTAAGGGGGGTGTCAAATACTATAAAGCAACCCATCCGAACAAACTTCTTGATTATATTAAAGAAAAAGAAAGCATTGTAACAGATATTCTCCCTGAGTTAGACAAAATTTCAACGTTTCATAAAGATGAAATTATAGTTGAAGTGTATAAAGGCGTTGAAGGTGTTAAGACATTGCTGAAAGATGTCCTTCGCGAAGGCAAAGATCATGTGATATTTGGTATTGACGAATCAATGTTCAAGGAAAAGCTCGGTCCGTTTATGGACTGGTATTTCAAAGAAGAGAAAAGGCGTGGATTTAAAGAAAGAATTTTAACTGGTGATGATGCGCCGTATGTTTATGAATATGAAACTGCACTTTATAGGTATTTGCCTCCAGAATCATTTAATCCTACCCCCACCTATGTTTATGGTGACAATGTTGCAATTTTAATTTGGGAACCGTTTTCGGTCATTCGTATAAAAAACGCTGCACTTGCGGACAGCTATGCAAAATATTTTGAGATTTTGTGGGAAATGGCGAAGAAAAAGCGTTGAGTGAGAAAACTATTTAAGCCCAATCAATTAACATTATTCTATGTCAAACAACCAACTCAAAACGATAGTATTCCTTGGATTGCTGAGCGGATTGCTGCTCGCAGCAGGCTGGCTTATTGGCGGCACCACGGGCATCACAATCGGCTTAGGCATCGCGCTTGTTACGAATGCTGGAAGCTATTGGTTTTCGGATAAAATTGTTCTTGCACTGTATCGTGCGAAACCTGCTGATGAAAAAGAATACAAACATATTCACCAAATGGTAGAAGAGCTTGCGGCCAAAGCACGTATTCCAAAGCCGCGGATTTATATTATCAATTCGCCGCAGGCAAATGCATTTGCAACCGGTAGAAATCCTGAGCATGCTGTGGTTGCGTGCACGACAGGGATTCTTCAGCTGCTGACAAAAGAAGAGCTGCGCGGCGTGCTTGGGCATGAATTAAGCCATATCACTAATCGTGACATTTTGATCAGCAGCGTAGCAGCAGGCATTGCGGCTGTTATATCTTATATTGCATTCGTTGCACGCTGGGCGGCCATATTTGGTGGAGGGCGGGATAGGGAGAATAATGGGCTTGAGTTAATTGTATTAGCGATTGTCACGCCAATCATTGCGACGCTGCTGCAGCTGGCTATATCACGAAGCAGAGAGTATCTTGCAGATTCTTCTGGTGCAAAGTTGACTGGGCATCCTGAGCACCTTGCAACTGCGCTGGAGAAGATTTCGGGAAGTGTGCATGCGCACCCATTAGCCGCACATGCAAGCACAACCGCGACTGCGCATTTGTTTATTTCAAATCCGTTTCGGGCGAATGCGTTTCTGAATTTGCTTTCGACGCATCCGCCGGCTCAAGAGAGAGTGAGACGGTTACGGGCGATGAGGTAGGAGAGTCGGAAAACCATCTGAGGTCGGCACATTTAAAAACAGTAAAAACTTTCTTAGGAATAGAGGTGATAGGTAGACGTTTACCAGTTTATGCTTCATATACTTTTTTCAAATTTTCGTGACAAGTGGATGCTCTCCATTAAAGTGTTTTTCATGGTAGTGGTGCCTGGGCTGTTTGTTCAATATTTTATTCGCACGAAGGGATGGGACATTCTCGATATGAACATCATCATTGCAAGCCTGCTTACTGGCGCAGTATTTTTAATTGGCTTTATGCTTGCAGGCATCCTTCAGGATTTTAAGGAAAGCGAGCAGATTTTGGGCGCGGTATCTAATAGCATCCTTTCATTCCAAGATCACAACAGGACAGAGCCAAACGTTAAGAAACGGAAAGAGTTTATGGGATATTTGATAGATTTTACTAAAACTATCAAAAACTGGCTTGAAGAAAAAAAGATGGTTGAATCAGTTCTTGACAAGCTCAATGAGTTAAATGGATATGCAGCAAAATTTGACAACCAAAGCTGTACGTCATGGATTGAAGAAAATCAGAAGACATTGAGGCAGAGCATTACACGAATTGATGTCATTAAAAAAACGACGTTCATCAAAGCAGGCTACACCATCATGGAGATAATATCAGCTGCAGTTATTGTGCTGATCCTTTTTTCAAAAACGGATACATTCATATTGGGCGCGGCAACTTATGCAGCGTCAAGCTTTACACTTGTATATATGATATTGTTGATTAAAGATATGGATGATCCATTCCAGTTTGGCGAGAACGATCACGGCGTTGCGGAGGCGTCGCTGCTGCCCATTACCGATGCGCTCGGATGGCTGGAACGAGAATATAAGAAGATGAGGTGAGTGGTTATTCTTTCTTATACCCCTCAACACATACCCTTTTAATTCGATCAGCAAGTATGTCGCCGATACCTTCAACTTTCTTCAGTTCGGCAATGCTGGCGTTAACGAGTTTTTCTACGGAGCCAAAGTTTCTCAGCAATTGCTGTGCGAGCTTTAGGCCAACGCTGGGCAATGCTGAAATGACATATTCCTGCTGCTCTGCAAGTGTTGCAGGCTTTTTTGCATGCAGCTGCACATCGCGCCCGGTGTCCTGTTCACGCTTTGCAATGACTGCGAGCAGCGATGCTGTTTCTTTTGCGTTCTTTGTCTGCAGCAGCGGGATGCCAAAGCTCACGGTAATTGCAGCAAGCATGCCCTGAATCGCATGCGCATGGACTTTTCGGATTGCATACATATCT
>DATDXM010000059.1:0-9809 GCA_035289325.1 Candidatus Nanoarchaeia archaeon
TATGCTCGAAAGAGGAATGAGTAACATTTTACGTGGTCGTACCGTCGGACAACAAGCAAGACATTTCTACGGAAAATGTCTTGCTCATAACCTAATTATGAGGTGCCAAAAATGAACTTGCAAACGAGCCCATTGGGCTTAAATGTACGAATCGAGAATTATTGTCGCACACCACCTCCATAGCGGCGGACGCCCGCCCACTTCGTTCGCGTGCTACTTCGTAAAACATTTTCCCCCACGCTCAAAAACTTTGTTTTTGGCGCCTCGAGAATCTGCAAATTCTCAAGGCTTCGCAGGGGAAAATGTTCTACACTCCGTCCCGCGCCACGGTGGTGTGTATATTAGAAAATAAGTAGACTTATTGAATTAAAAATAAACGCTCCGCTCAAGCTCTTCTATGCTTGCTGAAGAATTCACTACTTCCGTTGAAGCATAAAACCCTTGCGGGCTGTGATTGCTCACAGCCCGTAGGGAAAAGAGGTGATTGAGCATGATTGGCTCAGAAATCCGAAGATTTGTGAGCGCAATCGGAGGTGTTTAGACAACAAAAGTGTTCCGAAGAACACATCTATTATCCAACTTACTACTCTCTAGTGGAACTCCTATATAAATATTTCGGTTGTTTTACTATGTTTGGGGGGTGACTGCTCCTGCTGAGCTCATCTGACACTTATCTTTTCTTTTGTCTCCTTTAAGTAGCAATTTTAGAAACATTTATAAGCCTGAGTTATGGTCATTCAGATATGCGATGGAAACCTTTGTTAGTGCTGGCAGCAGCTCTTGCAGCCCAGCCAGCAGACGTGGGGAGAATTCGTGCACCTGCCCATAATGATACTCTTAGTGATCAAATGCCATCCCATGTTCTTGACTCTTACAATCGCTTTCAAGGGCTGACAGCGGATGAACAGAGAACTATTGTTGATAATATCCAGAGCACGCTTGCAAAAGAATCGCCTTTCCTCCAGATGTGTGGGCGCATCATCGACCGTTATGACGTTCCTGTTGTGACTCTTGATGAACTTCTTAAATCTCAAGATCCTTTTGAGAAAAATACCGCTCTTAAATTAAAACGATATAGATCAAAAAATTCGACTGGTTCTATAGCTCATGCTTATGATCGATCGCTTGATAAAATTATCAGGATACCTGTCAATCCCTCTTTAGAAATGATGTCCCTCCTGAGCAAAGATGCTCACTGGCAAGCTATTCATGCTCATGAGACACTTCACTATGCTCAACAGCATGCGTCTCCTTGGCTCGGTGTTTATCAGTTTCGTAGGCAATGGATACAACCAGATGGCTATATTACCTTCGATGAGCGTACTTCCAATGAGTTTGGTGTACGATTTTTTGGGAAGAGAATGGGATCTCGTGAAGCACAATCTTCTTATGATGCTCAATATAGAAAAATGGAAGCAATTCTTCCTGAACAACGTTACATTCGTGAAGTGCACACACAGCTTTTAACTCCTACACAGTTGCCTGACGGATCAATAGGCATTGTGTCTAATTTGGATCCGTACACAAAATCTTTACCTCGTGGCCATGAATTAGTGCCTGCTCTCATCACAACAATTGAAGGTTACTATTTTGCACAGGGTTTACAACCTGAGGAAATCGAGGCAAAAACTGCTGAATTTATTGGTCTCCATGGT
The DNA here is from genome assembly GCA_035289325.1 of Candidatus Nanoarchaeia archaeon. Classification (GTDB taxonomy): domain Archaea; phylum Nanobdellota; class Nanobdellia; order Woesearchaeales; family JAGLXL01; genus DATDXM01. The sequence goes on from DATDXM010000059.1 coordinate 1,656, forward strand.
GATACAATGAAAGGATTTGTTCTCTCGCTCAGGAAGCAATGCGGCGACAAAGATCATACGTACAACCGAAAAGGCAATGACTATCTTCGTTTGAAAGCAGATCAAATTGAGGCTCTTCGTTATCGTACACAGTCATTATTTATCGAGCTTATGAGAACATCGAAATAAGCTTATAAAGAGAAATACTTCCAATACTCCCATGGCCAATTCGCGCGAGAAATACAAGACTGAACATGGCGTATTTGATGCTTTTACCAGCCAGACCCTCTTTAAGTTAGCAAGCGACGGTCATTTTGAAGGATTACAAACGCCCATATCCATTGGCAAAGAAAGCAACGTGTTTGCAGCACGGCGGCAAGATGGCAGTTTTGTTGTGGTGAAAATATATCGCCTTGAAAACTGTGACTTTAATCGGATGTATGATTACATCAAGTCTGATCCACGCTTTATGGGGCTGCTCAAACGACGGCGACAGGTCATCTTTACCTGGGCAAAACGGGAATACCGCAACCTGTTGCTTGTGCGGGAAGCACGTGTATCTGCGCCAAAGCCACTCGCATGCAAGAACAATGTGCTTGTGGAGGAATTCATCGGTGATGATGAGCCTGCACAACGCCTGCTTACTGCGACGCCTAAAAAGCCAAAAGAATTTTTTGCGCTGCTTGTTGGTGAGCTCAAGAAGATGTATTCCTTTGGTTTAACGCATGGCGATCTTTCTGCGTTTAATATTCTCAACTTCAATGAGAGGCCGGTGCTGATTGATTTTTCCCAGACAACAACAAAAGAAAATCCGCGCTTTGCAGAGCTTTTTGAGAGGGATGTTCGCATTGTTTGCACGTACTTTAATAAACTCGGGCTTTCGCTTAAGCTTGAGACAGTTATAAATGATATTACTCATGGCAACCGCAACTGAGAAATTCAGCTATTCGCTGAAAATACCTTTGGATAGAGTTGGTGTACTCATAGGTCCATCAGGCAATGTGAAGAAACAGCTTGAGCAAGATACTAATACCTCTCTTCTGATAGATTCGCGCGAAGGCGAAGTTGAAATTATTTCCACGAGCGGCGTGCACCTGTATGAAGCGCGTGAAATTGTCCGTGCAATCGGGCGCGGATTTAATCCAGGCATTGCGATGCATCTGCTGAAGCAAGACTATGCTCTTGAAGTGGTCAATGTTGATGAGTTCACCGGCAAAAATAAAAATGCGTCACTGCGACTCAAAGGGCGCGTCATCGGCTCTGAAGGAAAAGCAAAACGTGAGATTGAGCGATTAACTGACTGTGTCATTTCTGTCTATGGCAAAACTGTTGCACTTGTTGGTCCTGTTGATATGGTTGTTCATGCGCGCCGGGCAATTGAAGACTTGTTAGCTGGATCGACACATGCGCGTGTCTATCGATTTTTGGAAAAGAAAAGAAGAGAGCATAAAATTATGAGAATAGTGGGGAGTATTTAGCGTTGTGCTGATGCAGTATCATTACATTTTTCACTGAAATCTAAACTTTTATAAACAAAACACAAGTTCTGTGAGCCCCGATGGCTGAACACAAGACCGCAGAAGAGATGGGCGCGCAGCAGCGCGAGATTTCTGTAGCTGAGTTTTTTGAGAGAAATAGGCATCTGTTAGGTTTTGACAACAAAAGAAAAGCATTACTGACAACCATCAAGGAAGCAGTCGATAACAGCCTTGATGCATGTGAGGAAGCAGGCATCCTTCCAGAGGTTTCTGTCGAAGTGGTTGAGATGGGCGATGACCGCTTCCGCGTTATTGTAGAAGATAATGGACCAGGCATCGTGCGCAAACAAATCCCAAATATTTTTGCAAAATTATTGTATGGAAGCAAATTTCACACGATGAAACAACAACGTGGTCAGCAAGGCATCGGCATCTCTGCTGCAGTGCTGTATTCACAGCTTACCACTGCAAAGCCAGTTCGCATTACTTCGCGCATCGGCAGCAAAGAGCCTGCACATTATTTTGAGCTTCATATCAACACACAAAAAAATGCACCGGAAATTCTTGCTGATAAGGAAATCACGTGGGACAAAGAGCACGGGACGCGGGTTGAACTCGACCTTGAAGCAAGCTATCAAAAAGGCGATCAGAGCGTTGATCAATACCTGAAAGCAACAGCAATTGTTAACCCTCATGCTCAAATTGTTTATGTTAACCCGAAAGCAGAACAAATTATTTTTGCTCGTGTGTCGGAAAAATTACCGCCGCAGGCTAAAGAAATCAAGCCGCATCCCTATGGTGTTGAAGTCGGCACCATCGTTAAAATGCTGAAGTTAACTGAGACACGAACACTCCAGAGCTTTTTAATGAACGAATTTTCGCGCGTCGGTGGCGGAACTGCAAAAGATATCTGTGAGAATGCTGCGTTGTTGCCTACAATGAAACCGAAAGATATGCAACTGCCTCATATCGAGCGCCTCGTGCAGGGCATCAAAAATACAAAAATTATTGCACCTCCCACTGACTGTATTGTCCCTATCGGCTCAGCGCTTCTCGAACAAGGTGTACGCAAAGAAGTAAATGCTGAGTTTTATACTTCAGTCACACGCTCGCCTGATGTGTATCGTGGCATTCCATTTTGTATTGAAGTGGCGGTTGCATTTGGCGGTCAGCAGCCCGGTGACCAACCGATGACGCTGCTCCGTTTTGCGAATCGTGTTCCCCTATTGTATCAACAGAGTGCATGTTCGGTTTACAAAGCAATTGTACAAACTAATTGGCGAGCATATGGCTTGCAGCAGAGTCAAGGGGCGCTGCCTGTCGGTCCATTAACTGTTGCAGTTCATCTTGCAAGCGTGTGGCCACCGTTCACGAGCGAAGCAAAGGAAGCAATTGCACATTATCCTGAAATCATCAAAGAAATGAAGCTTGCACTGCAGGAATGCGGACGCAAACTGGGCATGTATGTTCGCAAAAAGATGCGTATCGGTCAGCAGCGCGAACGTGCAAACATTTTTGAAAAGTATATTCCTGAAATTGCAGATTCCATTTCAAAGTTGTCGGGCGAGAGCAAGGATGTGTTATTGCAGGCATTACAAAAAATGATCAAGAAACCTGAAATTATCCAGCAGCTGCAAATGCCTGAGCAGGAACCTGAGCATAAACAAATTAAATTAACAGCAGTTGCTGAAACAGAGGACTCATGAAAAAAGCTGAAGCAGAGCTGATTGAACTGGGAAAGAAACTTGCCAAAGACATCAAATCAGGCAAAAATCCCTCAATCGAGTTTCAGGTTCGCGGGCTGCGCAACGTTGAATTTGACAAAAAGACACAGAAGTTAAAGTTAGGCGAGCGACAGGCAACACGCACGTTTTTCAATGTCGGACATGCAAAGAAGTTTTTGCAGACCATTGAAGTTGCGAAAGTCAGCAAGGAACTGCTCGAAGCAGAGAAGCACGCAAGCCTCAGAGACGTTTTCTACATGGCGAAAAGGACAATTCCTAATTCAAACATCAATATCGTCGATGAACAGAAGGAAACTGATAAAGCACTTGAAGATCTTGAACTGATTACGAGCTTTCCACGAGAACAGCTGCATGTCAATGCAAACAAGATGGGCTCGGTTGCTGGCAAAGTTATTATTGAAGACAAAGGGGACACTATTGACTGGTCGAAATTGGGAAGCGGAGGATGGAGCGTTCCGAGTAATGTTGAAGACATCCTATTCAAAAAAGTTTCTGCGAAGTATGTCATATATATGGAAAAAGCCGCAGTATGGGAGCGTTTGCATGAAGATAAATTCTGGGACAAGCATGACTGCATCATCATGAGCTCGCAGGGACAGACGACACGTGGCATACGACGGCTGCTGCAGCGGCTTGCAATCGAACAAAAAATGCCTATTTTCGTGCTGACTGATTTTGATCCCTGGGGTTTTTATATCTATTCTGTCATGAAGTTCGGCTCCATCAGCTTAGCGCATATGGCAGATGTGCTTGCGATTCCTGAAGTCAAATTTTTAGGCATTCGTGCAGGTGACATCGAGAAATACGGGCTGCAAAAGCATTTCATCAAGATGAATGAGCAAGACACTTCACGGCTGAAACAGCTTGCGCAATATGATTGGTTCAAGAACAATAAAGAATGGCAGAAAGAGTTCAAGATGATGAAAGACTTTGGCGCAAAAGCAGAAATTCAGGCATTAAGCAGCAGAGGCATTAGTTTTATTTCTGAAAAATATTTACCGGAGAAAATTAAAAATAAGGATTGGATTGAGTAAGCCACAAGCTTTTTATAGTTCAAAAAGAACGGCTGAAGAATGAACAAAGAGGCACTTCTTGGCTATTGGCGTGATCGTATCACCGAGAGGACGTTTGCAGCCTTTACTTCTGTGCCGCGCGAAGAGTTTTTGTTGGCGGAATTTAAGATGCGTGCGTATGAAGATACTCCCCTGCCTATTCTGAGGAACAAGACGATTTCTCAACCGAGCACAGTGCTCATGATGACCGATGCGCTCGATGTTCATGAAGGACAAAAAATACTTGAAATTGGCACGGGCTCCGGCTATCAGTCAGCGATGCTTGCGATGCTTGTGGGTGAGAAAGGGAAAATTGTCTCTGTTGAGGTTATACCTGAACTTGTGACGTTTGCGCGTGAGAATCTGCGACGGATTGGTGTTGCCAATACGACTGTTGTTGAACATGATGGCAGCCAGGGATATGGGGAGCATGCTCCGTATGATCGTATTATATTTACTGCTGCATCACCACAACTGCCGCTGCATCTGCTTGACCAATTGAAACCTGATGGCATCATGGTTGTTCCTGTTGGCGATTTGAATGCACAGAACATGATGAAACTTGTGAAACTTAAAGATCGTGTTGAGCAGCAGAATTTAGGCGAATTTTTGTTTTCCCCTCTTGTAGGCAAGTATGGATTTGATGAAGATAAAGTGATGTAGGAAGGTATATAAAGCGTATTTCTTGTTGTACTCTTGCGAGCCCGTAGCGCAGCCTGGATACTTGCTGATCGGATTGGCACGTAGTGCACATAGCGCATCTGCCTTCTAAGCAGAGGGTCGAGGGTTCAAATATCCCCGAGGGAAGCCTCAGGATTGAGCGTCCCTCCGGGCTCGTATTTTTGTCTTTCACAACATTTAAATATTCAATTACGTTTCTTTGTTTTATGAAAAAGCTCCTTGTGATTGCGGTCATTCTATCTTTGTTCATTGTTGCTTGTTCTGGTGGTGCGCCAACAGTTCCTCCATCGACAGCTCCAACACCATCAGCAGCACCAGTTCCACAGCAAGAAGCTCCTGTTGTTGAAAAGCAGGGCGACACAAAAGGAGTGAGTGCAGGCGGCGAAGATGCTTCTGTTGTTATCAAAGGTTTCAAATTTGTTCCTGCGGATTTGAAAATTAAAAAAGGAACAACAGTCACATGGCGTAATGAAGATGGGGCTGCGCATACTGTTGAATCATCTGATTCGAACAATAAAGTTTTGCTGAGCGATGACTTGAGTGATGGGGATACTTTTGCTCATACGTTTGATGATGTCGGGTCGTTTAACTATCTCTGTGGCATTCATCGATCAATGAAAGGCACGGTTACTGTAGAGTAAAATCCTCGAGTACTTCAGAGTATACCATGAATAAGACACTGTCAAACATTCTTTTTGCTGCTCTTCTTACAATTGTCATGAACGGTCTTGACATCGTCTATCATCTTGCGACTGACTGGGCTGTTCATCTCAATTATGTTGCGATAAAACTTACGGTTGTGTTTGCTGCTGCATTTTTGATTGCACAGTTTGTCGGCAAAGGAAAAGAACAAGGTGTGGTTACGAGCGTCATTGGACCGTTTATGTTCTATCTCTATTATGTTTCTGCTAATCCTACTCTTAATCGAGAAGTGTTTAAGATCGACGAACAGTTCTGGTTTTTCTTTCTTCATTTTGCGTTCATGCTGATTGCGTACTTTTCGGCATTGCAGTTTGTTTCAGCTGATGGATGGCGGAAGAATTTCGGTTATGTGATTCTGGCAGCGGTTGGCGCAACTGCACTTGATGCAGTCTTTATCATGGCACGGCTGAAAGCGCTTGGATTTGATGAAGAAGCTGAAGTTCGTGCGTTTACTTTTGCTGTTGCTGTTGTTCCTCTTGTCGCGTTTTTGGCAGCTGTTGTTGTTATGCGGCTGTGGGGTAAGAAAACCTGGGATGCACGTGCTGTGACTGCTGTTCTTGCCGGTCTTATTGTCGGATTTTGGGCTGGCGATATCATGCATGGAGTTGCTGCGGCTATTGCACTTGCCATCATCTATTGGCTGGTCTATGGCATTGACTTTGTTGGACGATCTGTGCAAGGGCTGAGCCAGAAATGCTGGATTATTTTAGGTGCAGTGGGGCTTGTGCTTGGCGGCTTTTATCAATTTGTGCCACGTAAGACTGTTAAGTCAATTGCTGAGTTTCTTATCTTTGATGTGACACTGCTCGGCTATAGAATACGACAGAACGATATCATCTTAGTGTCGACACTGCTGCTTGTTGTGTTCCTAGTGAGCGTGTATAAATTGTATACGCTGCGACGGCATGCGGCAAACTAACATTCCATCTTTGCGCTCGCAGGAACAAACTGATCATACATCGCATCGAACATTGTCCATAATGCCTGTGCGGTTTGTTGTGCGCTTGCTAAGGTTTGCTCTTGCTGTTCTGGTTTTGCATTTGTCTTTATCAGCGTGTCCCAGACACCTGCATGTTTTTTGTCAACGACTGCATGAACACGGAAGAATCGGAGCGCTTTTGGTGATGTTATGCTGTAACTTTCTTTTAAGCCCCTTATCTTTTCAGTTGAAATTTCAGGCACTTGGCTTTCATATGCATATAATGCTGCTGCACCTTCAATTAACGATGAATTGCAGGCGTTGTGTATTGTTTGGACTGCTGCTTTTGTTTCTGGCAGCAATTCTCCTGTTTTTGCGGTTGCTCTATCGACACCTAATTCTTCTGCGAAATCTAACCATAATTCTGCGTGTGAAACGCCGCCGTTTCCTTCGCCACGTTCTTCTTCATTGATGTTCTGCAATAACTGCTGGCGAATTTCTGCGTCATCACAATTTGCGTGCAAGCGGCTGATAAATCTGGGCAAATGAGCGACTAACTGGTAATATTGCACTGCGTACTTTTGGAGTGCTTGCTTTGGTAATTTGCCTTTGAGCCATAACTTGTAGAATGGATGCTGCAACAGATGCTTTTCTTGAACGATTTGATGAAGATTCATTTGGGACACCTCGACGCATAAAAACACGAAGGATTATAAAAGGCTGCCGATGAAATGTCTGTATGGCTCCGCAGAAGCTTGTTTTAACCAATCGCCCATTACTGATGGGCATCCTTAATGTTACCCCTGATAGTTTTAGTGACGGTGGGAAATTTATCGATGCGGAGATTGCGGTACGACATGCACAACAAATGGTGGCCGACGGAGCAGACATTATTGATGTTGGCGGAGAGTCGACACGACCAGGTTCAGATCCTGTTTCTGTTGATGAAGAGCTGCGGCGTGTGCTGCCTGTCATCAGACAGCTTATAACTAAAATAAAAGTTCCAATTTCTATCGACACGATGAAGCCTGAGGTTGCTGATGCTGCATTTGAAGCTGGTGCGTCCATGCTGAATGATGTAACAGGATTACGCAATGAGCGCATGATTGAGGCTGCAGCACGGCATCATGTGCCTGTGGTGATTATGCACATGTTGGGCACACCGAAGACGATGCAGGCAAATCCATCCTATGACGACGTTGTTATGGATGTTGCGCAATATCTTCGAATGCAAGCAGAGAAAGCAAAAGCTGCTGGGATTACTCAAATTATTATCGATCCTGGTATTGGCTTTGGGAAAACTGTTGAACAAAATTTGTTACTGATTAAAAATATTGCCACATTCAAGAAATTAGGCTATCCTGTGATGATGGGTGTGTCGCGCAAATCATTTATTGGAAAGCTTACGGGCGTTGATGCTGCTGCTGATCGACTTTCAGGAACGCTCGCTGCGGTTACGGCGTGTGTGCTCAATGGTGCGGACATTATACGAGTACATGATGTGAAGGAATGTAAGCGAGCGGTGATGGTGGCGGGGGCGATTGCTTCTCGGTGATAATCTATATAAACACAGTTCAGCGTTACCCTCATATGCACAA
>DATDXM010000060.1:0-4550 GCA_035289325.1 Candidatus Nanoarchaeia archaeon
ACTTAAAACAAAGCAGTGTTCTGGAAGATTATGCTCCCATTTACGCTGACCTATGCACCGCAGTCTGCTGCTGAAGTGCTTGGACAAGAGAAAGCAATTGCATCCATAAAGAGTTTTTTAACTGAATTTAAAAAACAGAAGAAAAAAGCATTGCTGCTCTATGGGCCAGCAGGCTCGGGGAAGACCTGTGCTGTGTATGCATGCGCCCGAGATGCTCGCTGTGAAGTGCTTGAAGTCAATGCAAGTGATTTCAGAAACGAGGATCAGCTGCAAAAGACGATAGGCAATGCAAGCGTGCAGCGCTCGCTTTTCGGGAATACAAAAGTTCTTTTAGTTGATGAAGTCGAAGGCATTGCAGGTGTTGAAGACCGCGGAGGATTAGCAGCGCTTAAACGACTCATCAGCGAATCAAAATATCCAATACTATTAACAGCAAATGACGTCTGGGACAAGAAGTTTTCATCGCTACGCTCGAGCTGTGAACTTGTTGAATGCAAAGAGTTGAGCTTTCAGCACATGCTCCAGATACTTCGAGGAATATGCCAAAAAGAAAGTATAGTCTATGAAGAGAAAGCACTTGTTGCACTGGCACGGCGCTGCGGCGGCGATGCGCGAGGTGCGTTGATTGACCTGCAAACACTGCTTGATGGAAAGAGGTTTACCTCTGCGCAGCTTGAACTATTGAGCCCGCGGCGCCGAACGGAAAGCATATTTGATGCGATGCTGAAGATTTTTAAGACGACGGATGCAGCGATTGCAAAAGGCGCGCTTGAAAATATCGATGAAGATCTTGATGAAGTTTTCTTGTGGATTGATGAAAATTTACCGAAAGAGTATACGAAGCCAGCTGATCTGTATCGGGCGGTCGAGAAGCTGTCACGGGCAGATGTGTTTCGGGGAAGAATACGGCGGCGGCAGCACTGGCATTTTCTTGCAGTGATTTCAGTGTTGTTAAGCGCAGGGATTGCGTTGAGTAAAGATGAAAAATACCAAGCGTTTACTCGTTATTCGCCGACGCAGCGGCTGCTGACAATGTGGCGAGCGAAACAGAAATATGCGCTGCGGACATCAATTGCAGAGAAAATTGCACGGAAAACGCACTGCAGCGTAAAAGTTGCACGGCAAGATACATTGCCGTATGTGGTTGCCCTTTGTAAAAATAAGATTGCAGCGGCGCCGCTTGTGTCTTATTTTGATTTGAATGCGGAAGAAGTGGAGTGGATGGGGCGATATTAAAAATCTCTTCGCTACGCTCGGCAAAAATCGTGATATATTCTGTGCTGAATATATGCTTGTGTTCTTTATTTTTGTTCCACGAATGCAAAGCAGAAAGTAGCTACTCGTACCGAGACGTCGGCGCCTCGCAAATTAAGGACACCACTTTTCAATATCGCCGTGGATTAAAAAAGTTTAAAAACTCGAACGGTTATCGTATCATAGGGGGTACAGATTATGACAAAACTTACCGTAAAAGTGTATTCAACGCCGAGTTGTCCTTGGTGCACAAAGGCAAAAGAATTTTTTACTGCAAAGAAGATTAAATTTGACGACATCAATGTTGCAGAAGATGAAAAAGCCCGCAGCGAGATGCTTGAAAAGACAGGTCAAATGGGTGTGCCAGTGATCGAAATTGCGAAGCAGGGCGAAGACCCCGTAATCATTGTCGGGTTTGACCAGGAAGCAATCGAAGAGGCTATTTCGTAGCAAGACTTATTAAACTCTTTTTCTATTCTTATTCTTTATGAAAATAGCAGTCGTCAGCAGGAACCCGCACAAATTGGAGAAGCACCGCGAGACACTACGCAAGTATCTTCAGTATTTCTCAGATGAACCTGATGTCGTCGTTGCAGTTGGCGGCGATGGCACGTTTCTTGCCGCTGAGCACTTTTATCCCGGCGTGCCGAAACTATTGATACGGGAAGAGAGCATCTGCAACAAATGCGATTGGGATGATGTTGATGAAGGGCTGCAACGGGTTGTTCGCGGGCAATTCAGCATTGTTGAATTCAAGAAGATTGTTGCACACGTGAAGGGAGAGATAAAAGAAGCAGTGAATGATATTGTTATACGAAATGTTCATCCCACACATGCCATCCGATTCTTTGTTTGGATCAATCAGAAGAAGCTGCCGCAAGAATTTATCGGTGACGGCATTGTCATTGCGACAGCGTTTGGCGCGTCTGGTTATTTCCATTCCATTACAAGAACTTGTTTCACTCAGGGCAGTGGTGTTGCGTTCAACAATACCACAGTGCAGCATCCGCCGCTCACGATTTCAGCATCAGATAAAGTTACCATCGAGATTACACGGGGATTTGCGCATGTTGCAGCGGACAATAATCCACAACTGACAGTTGTAGGCAAAGGTGATAAGATACATATTCAGCAAAGCAGCTCTGTTGCACGAATAATAAAATTCCAGAAGGAATAAATTTTGGCGAATGGTTTATAAATTTTGGATGCTTCGGTGAGGAAATGGACGCGAGGGAACTATTTATTGATGCTGTTTCTGGACATCAGGATTTGTTTCATAAGATTGCGTATCACATTCTTGGAGATTATCGAGATGCGGAAGATGCAGTACAGACAGCGTATGCTAACACGTATTCCCGCCTTGAACAGTTCCGTGGAAAACATGATGAACATTCTATGAGAGCTTGGATAGCAATGTCAGTACGCAATACGGCGAGGTCTGATTTTGGGAGACGCGCATTGCGTGCGCACAGTTCTATTGGTGAAGACTTTCCGGATTCTCGAGAGCAGCCTTATGAAGAGCTCTGTTTGGCTGAACTCGAAAAAGGCGTTGAGTATGCCATCGAACAACTTTCACCACGCTTTAGGAATGTTGTTGCGAAGGTATATGAGGGCTATTCGACGGAAGAAATTGCACGGAGCACAGGGCGCCGCGAAGTAACTGTGCGTGTAGATCTCCATCGTGCAAGAGTGAGGCTCATGGAACGATTACATAAGTATGTTTCAGGCGATAGGCATCACCATCCAGAAACGCAAAGCATTAAGTAGACCGACGCTTATTTAACAGCATTATTATGGAAATGACGTATAAAGGATTAAAGCTGGATGATTTCCAGATTGAAGCAATTGAAGCAATTCATCACAACCATTCTGTTGTTGTTTCTGCACCCACAGGATCAGGCAAGACGCTGATTGCAGATTACATTGTGAACAGGGATATTCACAACGGCAAACGCATCATCTACACTGCGCCTATCAAAGCACTGTCGAACCAAAAGTACAAAGATTTCTGCGCAGAATACGGAGAAGAAAATATTGGCATGCTGACCGGTGATGTTGTGAAAAATCCACACGCGCCCGTGCTGATTATGACCACTGAGATTTACAGGAACATGGTGTTGAGCAATGATGAAGATATTGAGCATGTGTCATATGTCATCTTTGACGAGATTCATTACATCAATGACATTGAACGCGGAACGGTGTGGGAAGAGTCAATCATTTTTTCAAACCCAAACATCCGCATGTTGTGCTTGTCTGCAACGATTCCAAATGCACATGAATTTGCGCGATGGATCGAAACAATAAAAGGCCACAAAGTCCATGTCATCAGCCATCCGACACGGTATGTGCCGCTGCATCTTGAATGTTATGATACTGAGCTTGGACGAACATCGCTGAAAGAAGTAAAAGAAGTTGTCGATATTCCTAGTTATACTTATGTTCGTGGGCAATCGAAGAAACGGCGAGCTGAGATTGCACCACCATCACATGCTGCGCTGATCAAAGAAATAAAAGACAAGACGCCATGCCTGTTCTTCTGCTTTTCACGGATGAACTGCCAGAAAAATGCGCGCGAACTGATGAAGAAGCAGCTCTTTCAGCATGATCCTGTGATTTCTGCAATCATACGGAAAAAACTCGATACTGCACCGCAGGAAATAAATACGCTTGTGTCAACGCAGCTGCTGCGGCAATGCTTACCATATGGCATCGGATTTCACCATGCAGGATTGCTGCCGGTGATGAAAGAGCTCGTTGAAGAATTATTCGGAAAGGGGCTGATAAAAGTTCTTTATACAACGGAGACATTTGCGGTTGGCATTAATATGCCTGCGAAAACTGCATGTTTTGAAAATGTGCGGAATTATGATGGGCGAACATTTCGCTTTTTGAATTCGAAGGAGTTTTTTCAAATTGCAGGGCGAGCTGGAAGAAGAGGCATTGATGATGAAGGGTTTGTTTATATCATGATAAACCGCAGAGATTTTGATTATGAAAAAATTAAACAATTTACAAGTGCGGATACAGACCCCATCATTTCGCAGTTTAAGCTTTCTGTTAATACCGTGCTTAATTTAATTGACCGACATTCAACAAAAGAGATTGAACATATTCTCAGCCAGAGCTTTTTTGCGTTTCAGGCGTATGGCGAAAAAGCGACGACGGAATCGCGGACAAACCCTGTGTTCAACAATTTGAAAAAGAAACTTGAGCATCTTGGCTATTTGCAGAATGGCAAGCTGACTGAGAAAGGAACGTTTGCATCAAAAATGTATGCCGATGAAATAGTATTA
>DATDXM010000061.1:0-4018 GCA_035289325.1 Candidatus Nanoarchaeia archaeon
CCAATAAACCTTTAAACCAACAGAATAAAGCTCATTAAACCTTTACAAACAATTCTTTCTGAAAGCTTCAGCAAGTGACTATATAAACAACACATCACAATGTAACCTACAGTTTTGCGGGCTCGGATGGTGGTTTCCCATCACCTCTTTTTCCACCATCCTCCCCAAAACATTTTATGGAAAAATATAATGGCTTGGAGGTCATTCCCATGAGAAAAACACTTGTTTTGAGTGTGTTAAGTCTGTTTATAGTAAGTATTTTTTCGTCCGCTGTTTTTGCTGAGAGTATTCTCGCAGAAGCACGAATAGGTGCAGAAGTTGAAGCGGACAGTTCAAGTAATACCGATAGTGATACAACTGATAGCGACACAACTGTTTCAGCCGAGACAAAGGCAGAAGCAAGAGCCGAAGCTCAAAAAGAGCGTATGGAAGAGCGCAAAACAAATGAAGAAGAGCGCATGGAAACACGAAAAGGAAATATTATTGAAATCAGAAGCCGCCAGCGTGCACATTTTGAAACTGCACGAGAGCGCTGTGCAGCAACTCCTGATCCAGAAAAATGCATGGCAAACATGCAGAAGCGTCTGGCGCTTGTTGATAAGTTAGAAGAAAAAGATCTTGCAAACCTTGAGCGCTTCCAGGAAAAGCGCGCCGAAGTTGCTGGACGATTAGAAAAGCTCAAGCAGGAGATGCATTTCAAGCAGTTCAAAGCAAATGCAAAAGCACGAATCGTTGCCTCAAAAATGATGGGCGATGCAGAAAAACGCTTTAAAGATAGCGAGAAAGAATCAAATGATGCTGAAAAATCCCGCAAGGATAGCCGCAAATCATTTGACGACTCACGCGATCAATGGAAAAAAGAATGTGCAAGCGATACCGAATCTGATGCATGCAAGGAGCTGAATGAAAAGCTGACATTAGATGTAAAAGCATACTTGACGCATACATTGGAAGTTATTGCAGCGCACATTGCAAAGATTGAAGCGCGTGTCACTGCATCAGAACACTTATCAGATGAGCAGGTCGCTGAAATAAATGAAAAGCTGACTGCAGCAAAAGCAGAAGTTGTTGCAGTACAGGCAAAAGTTGATGCATTAACTGAAGCAAGCACAAAAGATGAAGTCAAAGCTGTCACAGAAGAAGTTCGAAAGTTATGGGGCTCATTGAAGCATCGATTAGTCATCCATGCAGAAAAAGTCATCAACGCACGAATGGGTGGTATTATTGTCCAGTCTGAACAGTTGCGAGTCAAGCTTGCAAAAGTGCTTGAGCGCATGGCAGAGAAAGGTGTTGACACAACTGTAACTGCTTCACTGGTGACAGAGTTCGATGCAAAGCTTGCCGATGCAAAGCTGTCCTATGAATCTGCACAAGAGCTTCTCAACGCAGCATCATCGCTCAGCGGTGAAGAACGTGCTGCAAAGGTACAAGAAGCTCAGAACATGATGAAAAAAGCAAAGGATGCGTTAAAAGCAGCCCATGGCCTTGTTCAGAAGATTCATAAGGAATTGAAGAAGCAAAATCAGTTGACAACCTTGGTTGAGGTAGAAACAGATGTTGACGTTGAAGCTACTGCGGAAGTAAGCACTGAGACAACTACAGAAACAACAGCAAGTGCAGAAGCAACAACTGAAACAGAGGCGACAGCAGCAACAAGCTGATTTTTTTTAAATTTTTGTCTATTTTTTCTCCATTTTCTACTTTGCAGTGAAACAACAAACTTAAAAAGACGCAAAGCACATGGAAATAAGCATGAAACAAATCAAGATGTATTTTATCGTCGGAATGCTTGTGCTTTTATTGTTGGCAAGCTGTAAGACAGCGCCAAAAGTAGACACTATGAGCACAACAGCTACACCAACAGTCACAGCACCTGCTGACATATCAGCAGATGTTACACCTGCAGAAACGCTTGACAGCGAACTTGAGACAGAAGAGCTAGATACAATTGATTCTGAGCTTGATGATTTGACGTGGTAGCACTATTCCCTATAATCTATTCACAAAATAGAGTCGTACATCATGCACGATTACCGCGTACGATCAGATCGACCACCTAACCCCGCAAGCTCATTTTCTGCTGTTCGAAATGACTTTTTAATTGCTCTGATATGCCGTGAGCGCGTGCCGAATGCAAATGTCACAGGCGACAGAAATGTGCTAAAAAGTGATCGGAATCCCATAGTGCCATGAATCACTCACCATTTAATAATTATCCGTCGTACGAGTCGCAGTTTCAAACGTCACAGTAATCTCCTCCTCATTGGCGGCAGTCGGTCAGCTTCGCTGCCCTCCCCTCGCATACGCTCGGGCTGCGCCACGGAGGAGATTACTGTGATGGAATATACTACCCATCCCAAACCTTAATATACTAAAAATAAATCATAACTCTATGCAGCGCGTATCCAAAGATTTGCCGCTTTCCGAATTGACATTGCGCCGCTATGAAAAGCCCGCAGATTTAGGGGGCCGTGATTTAGTCAAGCGTCTTTGTTTAAGCCTTGGATTGCTGCAGCCCGGCGACAGTCGCGACGTTGTTGTTGATGTGCTGATGGTGCTGCTTGAAGCGCGAAAAGGCAGGGAAGAGCTGGAAAGCGATGCCATTAGAGAGCGTGTGATAGAGATGCGCAAACGGCACAGCCTGCCACAGCTCGGCATTGCACATTCTAATATACGCCGCCAATTAAAGCGATTAAAAGATATTTTTATTGCTGAAAGCAACATCACAAAATACCGCATCCCTGAGTTTCTTCCATTGAGCGAAGTATTTACAGAAAAAAGTGAAAATGTGCTGTTGAATTCAATTCTTTCACGAGTGCGGGAATATATCGTGCAGGTTGATAAGGAGTTTTAGCGTAAGAACGTGATGCTTACATCAGCATTTTCACCAACAGCATATGATGTTGCGTCTTTTTTATCGCAGACAAGAACGCGTTGATTGGGTCGCTGAACTATATAAAAGCCGCTTCGCTCATCAACAATCTGACCTAAAGAACGTGCTTCTGCAATTCGTCTATCGCTGTCTGGCACTAAACTAACCTCATCGACAAGTTGGTCACCACTTCCAGCAAATATATTGTCCAAAAATGTAGCAATAGGCACACCATCAATTATGTCGCCTCCAGCAAAGCGTACGAAAACAAACGGACGAACACCTTGCCCTGACGCATACCTGATTGCAGCTACATAAACTGCGTCGTCAGAGACTACCAGAATAGGGGATGGAAGATCTCGATGTAGTTCTTGCCACCCTGCCACAACTATCGGAGGAAGCAATGCGTGCAAATAGCTCTGACTCATCTCCATAGTGCTGTTTTCACACACATCTACTTAAAGATAACGATTTAAGCCTCACTATAAGCAAGTGTAAAGCTTTTCCTAAGTATTGGCAAGAATCTATATAAATTAAATGACACGTTACCACATTTGGAGGTGATACCGATTATTTTTTTTTCGCTTTTACCAAATCAATTTCTTTCTTCTCAAGTATTCTCCACTGCCCGTACTTAAGGTTGCCCAAGCTAAGTTTGCCGATCTTCGTCCTTTTCAGTGCAACCACATGCAGCCCGCATTCTTTCAACAATTTCTTGACGATATGTTTCCGCCCTTCATGCAGTGTAATTTCAATTCTTTCTGGGCTAATCTTGTTCGCGGTGCACCGGACAGTACGCTCATCAATAATCATCCCTGTGCGCAGTTTCCTCACGATATCATCGGTAATCAGCGTGTCACATTCTGCTTGATATGTCTTAATGACTTCATAGCGTGGATGCATCACACTGTTCGCAAAATCGCCATCATTAGTCAACAGCAACAACCCTGATGTATTAGAGTCCAACCGCCCGACAGGATAGACGCGCTCATACAGATCGATATAATCCATGATTGTCTTGTGGAATTTGTCTGTCAATGCAGTCACACAGCCTGTTGGCTTGTGGAACATAAGCACAAGCTTCTTCGTTGCAGCAGTCTTTTGCCCATCAACTCTTATATCATCCGACTCATATGCAGATGTGCC
>DATDXM010000062.1:0-13314 GCA_035289325.1 Candidatus Nanoarchaeia archaeon
ACCAATGATGACTTCTTTGAATTTTGATTCGATGATTTTTGTTGTGCATGGCGGCGTGCGCTTATTGGAATGGCAGCAGGGCTCTAATGTGACATATAATGTTGCGCCGTTGAGCTGTGCAGGGGTGCATTTTTTTATTGCAGCAATTTCTGCGTGGTCTTGTCCAAGCGGCTGTGTGACGCCTTCGGCGATGATAACGTTGTTTTTTACGATGACCGCGCCGACGCTGGGGTTTTGGGATACGCTGCCGAGGTTGGAGTAAGCGATATGAAGGGCGTTGGAGAGGAATTGGTTGGGCATACTATTCTGACGGGCAAGCAATTAATAAGCTTAATGATAACATTTAAATACAAGTATTACTAGTTGTACTTTATGGTGCAAGTCACGATTAAAGATGTTGATGAGGGAACTTTTCGAGAGCTGAAAGCTGAGGCAGCCAGAGAAGGCATATCGGTTGGAAAGGCATTGTCTTGGGCTGTGAAAGTCTGGTTATCGGAAATGCAAAAACCGAGGCTTTCCCTTTTGTCGTGGAAAACATTTAAGGGAGGAAAAGGGACCCAGTACCTCAGCGAAGAGATAGATGATATTTTGTATGGTGAAAAGAGTGGCAACATTTCTTGACGCTAACTTTCTTATAGCATTGTATTCTGAACAAGACATTCATCATAAAAATGCAGTTGAATTATCACAGCATTTGCAGCATCCATTTACGTCAGATGATGTTGTTGATGAAGCAATATCTGTAACATTGAGAAAATTTGGGAAAAAACAAGCAATTGAAATCTTAGATAATATTACTAGTAGTTTACCTGTTTTTATGTGTGATAAATCAGCATTTGAAGCAGGTGCTATCATTTTTCATACGACACCACACAATTTTAGTTTTACCGATTGTATGGTTTTAGCAGTGCTTAGTGTTACAGGAACGCATGATATTGCGACATTCGACAAAGAATTTAAGAAAACGAATGTAACTGTTGTTGATTAAATGAACGTCATCCAAGAACTTCGACAGCGCAGCCTTATTACAGGTAAAGTGACACTAAAAAGACTGAGTGGAGGCTACATAAATACAGTTTATCGTGTGAATTCCAAAGCACAAGATTATGTTATCAAAATATATCATGAATTAGCTCAAAAAGCGAATATTCGTGCATCAAAAGAAAGAGTAGCATATGAAGCACATGCGTTAAACATAATCGAAAAATTAGTGAAAGAATCTCCAACTCCGCACGTTATTTTTAATAACAAAAAAATAATATGCATGACTGCTGCTCCACGAAATGCAACAAATTATAATGATGATTTGCTCAAAGGTAAAATCAATTTATTGGTTCCCAAATTATTGGCAAAATTCTCTGCTGAACTTCATAGCTCGACTTATCATAATGCTGCGTTAAAAAAAGAATTTTTTCATAATCCAGGATATTTTGATCTTCGGTATAAGCCTTCGCTTGAAACACCAGCACAAAAAAATCCAAAAATAAGACAAGCTCTCCAACAAGTGTATAAAAGAAACTTTATCAACCGCATTTGCTTGATTCATGCGGATACAACGCCAAAGAATGTTCTTGTTTCTGGCGATGAAATAACTGTTCTTGATTTTGAGATGGCAATATATGGCGATCCGGCGCATGATGTTGGCATTACTCTTGCGCATTTTATTTTGCCTGGATTTAAGCACAAGAAAAAAATAAAAATATATATTCAATGTGCACGAATTTTTTATTCAACATATATTTCAGAAGTAACTTTTCCAATCCCTGACAATTTTCTTACAAATGTGAAAAACAATATTGCTGCGATGATGCTCGGCAGAATTGATGGAGTTGTTGAGATTGATTATTTGAAGGAACATCGTGAACGTATCAGAGATGTTGTTGTATTGCTCCTTAAGAATAATTTCAGCTCCATCGATGACGTTCTTTACTTTATAGAGAGCTCACTTTAACGTCTTCACCATCTCAATACATGCACTCATGACGAGCTTTGCTTTGGGAATACGCTGCACCGCCTGCGCCATTGTCATGCGCGGGCCAGTAATGCCTAATGCAACGGGCTTGTTGAATTCAAGCGAGAGCTGTGTGAGCGCAGGAAATATGCTGTATGCGATTGCACGATCGTGATCGGTGTCGCCCTGAACGATTGCACCCAAAGTAACGACGCCGTCGATGTCTTTTCGCTTTAGAAGCTTTTTTACTGCCAAAGGAATGTCATAACAGCCTGGGACTTTGAGAATTTCAGTTGTTACTCCGTTTTTTTCTGCAGTTTGGACTGCAAGGTCAAGCATCCTGCGGGTGAT
Source organism: Candidatus Nanoarchaeia archaeon (assembly GCA_035289325.1). Lineage (GTDB taxonomy): Archaea > Nanobdellota > Nanobdellia > Woesearchaeales > JAGLXL01 > DATDXM01. The sequence goes on from DATDXM010000062.1 coordinate 2,303, forward strand.
CTCTTCCCAATACCATTGTGAAACGACGATGGCGAGGTTCATAAAAGCGAGGAGATATTCTTGTTTAAATACCTTAGCGTACTGGAGGTTCTGCATAGTTTCTATATTGAGTTGCCCATGACTTCACGACTGCATCAAGCAATGGAGGTATTTTTTTTCCTTGAATGTTTTCAATAAGGCCTTTCAATTCATCAACTCTTGATACTTGCGCAGCACCAAGTCGACGTACTTGAGCATCAATCTGGCAGCGCAAGCCGTCCGCACGCAGCATATCATGAAGAACTCCATGATAAGCTAATCCTGCAGCAATATCAGAATGTACATTCACATCTCCAACCCTGCCCATCTTATGCCCTCGAGCCATTTGTAAAGCAGATTCAAGTTCTGTCTCGAGAAAAATCCCGCTAATTTCCCGATTTTCAGCTGTTCTATCAAATGCAGGAGGATGCACAAAAATATCAATATCACTGTTTTGCCCGAAATCTTGAGGATAAAGATTAAATGATATAGCAGTTGTTGCTGTGCGCAAGTCTTTTTCGTAGTTTTTAGGATCAGGATTCAGAGGCACAAGCACATATGTCCCATCGCGTGGGCGAGGCGCATGCACTTTGTCTTGATGGGCAAGAGAGTATTCAACAAATTTACTTCGGTCTGCGTCATACACAAATCGGATTCCCCTTATTGTTCTATTCTTATCTGCTAGATAGTATTCACGCAACGATGCTACTTGAATTGCTTCTTCAAGCGTTGGCGTGCTTTTGATAGAAAATACGAAAGTGCTTCCTAGAATACCTCCTGCAAGTACACCAATTGCGAGCGGGGTTGCTTTTGATAAATTTGGGCGCATAAGCTCATTCGCAGTGCATAACTTATAAATCTTCTGCGAATTGCCATTAAAAGTTAGAACATTAGCTGATTGCGCCCGCATCATCATATCCTTGTCTTTTACCTTTGCCTGCTGAATTCGTTAATGTTTCTTTTCCATTCAGCAGTGCAAGTGCGTTCAGCGCGTGCTTTTGTGCACGGTCTATCGCGATTGCTTTCTGCTGCGTTTCATTAGATGTTTCTTTTTCATGGAAAAAAATCTTGAGAATGTGCGTGCTTGTAATCAGTTCACACTGAATCAATCCGAGGTTAGCTTCGTGAGCGCAGGTTTCATCGAGGTCTTTGTTGCCGACCCAGCCGAACGCCAAAACAATATCGCACTTGTACTTTTCAATAAGAATTTTGCATGCAACCGGCAGGTCTTTGAAGCCAGGGACGGTGTAACGCTCGAATGCTGCAGAATGCGCTGCTTTTTTTATTGTGTTGATTGCGGCTGCAGCCATGTCAGCGCGCGCGAATGTTGTATCAGCTATACCAATTCGCATGTGATTTTATCCCCGTCTTTGAGGCCGATCGTGTTTCGTAAATCAACAGATGCAATGACCTCTATGATATCATCACCATGCCGTGTTTTATGTGGAATAACAATTGCACCATCAAATTCATCGTTAATACGAACTAAGTAACAGTCAACCTGCGCAAGATCTTTTTCAGTTGGCATAATGGTATATTTTTTTGCGCCGTTGAAATCGAGCTTCTTTTTCACGTTCATGTTCAACGTGCCCGGAAAACAAGTAAAGCCAAGAACAGTTTCAAAATAAGGGAGGTACTTATTTACGTAAAAGCTGCCTTGCCCGAGGCCGGATACCACCTCACCAGTTATCTGCATAGAAAGCGAAATAAGCTCGGTTATTATAAAGTTTGTGATAGTATAATTTAAAAAAGCAAATACTTTATGATGCTCATGCAAAGAGTGCGGATTGACTTGCGACCAAAAGAACTGCTCCGCATGTCCGTTGAGCGTGGCGAAGGTGTGCTGAGCAACAAAGGCTGCATTACTGTAACGACAGGCAAATACACCGGCAGATCTCCCAATGACCGATTTTTTGTGAAAACACGCGCAAACGAAAAATTGATCGATTGGGGCGACACGAACATGCCGCTGTCGGAGAATCATTTTGATAGGCTGTATAAAAAAATTACAAAATATTTGGCTGCACGCGAGCATTTTGTGCTGCATGCGACTGCTGGCGCTGATGAACGATATTCATTTCCGATAACTGTGACGACAGAATATGCTTATCAAAACCTGTTCATGCATCATCTGCTAAGGCACGAAAAGTTAAAAGGAGATCCAATAACCGTTATTTGTGCGCCAGGATGCGTAAGTAATCCTGCCACTGATGGGACGCACTCTGAAGCGTTTATTGTGATTCATACTGAGAAAAGGATTATTTTGATTGGCGGCACTAAATATTGCGGAGAAATAAAAAAAGCAGTGTTTACCTTATGCAATTATCTTTATCCACTGAAAGGGCTGCTGTCGATGCACTGCTCGGCAAATATTGGAAAAAGTGCTGCTTTATTTTTTGGATTGTCTGGAACAGGGAAGACGACGCTGTCCATGGATCCAAAAAGAAAAATATTGGGCGACGATGAGACCGTATGGACACCACATGGAATATTTAACATTGAAGGCGGGAGCTATGCGAAGTGCATCTATCTGAAGCGAAAGCACGAGCCATTGATTTATGATGCAATCCGTGATAGTGCAGTTGTTGAAAATGTTGTGATGAAAAAAGGAAAGTATAATTATGATGACGATTCAATAACAGAAAATACTCGCGCGGGATTTCCACTGAGTCATGTAAAAAGTGCGCTGCGCTCAGGAAAAGCTGTACAGCCGAAAACAGTTATTTTTCTTACTGCTGATGCGTTTGGAGTTTTGCCGCCGATTGCAAAGCTGACATTAGACCAGGCAATCTATCATTTTTTATCGGGGTATACAAGCAAGCTTGCGGAGACAGAACGAGGCATTACAACGCCGCGTGCAGCGTTTTCACTTGCATTTGGACAGCCATTCATGCCGCTGAAGGCGCAGGTGTATGCACGGCTATTACGCAAAAATTTATTGCGAAGCAAAGCGCAGGTATTTCTGATTAATACAGGCTGGTACGGCGGCCCATATGGCGTGGGCAAGCGATTTCCAATTCCAATAACACGAAAAATTGTAACGGCTGCGATTGAAGGGAGATTTGATACAGCGAAAATGAAGAAAGACGAGCTTTTTCAGTTTGAGATGCCGCTTTCCTGTCCAGGGGTGCCAGCGCGGATGATGCGTCCTGAATGGGCGAATGGACGAGAATATTTGAAGAAGAAAAAGATGCTTGCACAACTGTTTGAAGAGAATAAAAAAGGACTATTTTCTTAACGCGATGGAATCCTGGATTTCTGTTTCTATGAATCGCGACAAAAATCTTTCCATTTCATCAGGAATTGCCTTGCCATTTTTATGGTATTGGGCAATATATGCAATACGCTCCAGCATAAGGTCAGCAAATGCTGGATCATATTTGCTCCCGATATGTTCTTCTACTTGAGCTTTGATATGCCATTCTTCCGGATTCATTGTGCCATAGATTCTGTCAAATTCTTCACGAGAAAATGGCAGCGCATGGACTGATTCATGAAATACAGTATCGTCAATATAACCTGCATCCAAGGTTTTCCTATCGATGCGCCGCGCATTGTTGCCTATACAATATTCACCCGCAGGAATCTCATTTTTGATTACTTTATTCGGACCAAGCCAGTGATGGCGGAGAGGCGACTGCCGTAATATTTCTTGTGCTTCAGGTGTAAAGCAGCGAAGAACACGCTGTTCAGACGCGTCGAGCTGCGCATTCCATTCACGGAGCTGCGGAAAGATATATCCATTTGGCTTATACCAAGGGTCTTGTGCCACCACAAAAGAAAAAAAGAGAATTGATGCATAAAACGTGAGAGACTTCTGGAGGTCACGCATGATTGGCTGATAATAGGCTATTATTTAACACTGTCGGCGCAAGGTTTAATAGCAGAGATATTTCTGAAAAGCCATGCACTATGCACGGCAGCTTTTGTTGTATGCGGCACTTATGTTCGGCAGTGGATGTCATTCATCATCGCACGTTGAACTCGACAATAATATTGAGCCGTGTGTGCGTGATCTGTATGCAGCTATGGCTGACAAAGGGCATGAAGAGAATAATGAGTATCGATGGCAGTCATCTGATGGGCGATTTACTTTTGATGTTGATGCGGCGACTGATGCAACCTATCTTCGAGCCGCAGTTAAAGATACACGAAAAAAATATGGTGTTTTAATCTGTGACGAACCGCTTGATGGATGTATAGATAGAGTAGTGCTCTGGGTATGGGAACCAGACTTCAAGAGCATTCACTTTAGACCACCTGCATTTGCTGCACGGTTCGTCGATAAAGCATATCATGACCTTGCGCGAAAAATAATCCGACACAGCGATAAACATAAAAACAGAATTGGCAGATTCAGATTCCCAGTGAGAACGGCATTCGATTAGAACGACATCACTTTCACAATCGCATCAACAACACGCTGCGAGTTTGGGAGATAAAAATCTTCTAGTTTGCCCAACGGAACAACAGTATCAAAGCCGGTAACACGAATGACAGGAGCTTGCAGCGATGAAAGTGCTTTTTCGTTTATTCTCGCAATAATTTCTGAAGCTAAGCCGCCGGACATTGGCGCTTCCTGAACGATTACGCAGCGGCCTGTTTTTTTGACTGATGCGAGAATTGTTTCAGTGTCCATTGGTTTTATAGTGCGCAGGTCAATCACCTCAACGCTGCAGCTGTCTGCAACTTGCTGCGCTGCCTGTTTTGCGACATGAAGCATGCTGCCCCATGAGATAAGAGTGACGTTTTCCCCCGATTGAATGATGTTTGCTTTGCCTAACGGAATAGTATAACGGCTGTCAGGAACTTCTTCTTTGATTGCACGATAGACACGCTTGGGCTCAAGGAAAATAACCGGGTCAGGATCTTGGATGCTGGCTGCGAGAAGACCTTTTGCATCGTACGGGGTTGCTGGAATGACAACTTTTAACCCAGGTGTATGTGCATAAATCGCTTCCATGCTCTCGCTGTGATGCTCTAATGCACGAATGCCTGCACTATATGGAGCACGCAGGACTAATGGGCATGTCATTCGGCCGCGGGTTCGGTTACGGAACCGTGCTGCATGGCAGATTAATTGATCAAAACCAGGATAAATAAAACCATCAAACTGAATTTCTGCGACCGGCTTGAATCCGTTGATTGCCAAGCCAATAGCTGTGCCGACAATTGCTGCTTCTGAGAGCGGTGTGTCGATGACACGATTGTCGCCGAATTCTTTCCAGAGGTTGTCAGTAACGCGGAAGACGCCGCCGTCTTTGCCGACATCTTCGCCGAGGATGATTACTTTTTTGTCAAACTTTAATTCGAGCTTCAATGCGCTGTTGAGCGCCTGCACCATTGTCATCAGTGTCATTTGTGCACCTGTGTGCGCTGCTCTTCATATTCAGGCAATGGCTTGGCGTACATGTAATCAAATATATCATTGGGATCGGGTTTTGGCTGAGACTCGAATAATGCAACTGCTTCTTCAATTTCTTTCTGGATGTCAGCGTACATTTTCCCTTCCTGCTGCTTGTCCCAGAGCTTTTTCTTTTCCATATACAAGCGGATACGTGTAATAGGGTCACGCTTTTTCCAGTGCTCGAGTTCTGCATCACTGCGGTATTTTTTTGCGTCGTCGCTGGTGGTATGATCGCCTAGACGATAGGTGAATGCTTCGATTAATGTTGGTATGCCTTTGCGTGCTTTTGCAAGCGCTTCTTTTGTTGCACGAACCATCGCGAAAAGATCATTTCCGTCAACTTGGATGCCTTCAATGCCATATGCGATTGCTTTTTGCGCGATTGTTTCTGAAGCAGTTTGTTTTGAACGCGGAACAGAGATTGCCCATTGATTGTTCTCGCAGACGAATACAACAGGAACTTTAAAGACACCAGCAAAATTCATTCCTTCATGGCATGCACCTTCACTGGTTGCACCATCGCCAAGATAACAGAGAACAGCTGTTTTTTCTTTTTTCAGCTTTGCTGCCCAGGCGAAGCCAACAGCATGCGGAACTTGTGTTGCGACCGGAATACAGACAGGGAAACAGTTTGTGCCTTTTGGCAGCTGCATGCCCCGCTCGTCGCCTGCATTATATTGGAGAAGCATATGCAATGGATAACCTCTCGTAATGTATGACGGCCAATTTCTGAAATAAGGCACCATCCAGTCGTCTTTTTCAAGCGGCCATGTGCTGCCGATGTCAGCTGCTTCCTGACCTTTGGATTGTGCGAAGGTGAATAATCTCCCCTGCCGCTGCAGGCTGAGCATCTTTTCATCAAACATGCGCGATAAGACCATTAAACGGTAGAGCTTTTTTATTACTGGTGATGTTAATTCTTTTGGCTTGAGCTTTTCATCGCAGCTGCCGTGCTCATCGAGAATCTGCAGGTATTCAATTTGGAATTTTTGGATGGTTTTTTGCAATTCAATCACGCTCTGTGGCATTTAAATGAGGGGGATTTTTAAATGTTGTGGGGGAGAATAGAAAAATATTTAATAGTGATTGTGTGGAGTTTATTTATGTTGCGCAACCCTTCGGATAAAGAACGGGAAAGTAGAGATGAACATTCTGAGTTATTATTTGATGAACTGTACAAACAAGTTATTAAAAAGAGAGAAGACGAATTTGCAGTGAGGACTAATGAGTTACTGGATTTGGGTAAGAGAGATAAGCACAGAAAGAAAAATGAGGGTTATGGCTTTCCTGATTTTTTGTTATCTATAAATGGGCAAAAAATAGTTGTGGAGGTAACAACTAATCATAATTTGGAAGATATCAAATCATCAAATGTGTTTAAACCTGGGGAAACAAGAGTCTTAGAAGTAGGTATTGGAGAAAATTGTTTTAAACTTATCAAAGATAAATTAGAGGAAAAAAATTTCAGGAATGTTTCAGACTTTCATATCCCCATCATTCTGGTTATAATGAATAATAAAAGTAGTACCGATATTGATGAAATACAAATTCAATGTAGTTTAAATGATGAATTTCCAGAACAAATAGAAAAGTCTATCCTAAATAATCCAGATATTGAATATAGAATGACTTTTATAAAAAATAATCTAACTTCGATAAAATATATATCTAATAGCAAATCTCATAAATTATGGTACTTATAGAGATTTGCTAGTATAGATAAAGTGCCTTTTGAAATGTTCCATTATTTATGCACTTTACTATAACCATAGGATAATTTCGGGAATCTTATTTATTGAACATTTTTTAGGAAAAAACAGAATTAAGTATTTTCATTCAAAGCGAGGGAAAAATCCAATCAATAACGAAATAATAACATTTTTAGAAAATCCCAACATCAAATAACCAACTTCACCAACTGCGTCACGTCCATCCGTTCACATTGACTTATTAATCACCGTCTTCACTTTATCAACGAACAACGCAGCTTTCAACCGCAGCTTTTCAACAGTATTTTTATCAAACATCCGCCTGCTTGAATAAGACGCTTCTTCTCGCTTGTTCTTCGATTCGACATAAAACAAGAGGTCGTGATAGTCTATAAATAGTGAGTCAATTAACTCGATGTCTTCTTTGTTAACACCTCGATTGTAAAATTCTTTGATTAGCACACATAAAGTCGCAAGGTGGTTCTTTGAGCTGTAGCCTTTCGTAAGGATTAATGCGAGGACGATGTGGTAAGATGCGTAATAGCAGCCCGTAATACACCAATCGTTATAACCAAGTTTCAGGACATCGCCGACAAACTGCAGATTGTGTTCGGCTTTAGCAACGTGACCATTGATTTCTGCTTTGTCGATGTCTTGGTGTTTGAGTGCTTCTGTTTTAAGAAACTCATTTGTTTTTAGCTGAAGTTTTTATTCTCGAGTAGTTGATGAAGGTCATATTCTTTCATTGTTAATCATACGGTAATATTCAATGTGATTAGTAATTGGATAACCAGTATTTATTGCTGATTGTATAACGAGGTCGTTCTTCAATTTTAATTCGAGCTTTAATTCGTCGTAAGTGATTTGTATGGGATTAATAGCCAGTGCGGTTTGTGAGTCTGCATATTTTTCTGCTTTTGAAGTGTTTATTTTTTTATTGACTATAAGAAGAATATCAACATCTGATTGATTTGAAAATGTGCTTTTTGCGGTTGAACCGAATAAGAACGCAATAATGGGCTGGTCTCCTAATTGCTGGAGAAAATAAAGAATTGCGTTTTTTCTGATGTTTGGCAATGAATTGAAACGTTGAATGTCAAAATAAGATAATATTGAGTATACTGCATCATTTTTTTGAAGTCCGTATTTCTTTAAGTTTCCTTCTTTTTTTGAGGATAAAATGTGCTGTTTTTCAAGCTGATTGAGAAAGCGATATGCACTATTTTCGTTGAGTTTTGTTTTGCGTGCAATTTCTCGGAGATGGATTGATGCTGATTTTTCTGCATAGAAGAGTGATAGTATTTTCTCTTGTCCAGATTGAATAAGTGTTTTCATTAGTTAAACAATTGTTTAGTTTATTTAAACGTTTATAAATGTTGCTTTAAAATGGAGTTATATAACCCGCTTCACCAATCTTGTCACGTCCAACGTCGTCTTCGCAACCGACGCGCCGTCATCTTTACTGATTTTCAGATTTTATCGTCGAAACATGTCAAGAACCATTAGTTCATAACTATAAATATGAATGTGATGGTTCTTGAGCACCTCGGAATTCCACCTCATTTAGACGGGTATTTTCCTGGTGGAATTCCAAAGGTTTAAATAAGTAATTATACTTATTATACGTATGGTGAACATATGACAAATATGACGTTAGCACTGCCTGAAGACCTGCATAAGATGATGAAAAAATATCCGGATGTAAAATGGAGTGAAGTTGCACGACTTGCGATTCGGCAAAAAGCGCAGAAGCTTGAATTGATGGACAAAATTCTTTCAAAAAGCAAGCTTACTGAGAAAGATGCGGAGATTATTGGACATAAAGTTAAAAGAGAGATTGCGAAAAGACATGGGCTTGTATGAAACTTGTTGTTGACACCAACCGAGTTATTGCGGCACTCATTAGCCTTTTTCTCCGCAAAGTTTATATAAATAAATAGCCCCATACTTTTAATAATGAAACAGCACGACTATTCTGGAAAATGGATTGCATTACGCGAGAAAGTGGTAGTTTCAAGCGCCGATGATTTTAATACTCTTATTGAGCAGCTTAAAGCAGTTGATATTTCTGCACTTACGTTTGCTAAGATACCGAAAAGAGGCACTGTTTGTGTCATGTGATGACAGAGATAATTGTAAAATATAATGATGTTCCGCCTTCAGGTCATCCTAATGTTACGCTTCATCTGTTTCATAAAGGCAAGTTGAAGCATAGTGTTGTCTGTCTTGTCGATTCTGGTGCTGATTGCACAACTCTTCCGAGCAGCATGAGCACATTAATCTATGGTTTTAACATATGCGCAATGGCCGTGGCTTTTCTGAAGCGCATTGGTGCGCAGATGAATGAATCCGAATGCTTCTGTGGTGATAGGATAAAATCAGTAAAACTTCCACTGCTGATTAGTTTTGATAACTATACTTTTCCTATAAACATCAATTGGGTAGATAACCCAAATGCAATGCCACTTTTGGGAAGGGAAGATTTTTTTGAATGTTTTAGAGTGCAATTTGATGAGCTGAACAAACAAGTATTATTTTGCCCTAATCAGGAAAGAATAGAGCAGAATAAACAAAAGTATGATTTTGAGAGAATTAATGACTTGATTATGAAATTAAAAACAGATTGAATAAAAATTACAACGCTTTCTTCACCAATCTCGTCACATCAAGTGTCGTCTTCGCCACAGATACGCCTGCGGCTTTCAGCGCGTTCATCTTTGCCTGCGCAGTTTGGCCTGCACCATATGCAATTGCGCCTGCATGGCCCATCTGCTTGTTTGGCGGTGCGCTTTGACCGGTAATATAGGCAACAACCGGCTTTTTCATTTTTTTTATGTATTGCGCAGCTTTTTGCTCCAGTACACCGCCGATTTCGCCCAGTAGCACAACGACTTTGGTTTGTTTGTCTTTTTCGAACATGCGCAGGATTTTTTCAAAATCTGAACCAATGATGCGGTCACCGCCAATGCCAACAATGGTTGACTGGCCGATGCCCGCTTCCGTAAGCAAATTGGCAATTTCATGCGTCAATGTGCCACTGCGGGAGACAATGCCGACGTTGCCTGGCTTGACTACGTTGCCTGGAATAATACCGAGCTTGCATTCGCCCGGTGTCATGAGCCCCGGACAGTTTGGACCGATGATTGTACAGTTTTGCTTTTCACCAAACTTAAGAATGTCGATTGCATCGTGAATTGGAATTTCTTCGGTGATGATGACAAGATTAAGATGTTTTTTTAACGCTTCAAATGCTGCTGCTTTTGCGAACGGCGCTGGCACGAACAGGATTGACCAATTTGGATGATGTTTTTTTACTGCTTCTTTTACGGTGTTGTAGACAGGAACGCCTTCGACGGTTTGGCCGCCTTTGCCTGGCGTAACGCCTGCGACGATGTTTGTGCCGTAAGCGAGCATCGCTTTGGTGTTGATTGTGCCGTGGTGGCCTGTAATGCCCTGGACGAGTACACGAGTGTTTTTGTTTATGAGGATTGACATGTTCACCTACAGATTTCTCTCACTTTTTTTATTCCTTCAGCCATTGACGACACTGCGTGAAGCTGTGCTGTTTCCAGTATTCTCTGCGCCTCTTCGACGTTTGTGCCGGACATCCTGACTACCAATGGCACTTTCATTTTTAATTTTGTTTTCGCAGCAACGATGGCGCGCGCAATCTCGTCGCACAATGTAATGCCGCCGAAGATGTTAATGAAAATGCATTTGAGTTTTCTTTGTGCAAGAATTTGCAGCGCATGAAACATCCGCTCCTCGCCTGCGCCGCCGCCGACGTCGAGGAAGTTGGCGGGCTTGAGCTTGAAATGATGCAAGACGTCCAATGCAGCCATAACTAAGCCAGCGCCATCGCCAATAACTCCAACGTT
>DATDXM010000063.1:0-5732 GCA_035289325.1 Candidatus Nanoarchaeia archaeon
ACTGATATTAATCTTACATTTTACAAACACATTTTTTCCATCTTTCTTTTTTGTCAATAATAGCATCACCTTTCGGAATATTTCTTTTAGATCCTATGTCCCTCGCTCTGTGCAATAAATCCTCAGTAGCATATACATAAACGAGCGTTTCAGATGTCTGAACATTTCATGAATTTCATATCGTTAATAGTTTGCATGCGTCAATTCAATAACATTGTGATTTGAATAGATTATTCTATCACGCCTTAATATGATTTTGGGGAGCAGTGCATATGCCCAATCACTTTTTGGCAAGCCAGACTCATTTCTATTCTCAAACAGGTCAAGCCAAATTGATGTGTCGAAATAATATTTCACTACTATAAGAACAAATAAAGCAGTATATCAAGTAGTGCTGTGGCGATCACTACAGCACGATTTAATATACTCTTTTCGCCCATCTACATGCCATGGAAAATCCCCAGAGCATTGTTGCTCAGGCATCTGAGCAGGACATCGCAGAGGCGTGCAGGATCCAGCAGGAAAGAATCGCTGCTGAATATGGCTCTGCCGTAGCGCAGGCACACACCATTCATGGGCATGATACCCACAGCATAGATGATCTCGTTGTGGGCACGCTCGCGATGGACCAAAAGCTTGCTGATGCACTTCGTGCAAAAGTTGAGGCTAAAAAATCTGAGCTCACGCAGCAGCGCCGCTTTTCGTTCTGGGGATTTTTTTATTCACTGTTTGAAGAGCTCGGCGCGCGCCCTTTCCCACAGGTGACCGATGAAGAGGCAACACGCGCGGTGTGCAGCGAGCTCTATGACCATCTGTCAATCTCCGAAGGTCGCTTAAAAGCGCAGCGCGATCGGCTTGAGAAGGGCTATGCTGATGCAGTGCAGATGAAAGCAAAAGCACAGACAAAATATGATCAGGACATGCATACATCTGCGGTTCTTTCACGAAAACATGAGGAACTAACTGCAGAAATAAAGTCAAGCCGTGATGCGCAAATGAGCTATCAGCGCTCGCATGATGAAGCCTCTGCACGGCTTTTTGAAAACCACACAAAAAAACTCCCTTTACTTCAACAGCATCTTCCAGACCTCCAAATAAAGCAGCAAGAGCTTTTGCATAGCATTCGTTTACAACAGCGTGATATCCCCGATCTAGCCGCAAGCGAGGAATCCTTGCAAGCTCATTACGAAAATGCCGATATCATCTACCACAATGTGCGCCACACGCGCAAGATGCTTGACGGCGCATTGCACGACTCGAATGGCACGGGCATGTCGAGCTATCCGCTGCTCACACAGGCACTGAGGCAGATTGCACAAGCGCAAACCATTCTCGAGCAGACACAAAGCCTTGTCAAGCCCATGGCAAGCTATCTCAAATGAGCGTAAACAGGCTGCACACAACAGACTTTGTTGAGATTTTGCAAGAGCTTAACGAGCGCAGCAAAGAGCCATTAAAAGAAACTGTCGAATTACCTCTAAGCACCAAAATAAATCAAGTCCAGCCAGAGCCAGCACCTCAACAAGCGCCAGCGCAGCCCGACATGGGCGATCTTCACGCACGTTGCCATGACTCATATAAGTATATTTCACAGAGATTAATAATGCCCGAGCGTGACATTAAGTTTGGGGAGAGGCACAGACTTCCATTGAGTGAAAACGGCATAGAATATATGATTACAGCCGACGAGAGCTATAACTCTGTTCTTTTGCTCACTCACTTGGCGATGTGCATTCCACGTGCCACTGTCCTCTATCGGGGCATGCCGGGCACAGGAAAGACATCGATAGCAGAGCTTGTTTCAGAAACGTTGCTTGGTGTTCCTCTGACAGAAATACAGGAAGCCACGATTTACGGCAATCCTGAGCACACGACAAGCGAACTGCTTGCCTATATGGACACCGCTGCACTCATTAAAGAAGGCAAAGAAGTTATACACCCGAGAAAATTCATGACGTCGCGCGTCCACATGGTGGATGAAGTTAATCGTCTTAGTCCAGGCAAGCTCAGTATCATCTATCAGACGGTTGACCGTGGCTTTGCAACACTTAAAGGCGAGCGTATTGATTCAACTCCCGGACCATTCTTCGGCACTGCAAACTACAAAGATTCAGGCAATTTTGAGATGCCGCCTTCTTTCTTGGATAGGTTTCACGTTGCATTAACAAGCTACACCCTCAACCCGGCAATGATAGGTGTCGCCCCTGCATTAGGAGAGCCACAATCACTGAGTGAAGCCGAAATAAATTATATTCACAGTGAAGTTGCATCTCTTGCCTGGTCTGAATCTGTTTCTCCGTTAGTCATGTACTTTTTCATGGAAGTAAACGCCTGCTGGCGTGCAAGCGAAGATGCAGAAAGAAAAACAAAAGCTCAAATGACACAAAAGCCCCCATCCATTTGCACCGATTGCCATTATTATACAGATAAAGCTATCTGTAACAAAACAGCCGAAGGCATTTCAGTCCGAGCATACAACTCTGTACTGAGCTTTTCAAAGGCAATGGCATGGTGGCGCGGCAATGGTGAAATTACACGTGAAGATGTAGAAGCTGTCATTCCTTATGTGTTCGCGCATCGCTTGGCACCAACATCATGTGCATCACAGGAGCACCAGCGCGACAGCGTTTCATTTATTAGGGAGCTTTTTGCAAGCGCACGAACTGCATATGAAAATGCAGCAATGATATGCCCTATAATCAGTGAACTTCCCCATATAGCAGCAAGCGTTTATGCAGGCACTCCTTCAGTTACCGCACAGCAGCTCGATGCTGCCCTTAACGATGTAAAAAAACTGCAAACGCCGGCAAAATTTGCCATTGCAGTTGCACTTTACGACCTCAAGCAACGCCTATGAACTCCAAAATCAGCGCAAAAGAATTAATGGATTCCTGGAAGAAAGCACTTGCCTTCTGGGGCTATCCTGCAATAGAAGCAGAGCATTACACATCAAAATCAGCAGCAAAAAAATCAATGGGCGATGACATCGCTCATTTTGACTTTGCAATGCAGCGTGCGCGCATCAATATTCCAAAACTCGAAGAGCGCTTAGGCATTGATTGCCTTGAAGCAGTTGACAAGCATGAAATCGGGCATTACACTTTCTGCCCTTTTGATCTTAAGAATTGCATTTTAATGATACAAGGCGCACAGGCTGTCGTGCAGGATTACAAGAAAGCAATGTACATTGAAAATGTCGTTGCAGACATCATGCTCAACACGCATATGGTGAACAAGGGTGATAGCTCAATTAGTACAGTCTACCAGCGCATGGGTAAAACTGACGATGCTCTTTGGACATTAATTATGCGAAGCTGTGAGCTGTTGTGGAAAATTCCATCTCAAACTTTGGCAAAAAGGAACAAGGAGGTAGAAAATGACGCACACCAAATTGCTCAAATCATTGGACATTCAATGTATGTACCAGCACAATGGCAGTCTGCAACAGCACAATGTGCACAGCTATTGAGTAAATATGAACTAAACCCCAATGACAAAAGCCGAGAAGTCGACAGTCATAAGCCATCTGATTTTGTTGCTGGAACCGACATGTACAGCATGGCAAAATCACTTGCAGGAATATCAAAAAATCTATCGCATGGTGATTTTACAGCGATTGCTGCAGGCACAGAGATGTGCACAAAGGAAAAAGCTGCACAGCTGTATCATATTGATGTTGCACGACGATATGCTATACAGCCGCCAACCACGATTCTTCCGTTGCATTCAGATTCCATGGCATCGCCGAGAGAGTGGTCAGCAGAAGACGACGTTGAAAAGCTTGATATTGCGTACTCGCTGCAGCAAGGCATCCTTATTCCAGGAGATACGACCTACCGCTGGCATGCTGACGATAACCCAACAATTCCAACAAAAACATACCGTGATTTGCTTATTGTGCTTGACTCAAGCGCAAGCATGCCTGACCCGTCTGACACTCTTTCAGTTCCAGTTGTTTCATCGCTTGCGCTATCACGCTCTGCTCACCAGCGCGGGAGCCGCGTCGCAGCAATCAGCTTTTCACACGGCTGGAAATCTTGTGAGTATACGCATCATGACAAAGAAACTGATGAGATATTGCTCAGCTATCTGAACGGCGGAACAATTATTCCGGCGCAGGCTATACGTGATATAACAAAGAGTCATCATTATCCGCAGCACATTGTTATTATTACTGATGCTGCTATTGGCAATCTTGAGCAGGACAAAGAATTGCTTGCGGAAGCACGTTCATATGCACAAGGCGGCACAATTTTTCTGTATGGCACAACATTATCAACAACACATTCAACTCTTGAGTCGATAGGGTACACAATACGCCCGGCAACAACGGAAAAAGATTTGTTGCACCTGTCAACGCAGCTAAGCGCAGATCTGTATGGTCGTGAATAATGGGGCTTGATGACGTGCTCGCTGAAAATGAATGTATTCTTGGCTGTACTTCTGATGAGCAGCGTTTCAAAGCACTTCACGCTGAGCTTGGGAGGATTGAAATTAGTTCTCCACCTACGTCGCCAGAAGAAATATTCAGATATGATGTGCATGTGCAGTATGCAGCGAGATGTATTGCTTCTTATAATGAGGGTGAAATTCATTTGCCTGCTGCTGACGTTAAGATTGGCCACCTCAAGGAGCGCATAGCGGCATATAGGGCAAAGCTTTCTTGTGTGCTGCAGGAATCCTATCGTGGCTTTCGCTCATCGTCAGACGAGTCTGCAAAAAACCATTTTGCACAGCTGTTTGAAGCGTACGCAGCTGCTGGCGCGCGTTACGGAATATCTTTATGGTTTCATGATGCAAAGCTCGAAGAAGTCAGAAAATACCAGATGTGGTATGACTTGGTGCACTAAACACACTTCCCATCCTGGCAGTTGCATAATACTACTTGTGTGGTAAAGCCGCCCGTTGATCCGCACGCCAGCTCGACAAGTGCAGCACCATTTGTCGACGCAGGCGCAAGCGTCGTGCCGCTATCATATGCTGACAGGGCAATGCAGTAATCACTGCGCGTGACACCACTGCTCACAACTTGTGACTTCACTTTTGTATTGATGCCGTTATCGCTATCAGTGCATGTAGCTGTAGGGCATTTGCAATTTATTGTACATTGAGCGCCATTTGAGCAAGTGCTGCCTGGTGAATCGCATTGTTCACCGAATGTTGTTTGAACAGTGCCATCACCACAGCCAGCTGATTGAGTAGGTATTAAACAACCCGTTGATGGGCAGCATGCACCTGCCCTGCAGCCATTGGCACACGAAATAAAAGTTGATGTAATGCCATTTGTTCCGCAGGAAAACTCTCTAATCTTATTCAAAAGTGGATTTTTGTCTGAAGGAAATACTCCCGCGCTCGAATCCCAAATGCAGTAATCGCTATACCATACACCGTCACTTGCACGGGCCGTACCAAGAACACTTGATTGATCTCGCTGTAAGCCATCTGTGTTCGTACATGTGCCTGCAGGAGTTCCCGACGTGATATCTGAACATCTGCCTGCCATACATGAGCATGCAAAAACGATTTCTGTCTGCTGACCGTTAATGCACACTTGTTCATACAGCAAGCTTCCATGTGTCAATGCTGTTTTTTGATTGCGGTTAAAATACTCAAAGTCTGAACAGAAGTCAGAGGATAATATTCTTGAATCACTCATAAATGAAGTTTGTTTCAAATACGGTCGAGCACCGCCATCATTATCAATACAGAACGGTGATGATGATGCAACACAA
>DATDXM010000064.1:0-4547 GCA_035289325.1 Candidatus Nanoarchaeia archaeon
GCTCTTGGAGAGTCCTATCGCCGCATTCTTGAGAATGAAATGGCAGGGGATGTATTTATCGAAGCAGAAAAACAGCAGTACCGAGAGCTGATTATAGGAGGTCTCGAAAGTGACTTGCGAGAAGCACTTGAAAATGGCGACACGGTAACAGCTGCTGAAATACAACAGGAGCTCAATGCAGCACATCAGCGCCTCAGCAGGTTTGATACCATAAGTTATCGGCAATTTGCACGCGAAGGAAGAAGAGAAGTCATAAATGAGATTACAGAAAAAATAAATGCGTTTAGAAAGAATTAACCCCAACCTTCGGGCAATACTTCTCAATAACACATCGAGTACACATCGGCGTCGGCGCTTTGCAAATAGCCCGACCATGTCGCTTCATTAATCCAGGCATATTTTTCCAGTCGTGCTTTGGAACAAGTGCAGCTAATTCTTTCTCTGTCTTCTCCGCATTCGCAGGGGTCGACGACCATGCAAGCCGATAGCTCATCCGCAGCACATGAGTATCAACAACAATCCCTTCAACAATGCCAAATGCATTCTGTAATATTGCATTCGCCGTCTTTCGTCCAATGCCCGGCAATTCAGTGAGCTCACTCATCGTCCGTGGCACTTCACCATGATATTTCTCAACAAGAATTTTGCACGTCTCAACAATATACTTCGCTTTGTTGTTCGCAAAAGTGATGCTTTTGATGATTGAAATGATATCATGAACATCTGCTGCTGCATAATCTTTCGCAGTTTTATAATGTGCGAACAGCTGTATCGTCGCTTTGTTGACCATTTCATCGCGCACTTGCGCAGACAAGATGGTCGCAGCCAATAATTCCAATGGATTTGAAAAGTTCAAGTAATGGGTGAGATGCGGATACTCTTGATGCAGGAGCTGTAGGACATGCTTAGGTGGTGCATTCATCAGAGAGGAAAAGTATAAAGACGATATAAAGTTACCTGCACACCATCGCCATCCTTCTCTTATGATCGCTTCGAGCCTTCAATTCCCGCACGCGTCGCGACACATCCCGCGGAATTCCTTTCACATCGCCAGCAACAATTCGATCAAGCAAATCATATGTAATGCCCAGCTCGTTTTCATCTGTCTGTCCTTTCCACAGTCCAGCAGTTGGCACTTTATCGATAATCTGTCGCGGCACGCCAAGCTCAGCAGCAAGCTTTCGCACCTCGCCTTTCGTCAGATCACCAATCGGCAGAAAATCAACACCGCCGTCGCCATACTTGGTAAAATAGCCCGTCATCAGCTCAGACTTATTTCCTGTGCCCGCAACACGATAATTGTTCATGTTTGCAGCTGCATACAACAGGATCATTCGGATGCGAGCTTTCAGATTGCCAAGCGCAAGTTTGTTCGTGCGAAGCGATGGCATAACACCACAAACAGAATCAAGAATATTATTTATCGGAGTTATCTTCGTCTTTATGCCCAACTGCGCTGCCAACTGCTGTGCATCAGCAACATCTTGCCGTTTCGACACGCCTCGCTCTGGCATAACCATTCCAAATACCTTCTCTTTACCGACCGCTTGCACGCACAGTGCAGCAACCGTGCTTGAGTCAACACCGCCCGACAGCCCAACAACAATCCCATCAGCGCCTTTTGTCTGCTGCCGTATAAATCGAATAATTTTATCGGGAATCATGAACAACCTCCATGCTTAAATCAAGTGAGCCTGCAGAATGTGTGATTGCGCCAGACGACACATACTGTACTCCAAGTCTACATAGTACAGGCAATCGCTCAAGCGTCACATTGCCAGATACTTCAATTGGAATTTTTCCGCCAATCAATTTAATTGCTTTTTTCATGTCAGCCAGCGGCATATTGTCGAGCATGATCATGTCTGGCTGCGCACGAAGAGCCTCTTCAACCTGCTCGAGCCACTCAACTTCAACTTCAATCTTTGTGCCCGCTCGCCGTGCCCGCTGGATTGCTTCAGTGATGCCGCCAGCGATTGCAATATGAGCAGATTTGATCAGCACCATGTCATACAATCCAAATCGATGGTTCTTGCCGCCAGCAATGCGCACCGCATACTTCTCGAGTTTACGCAACCCTGGTGTAGTCTTGCGCGTGTCGAGCAGCGTAACACCGCCGAGTTCATCCGCATATTGCCGTGTCATCGTCGCGATGCCTGAGAGGTGGCGAATAAAATTGAGTGCAGTTCGCTCGCGTGATAAAATAAATCGTGCATTCCCGGTGATTTCAGCAATAGCAGCGCCTTTGTTTACCGTATCGCCATCAACGACAAGCGCATGAAACTGTACGCCGCGATAAATACGTTGAACAACAGGCAAGCCTGCAATAACTCCTTTTTCTTTTGCAACAATCCGAGCAGTAATGCGGTAATCTTTTGGGATGATTGAATTGGATGTGAGGTCACCAGTGCCAATATCTTCGTCGAGTGCACGGTCGATAATGCTTTGTTTGCGCAGCATCATAAATACGCCTCACACCAGTTTTTCCAGAGCTTATATTTCTCCAGCCGTCCAATATGCATGGTCATCTGCTTGACTTCGCGCACGTCGGTAGAATTGCATGTTTTGAGCCATTGGCTGACATCAGCAATCTCTCTGTCAAGAAAATGTAGTATGCCTGACGTATCAGAAATCTGCTGGAGAGCAACAGTCTCAGTGAATGCCCGAAAGTGCTCATGTCGCTGGATATCTGACGGAATTTTGCTCAGCAGCTCTTCGGCGATGTCCATAAGCTCAGCTGCTTTGGCATGTTTAAAAAGCTTTAGATGTGGGAATAGATAAAAGAAATGGACCCGCCCAGGATCGAACTGGGGACCTTAACCTTGTGAAGGTTACGTCATAACCGCTAGACCACGGGTCCGTTTGCTCCTTGAACTTATCAGTCCAATAAAAACCTTGCGTCCAGTAAATACAAAACAGAAAGCTATTTAAGCACAGCCTACTAAAGAACACCTATGGCAAAAAAGCTCACAGAGGCTGAAAAGAAAGAACTACAAGATCTATTCAGCAGAATGGAAGGCGGAATTAAATTTGACGGAACCGCCTGCGATCTTATTAAAGAACTGAGAAAACCGGGCGTTAAGCTGGCCCTTTAATTTTAATGTTAAAATGCTCTTGGAGACGCTGATTATCAATAAGCTTTCTATCTAAAGTTATAAGGGTAGCACCCGATGTCAATGCTTCACTCACGCGTAAAGCATCAGCAGGCTCAATCAAGGTGTCAAACTCTTTAATTGTTGTTGCAATCCGATATGTTTCATGATCAGGCGAGTTAAAAGAGATATTACATTTTCGTATCAAATCGCAGACAAAAGTAAAGCGTTGCATTCGAATAGCCTCATCCTTAATCGAATAAAGCACCCGAAAAATTTCACCAAGAGCAGGTAATGAGATAGAACCACATTCTCGCTCCGCAAGATAGTAAAAATAGCGTTGGCATTGCTCAATAAGAGACCTAAATTCTTTTCCTGATTGTGATTTCATGACGAGTTCAAGCACTACACAGCTGTCAATCTGCTCTTTTTGCATAAGATAAGAGTGAAACAACTTCTTATTAATGTTGTGCCGCAATCTTTAAATAAGCAGCCCACACTCATAGAGTTGAGGTGGAACAATGTTAGATTCCCTAAATAAGTATAAAGGTCTGAGTTTATTATTTGTGCGGTTAGCTTTGGGCATTGTGTTTTTGATGCACGGTGTAGGTAAGCTATTCAACATTGGCCCGACACCCGTAGGCTTGGCTGGCTTTTCAGGTTGGCTTGAGAGCTTAGGCGTGCCTGCAGCAGGGTTTGCAGCGCTTGTGGTTGCATTGATTGAAACCATTGGTGGCCTGTTAGTATTAGTAGGCTTATGGACAAGACCAGCTGCGCTGGGCATTGCAGTAGTCATGCTTGTCGCATTCTTCATGGTGCACGTATCGAAGGGCTTTTCCGTGGGCAACGGCGGATATGAATTCGTCTTGGTGCTCTTCTTAAGCGCACTTGCATTGCTGTTCGGCGGCCCAGGCGAAACATGGGTGCTAAAGAAGCTGTAATTTTTTTATTTTTTTTAGTGCAAGATTTATAAAACAGTTCATAATTCTCACATTCGGAGGGTGTATACTTATGAAATGGATAAGTGGAATAATAGTAGTATTGGCTGCATTGCTTGTGATAGGATGCGGGAAAGAGGCAACACAATCACCGATAACAGGTAATGTTGTCACACCGCCTGCACCAGAACCTGTTGTCGAGCTTGTAAAAGCAGTAGAGCCAACAGTAGAAAACCTGTTTATGATTGTTGCAGAGGACGGCAAATTTACGCCGGATGAAATCCATGTAGCAAAGGGCGACGAAATAACATTAACAGTAAAAAGCATCGGCCAGAAGCGCGATTTCAGTATTGGCGCATTCAGGATAAATGAAGTCATAGAAGACGGAGAACAGATAGAAGTAAAGTTCACCGCAGACAAAACAGGCAAGTTCTCGTACATGTGCTCGCTGCTTTGCCCGAAAGATTACAAGACAATGAAAGGAACATTGATTGTTGAGTAAATTTTTTTATATTTT
>DATDXM010000065.1:0-7061 GCA_035289325.1 Candidatus Nanoarchaeia archaeon
CGAAATGGTGCACCGCCTGCTTGTTTGAGCGACGCGATGCACACTGAAAGAGATTCGCTGGGACCGATTTCTTTGAACCAATTTTGTGCACCATATATGCATAGATGACATTCCTAAATCGGCGGAGCGAATGGCGGTGACACAAAGCGAATTCATCTGAGGCAATAGCCGAAGATGTGTCAGAGTCAAAACTCTAAACATCGCACCAACCCCGAAAGTGTATACGAATCTATAGATTATAAAAAAGCGTTCAGAAACTTATAATTTACAAAGTATCTATCCAGCATTTTTAAAACATCAATATGCTCAGAAATCCTATGGATTTCTGGCACGCCAAAAATCAGAGATTTTTGAGCGTTTCACCAATTCTGTGAATGGTGGTGGGCGTGACCCACCATTATTTACTCGTGGAATATTGACTGTGCTCAAGAACCACAAGACTATAAGTCATGCCACCAATGTTGAGCGACCGAAGGGAGCGATCACTGGTGGTTCTTGACATAACGATGTGCGCAAATGCATAACACGTTTTTCTATAATAGGAATACCGAGGTGAAAAAATGAGAAGTAAAATAATGGGGATATGCGTAGTCTTGCTGCTGTTGGTTTTGTCGCCCGTGGCATTGGCTGCTGATGGATCAGCTACAACGAGCAACAGCAAAAAGCCAGGAAAAGTTATCTGGATGTGCCGAGACAATAAAACATTCTTAGTAGGCGAGAGTTACAAACAATGGCAGCTGACGCATGGCGCGCGCATGGGAAAATGTGATAAGCCAACATCGGGCAACGTCATTTGGATGTGCAAGGAGAGCAGATCATTCCTGGTCGGCGTAAGCTATATGCAATGGCAGAAAGATCATGGTGCCAAAACTGGCAAATGCAGTGCATAAACAGTAATACGCAGAGCATAACAAGTAAAACGAAGTAT
The DNA here is from genome assembly GCA_035289325.1 of Candidatus Nanoarchaeia archaeon. Classification (GTDB taxonomy): domain Archaea; phylum Nanobdellota; class Nanobdellia; order Woesearchaeales; family JAGLXL01; genus DATDXM01. Next base: position 929 of record DATDXM010000065.1, read on the forward strand.
AGTAAAACAACACGAGGTGAAAAAATGAGAACAAAAAAACAGGTATTGGGAGTTTGGGGAGTGCTATTAATGATGATGTTAATGCCCATAGCACTGGCTGAAGAAGCTACAGACAGTTCAGCAGGAGAAACAGCTGGAGATGCTGAAGCAGGATCAGACGATACAGGAGCATCAGATGCAGGCGAAACGCCAAGCAGCGAAACTGACAGCAACGACGCAGACGATGGGGAGAACGATACGACCGAAGATGCAGCTGCTCCGGATACATCGTCAACACCGCCAGCAGAGGAGTCAACTCCAGAGGTAAAAGAAGAATCAAATGACACAGAAGTTCAGATAACTACCGAAGCGAACGCTGAAGCGAGCACAACAAGCACAGATACAAGCAGCAGCCAACAGCCTGACAATCCTGATAGCCCCATATGGATGTGCAAGGAAGGCAAATCATTCCAGGTTGGCGAAAGCTATCGTGACTGGCAACTAGGACAAAACGCTAAAGACGGCAAATGTCCAGATCCACGCAACGTTATTTGGATGTGTAAAGAAGGCAAGTCATTTTTAGTGGGCAAAAGCTATCGGGAACATCAACTAAGTACGGGCGCCACCGAAGGAAAATGTGAAGATTATCAAAAGCCTGAAAAGCCAGGCAACGTCATCTGGATGTGCCGCAATGGTGAATCATTTTTAGTCGGCGAGAGCTATAAGCAAATGCACCTGAAGCAAGGGAATACTGAAGGGAAATGTCCACTGAAAATACCCGGCAGCGTTATCCAGATGTGCCATACAGGAAAAACAATTGTAGTCGGCGCAAGCTATAGATCTCTGCACATCGGCCACGGCGATACGGAGGGCAAATGTGCTGAGCCAGTCCAGTCAGCACAGCCTGATGTGCACACACAAGCAAACGCTGAGGCATCAGCAAGCATTGAAGCCGATGATAACAGTACAGCCGTAACTGCCGAAGCTTCAGCAGAAGCAAGTGCTGAGTCAGAAACTACAGGCAATGCAGATAACGCAGAATCGACTGCTGAAGCAAGTGCATATACCGACGTAGAAGTATCAGATGTTGACGGCGTCGTCGTGAGCATTATCGTGCAGGCAGCAGCTGAAGTAGCCGCAGAGGAAGGAACAGCCGCCGCAGAGGCAGCATCTGAAATGCTCGCACAACTGCAGGAAGAGGGCGCTGAAATATCTGAGGCAACGGCTGAAGCCACGATAGAAGCTACGGCTGAAATTGAGTGATTTTTTTCTTTTTTTATTCGTATGCGCCGGGAGGATAACCTTGATTGGTGTTTGCATTGAAGCGTCGGCATCGACCACCCCAATTTGGAGGATTTCCTGCACTATACTGATTGAAACATTCGCATTCCTGAACAACAAGGTGAGCACTTTTTTTGCTGGAGTCACAATAAAGTTCCCATAAGTACGACGATGCGTCGCCAAAACCATCTACATTGAGTTCTTGCAATAAAGTATTAACACGATTCACAGTTTCACCGTTAAAGCTTCCAGAAAGCAGAGCTTTGATTTCACTTGCTTTTACAGGATCATTTGTATGAGCACATACTTCATGAGCAGCACCAGAAGCTTGATGATTAGACAATTCAGCTATAATTCTGCCAGACATTTTAAAGTTCAATCCTGAATCTTCTAAATCATCGCACAGCCATTCTGGAGAAGGGGGCTGCTCATACTCCCCAGGTATACATTTGCCACCCTGACAATTACACTCAACAATATCTACATAACCAGTCTTCTTATTAGGATCGCACCAAAACTCCCAGAGATATGGGCCAGCTGGACGCGAGAGAGGACGAAGTAGATTAGAAGATTGAAACACAGAGCGATCAGTCATCTGAGCAAGGAGAGAATCTACACGTGCTTCAGTTTCCAGTGCACGATCTTGAGAACAGAACTCATCTGCTCTATTGGGTCGTTGTTGTTGCGACGCAAAGTCTTCATACAGAACAGATATAGAACCTTTAGTGAGTGTTCGTAATCCGCCATCATCCTGATCATTGCAGCTCAAAAGAATGTCTGCATTGGAAGATGCAGGGTAATAACCAACTGGACTTACAAGAGCAATACCAGGGTAAGGCGATCCCTTAAATCGAGCCAGACCAGTTTTATATTTTGTAGCAACACAGTCAAGATACGCTTGTACGTTAGGAAGTAATTCAAGACAATCTTTATCTACAAACAAGCTAGGGATGTGTGACCACTGAACAGTACCCCCGGACCCACCGATAAAGTTCCAGTTATTGCTGGTTTTATCGAGTTCATTGCAGGTTACAGCCGAAAAACAAGACGAAACAGCAAGAATGCCAACACATTTATCTTTTGGAAGATTTGTCACAAAATTATTGAGAAAATCAGCAATATTGATTCTTGTAGGACCATTCCAGTTTTCAGGGCTCGAAGGGTTATAAACAAATTCACCGTCCCATCCGTGAGAACTAATAATCAGCAGGATAGAACTTTCAGGACATTTGCACAACCCTGATTCAACAAGAATATTAAAGAGATTTTGAATGCGTTGCTTAAGTTCGTCAAAACTCTTAAAATTATCTTCTGCGCGAAGAGTATAAGTATTCCCGGAAGGTTTGTCAGGATTAGCTCTCTTTTCAATAGCTTCTTCAGATTCTTTTGAAGCAGGATCAGTACTAGGTTTCAATTTCACAAATATTACATGCTTATGCACCGGCTGACAATCTTCAACATAATCATCCCCGCCAATAGTCTCATCCGCAGGCAACTTATTCTGCAAGTCAGAAGATTTCAAATCAACTTCAAACAGCGGCGGCGTCCCCGAAAAAACATCAAAATCCGACCAGCTGAGCGCTGTAACACGTTCACCAACTTTGAACGCAGGATACCACTCCCCCTGTATTCGAAGTATGTCCTTCGTCTGCTTATTCGCTAAAATAATATGCGAACTATGCCCAAAATAAGCACCCGGAACTTCATCAATAAAGTACAGTACACTGGGTCCCGTGATAGGAATCGAAGCATCCGACAATGCAGCAGGCATCACTTCGCCTGTCTCAAGAATTTGTTTGTATTTGTAAACAACAGAAGATTCAGATAAATCAGAAATATCCTCAACGTAAGCTCGCACAAGCGCATCAATCTCATCATCGCTTGCGAGTTTCGGCTGTGACTCGAATAACTTCCTCTCCTCAGCCAGCTTCTGCAATAAGTCTAACTTAAACCTCAAGCCATCCGCTTGCAACAACAAATTCTGTCCTTCAGTAATTCTTGCATTTCCTTGAGCAATCTTAGAAGCCGCGCCATTCACCAGTATGCGCCCCGAATTGCCAAACGCCTGCGCATCAGTCCTGCACTTTGGTTTTTGTCTCCGAGCAACCTGCCGTGTTTCGCATCGCTGAGCCGCCGTCCGCCCTTGCTGGATGAGCTGTTGTCCGCGTGAATTGTCTGCATTGCCCTGCTGAATAAGTGCATTTCCTTCCGCAGCACGCGCTTGTGAGTCACGTGTCTGCTGTGTAATCTGAGCATTCATGCTGTTCAATTCATTCTGAACATCAGTGGATGTCTTCGATTGATATTCTGTTCTCAGCGCCGCTTCGTCCTGACGTTCTTTTTCTGCAAGCACATCATTAAGCCGCCCAGCCAACCGCCGCAATCCATCAGCCGCCGCCGACAAGCGCTGCCCTTCAGCAACTTGTGCATTGCCTTGATTTACTTTCTGCGCGGCAACATTAAGTGCGGATTGTCCTGAAGAAACAAGAGAAGAGGCATCTCGTCTGCATTTAGCTTTGTTTTTCTTCGCAACAGATTTTGTATCACAACGAGCGGCACCAACACGACCAAGATTAACTGTTTGTTGAGCACTCGCCACCTCTGAATTTCCAGCTTGGATAAGTCCGCGCCCCGCTGTAATCGTCTGCTGTGACTGCGCAGTTGCCTGATCTGCTCGTGAGCTAAAATCCCGAGCCGCAGCAACAATTGCTTCTCGCGTCTGGCGTAAATACGCCGCTGCAACCTGCTCTTCATATGAAGCAGCCTGTTGATCATAATTAGACGCATATCCGACAAGATCATGAATAGAACGCAATCCAGTATCATCGCGTATTCGTAATGCAACATCATCATTGAATTCATCAACAGAATCAGAACATGAAGATAACAATAAAACTACAAATAAACTCAAAAATAACTGGACACTCTTTTTCATTACAATTAAGAATAATACTTCAATTTAAAAATTTTGCCCAAAACCTTTTAAACGAATTACATATACCAAAACCATGCAAGCCTCATTGAAAAAGAGCCTGATTAAAGCGCAGAAGCTGGAGATCACCGAACACTTTCTCTATAGGAAACTTGCAGAGATCTCATCAAAAAAGAACAGACTGGTTCTCCAAAAAATCGCAGAGATTGAATACGAGCATTACAGTTTCTTTCACAAATACACGCAGCAGCACGTCTCACCCAACAAGATGAAAATATATTTTTACTATTATCTATCACGATTGTTCGGTATCAGTTTCGGCGTCAAATTGATGGAGCACGAAGAGCACATTGCCCAGCACATGTACGCGCACATCGTCCATCATATCCCCAACGCACAGAAGATTCTCGAAGATGAGCAAGAACACGAACAAAAGATTATCGAGATGCTTCACGAAACAAAACTGGATTATATAGGCTCGATCGTCCTCGGATTGAACGACGCGCTGGTAGAATTGACCGGTGCACTCGCAGGATTAACGCTCGCATTACAGAAGACAAAACTTATAGCGGTCGTTGGGCTGATCACCGGCATCGCTGCAGCACTATCAATGGCAGCGTCCGAATATCTTTCGATAAAATCGGAAAAGAAAGTAAAGCAGAAGCCATTGACTGCAGCGATCTACACAGGAATCGCGTACTTAGGAACAGTCATAATCCTCGTGCTTCCTTATTTCTTGCTATCAAACCCGTATGCTGCACTCGCAATAACGCTGGCATCCGCATTGAGTATCATTTTCATATTCACTGCATATTCATCAATAATCAAGCAGGATTCATTCTGGAAACGCTTCTTGGAGATGGCGCTGATTAGTCTTGGCGTTGCCGCATTTTCGTTTGTGATCGGTATATTAGTGCGGCAGTTTATTGGGATTGAGGTGTGAGATGGGCATCCTGACAGAATTAGACAAGAGTGACAAGAAAGCAATGAAATGGCTTGCTGCTGAGTACAGCTATGTCAATGATTTAGCGAACGATATCAAATTACTTGAAAAAGATCTAATCGTAACAGAATCAGGATTCCGGAAAGGAAGGTCTATCTCTTCTATAATGAAAGACCTCAAGTACATAGGAAGAAGCGAATATAAATTTGAAAGAACATATGCGGAAATTGAAGAAGAGTTGCAATTGCTGGTAAAGAGATGCCCATCAGAATTGAGGAAATGAATTGGAAATATTGATGAGAAAGTCAAAGTTCTTACTGCCAATATCCTGAAGATGACATCATTTCGCGGCGGAAAACTGCGAGAAAAGATTATTGAATTGAACAGCAATATAGACAGAATTCCCGTAGGACATTCATCACCAAACCAAGTGCTCGAAACATTAAATGAAGTGAAACAGTCTATAGCTCAGGTCCAATTTTGGATAAGCGGTCTCCAGGGCGAACTTCGCGAAGTCTATAAGTTTGCTGATCCTGCATTCGTCGAATTGCTGAGGAAGTATCATTTTCCTATCGAGTCGTACAGAAAACAGGCCGTCGTTATAATTGAGAATTTTGATGTTATCGAATCAGGAATGGCTGATCGCGGGAATAATGATTTTTTCTACGAGCTGAGACAGCTGCCTCATATAATGAACGATATTCATGATAGAGATTATATTCAAGAATTGGTAGAAATATTCAGCAAGATCAGCATTGCAAATAGAGATAATCCCAAACAAGGAAATTCTCTCACAAAGCAAGTATATTCGTTAAGAGACCTTCAAAAAGTAATGGAAGCACTCTACGAAGTAAATCGGTAGTGTCCTAAAATAGGTATCTTTATTAATTGGTATTCTTTACTGGTTTCTTGGAAGAAAAGGTGATTTGTATGGCACGTCCAAGAGGTCAAATTCGTGTAGTTTGTCAAAATATGCGTTGTGAATTATATCAAACAGA
>DATDXM010000066.1:0-4670 GCA_035289325.1 Candidatus Nanoarchaeia archaeon
ATAAAAAATATTATTGTGCTGCAAAACAAAATTGATTTAGTCAGCGAAGAAGAGGCGCTTGCCAATTACAAGCAGATAAAAGAATTCCTTAAAAGCACAAATTATGAAAACGCGCCAATCATCCCAATCAGCGCACGAAGCGGCGCAAACATTGATGTCCTTATTCAGGCAATTGAAGAAGTAGTCCCAACACCCAATCGGGACAAAAACGCAGATCCACTGATGCTCGTTGCACGATCATTTGATGTCAACAAGCCAGGCACAAAGATTGAACTGATGAATGGCGGTGTTCTTGGCGGCACATTGTTGTGCGGCGTATTCAACGTAAATGATCAGATAGAGTTGCGGCCAGGCCGCATGCTCATGGTCAAGAACAAGCCCGAATGGCAGCCATTGACAACGACAATTGTTGGCTTGAAGACAGGCGGCACATCAGTTGAACAGCTCGGGCCAGGCGGCTCAGTTGGAGTTCTCACACTTCTCGATCCTTCGGTCGTAAAAGCAGACAGCCTTGCAGGTTCAGTTGCAGGCCGCGCAGGCAAACTTCCGCCGGTGTGGTATGAATTAAATCTCAAAGCTGTACTTCTAAAGCGCGTCGTTGGCGCAGAAGAAGAAGTTGAAGTAAAGCCGATAGCAAAAGCAGAGATATTGATGCTCAACGTGAATGCAGCTGCGACTGTTGGCACCGTTACTGAGTTAAAAAAAGGAATTGTTCATTGTGTACTAAAAAAACCAGTATGCGCAGCAAAAGGCGCGCGTGTCACAATCTCCCGCCGTATAGGCACACGATTTAGATTGATTGGCTATGGGGAGATTGTTGGATAATGCCTGAAGATAAAAAATGCGTCTTATTTGATGTCGGCCGCGTCATTCTAAAAAATTTGCCAGACGAGCATAACATAATCGCCAGCGCTACCGGTCTCAGCAGCGAAAAAGTCGCGCAGATAATGAGCACATTGAAAGCGCCGTATCAGCGCGGTGATTTCAGCGACGAGCAATTCTGGCAGGAGTTCAAGAAACACACCCAATTCAACAGGTTGCCAATGGGCTACGACAAATTATGGAGCGACAGCTTTGCACGAGATACAAAAATTGACACGGAAATAATAAAAATCGCAAGCAAGCTTCGAGCCACAGGCCATAAAACAGGAATTTTATCGAATACAATCCCACCGCATGTGAAAATTAATCGGGCAAGAGGCACTTACAACGGCTTTGATCCTGTGATCTTATCATGCGAAGTAAACGCGCGCAAACCAGAGCAGAAAATTTTTAAGATTGCAGTGCGTGAAGCACAGATGCAAAAATCAGATATAGTGTTCATCGATGACGACCAGTCATTTGTAAACGCCGCCAAGGAGTTCGGCATCGATGCTATTTTATACAGCAATCCACAACAGCTCGAACAAGAATTAAGAAAGCGTGTTCAATTCTGAAAATGCTGAACGAGTGCATGCGCTTTCACCAAAACTTTTTTCGCCGTCGCATACGTCAGCTGTTCAATTGCTTCATCAAACGAGAGCCAAGCTGAGCCAATATGTTCTTTGCTCAGTGTCACATGGTGTCGGTTAGTCGTGCATAAGAAGAACGTCACTTTTTTTCTGACCTGTTGGTCATCTTTCTTGTAAAACCATCCCACCTGTTCTTTAAAGTCTGGGACAAATATAATTTCAGTGATGCCCGTTTCTTCACGAATTTCGCGCCGCGCAGCTTCCTCTTCAGTTTCACCTGCTTCGATATTGCCGCGCGGAAAATCCCAATAAACGGTCTTGAATTTATACTTGAGCAGCAGATATTTGCCGTTGTGAACAATGATTGCGCCTGCGCTGTGTTCTTGGATCATATACACTCCAGATTGGTGCGAAATGAAGCACTGCCATTAATGAGCGAAGGAGGCTGTGCATATATTCTGTTCTCGTTGCGTTCAAAACCAATAAAAAAACAACAATCGCCTGGTTGTGATAATATTACATCTCGGTTTTGACCGACTGAGCTGGCAGTGCCGCGAAGCGATTTCGCGCCAATCCAATAAATCTGGATCATTTCTTTATCGGCTCCTGTTTGACATAATCTTCGTGCACAGGATGATCGGTGTCATCAATAAGCCAGTCGCCGATTTTTTTCTTTTTGCGTTTCTTTTGTTCGTCCATTATATGACCAATACTCACCCTATTTAAATGCTCAGCGCAAAGCTTTTAAGAAGGCGAGCAAGCGGCAAAGTATGGGTCAAGAGCATGAGCATACGTACGCTGTCACATGCAGAACGACAGAAGCAGCTGAACGCTTTGCAAAAAAAATAAAGGCAGACTGCACAGCGGGAAAAACAACAGTGCTTGCATTTCTCGAAGATGGTGACAACGCCGGATACGTAGTAAGATCTTCTGAAAATTATGATAGAATGCCCTCAAACGGAACTACTATTCGAAGGCTCCAGCGGGATGAAATCGAGCCAGTCAAAGATGGCATGCATAGGCGTGCTCTTGAGCACCAAGTGAGAGCTCTTACACGAGAAAATGACGAGCTGAAAAAAGCACAGGGAAATGGTTACCTCACAATAGACGGAGCAAAAACAGCATTGAATGACATAGGCGACATTCTGAACATTCAGCCAGAATTTAGTGATGCAGCAACGTTCAAGGGTTACTGTGAAAGATTATTCGAAGCTGCATTTGGAGTTGTTTCTGCAAGTGATACACAAAAACCAGGAGAAAAAACTCCAGCTGAATATGCACAAAAGCAGTACGAGCAGAAAATCGCATCGCTTGAAACACAGCTTGCATCAAGTAAAGCGGAGCTCGAAAATGCACGCGAAGATAGCAGCCACGCAAAGATCGTAGAACAAAAATTCAAGCAGGCATACCAGAGATTTTGTGAAGAAAAACAAGATCTTGAAAGAAAATTAATACAACAGGATAAGGAATTGAGAGAAGCAAGTGAAAAGATTATTCCCCTAAACACAATAAGAGGAGCAGCAGACAATATGCGTAAAGAATTGGAGCAGAAATACAAATCAGAGCTTGACACGGCACGAAGGGAAGCTGAATTGTATAAGCAAAAGAGCACAGAATTGCAGTCAGAGCTTGACGCTGCGAGAAAAAAAGCATCATTAGATAATGAAGCTTTTGCACATGACCGGAATGATTACCTTGCAAAAAGGGCAGAATACAGAAAAAGGATGAGAGACGATAAAACGGCAGACGAAGTCGGAGAAAAGCGAGCTGTAATTAGTGTTGGGGAATTGAGAGGAGTGAAGCACAGCCTTGCAAGCAGAATTCTCATCCCAGATCCTGAAGCGCAAACGACCCCAGCTCTTTTGGGATACATTGCATTTAAAAGAATAAGCGATGATGATGCTAAATACGTTGCGTCAGCATTTGAAAAACAAGGAATAATGCACTCCAGAAAAACAGGGAGAGGCGGAACAACAAAGATATACAGATTCGGCCCGATAGAAGCTGCACTTGAAGAGGTAGTTGACGAGCTGCAACCGCACGCAGGAACAATACGGCCGAGAGATATAATGATGAGTGAGATACGAGAATTTTTTACATACGGTGAACAATGTGGAAATAATCCTGAGCTGTGGAAACCAGATGACATTATTCGTCTGCCAGAACAGATGCTAAAGTTAGCGCTTGGTGCGCGAAACACAATATCAACAGTGAAACAAAAGTTGAAACAGAGCGAGCTCGAAACACACGGAGAATATTATGTTTCAGTCCTAGCAGAAGCGCTGGATTTTAATTCACCAAAAGGGCTGCAGCGCCCAAGAGAAGTGTATAAGCAAACTTAGCACAACTATTTTAAAGAGCAAGAGAAAAGAACTAAAAATAACTAATAGATAGACAGGTGAAAAATATGTCCGACACAATCGACAACGCAATTCGTAAAGCATTACATATAAACATGGGGTGGCAAAATGGCGAGAGAGTTGCGATTATTGCACAGCTTCCAAACGGCTCATCTGACCAGCAAGTGCAAGCAGGATTAAGAGCATCTTTTGAAGTAGCTCAGCGAATGCACGATGTTCTTCGCTCTGAGATTGGCTCAGGATTGAGTTTTCTTGCATATTCACCGACAGAACTTCGCCACGGTGCAGATGCGCCACAGGCATTGTACGAAAAAGCAGCAGATCATGCTGTCATATTCCTGCCAACAGGCTATTCATTAACGCACACTGATTTCAGAAAACATCTCACCGCTCAAGGCGCACGCATCGCAAGCATGCCAACATTCAGATTAGAGATGTTTGCAGAAGATGGGCCAATGAATGTTGATTATGCGAACGTCGACAGAGCGACGAAAGAGGTTGCAGCCAACCTTCGTGCAAGTAGGTACGTGAGAGTGACCGGCAAAGATACAGACATCACCGTTGAAGTCGATCCATCACTTGTCAAAGAATCCAGTGGTATGATGACAAAGCCAGGCGAATATGGAAACCTGCCTGGTGCAGAAGCGTTTGTTGTGCCTGTGCATGAAGGAAATTCAAACGGCTACATCACAATCCCAGCAGGATGGGGTGGCCCATTCCCTTTAGCGCAACAGGTTCGCTTGAGTATTGAAAACGGAAGATTCACAGGAATTGAAAGCAGTAACGAAGGTGATCATGCTCAAATCGAAAGTATTCTTTTTGGTGGAGAAAATTACAACGTGCTCGCCGAGCTCGGTAT
>DATDXM010000067.1:0-17580 GCA_035289325.1 Candidatus Nanoarchaeia archaeon
TGAGGCGTTTCACCCATCAGATCAGCCTGAGAAAGCGCATCAAAAATTTGTTGTGTGGACATGCCTTTCTTTTGCAATTCTTGTACTATTTGGTTGTCCGACAACCCTCTTTGACGCAATTCGAGAACTTGCTGAGTCTGAGCCAACACAATCACCTCTGTTTGAGATATGTTTCCTGCATATAAATCTTATGCTGTACTTGAAATATTATAATTTTTCAGCGGCAACAACGATGGCGGGAGACGGTCGTGTCGTCGCTCTGCTCCTCCACGCTTTACCGACCACCCCGATGGGGCGTCCCCCGGTCAGTCTCCGCCCATATATTGCCGCCTACTAATTTTATCGCACGCCACCATGGCGCTGACGGAGTGCAATTCTACTGTTTAGAATAATCTACTCCTCTTTCATCTGCATCTTCTCATTAATCATTCGCTCGACCTCTTCACGTGTTGCAAACCGCGTCAGGTTCCACAAATCAAGATAACTCTTGAGAGAATTTAATTCGTCTTTGCCCGCTGTCATCTTCAGCTCTGCAACGATAAGGCTAATCTTATGTCTGAAATCTGCAATCTCATGCTTGACACCAAGAACATCCTGATCAACGGAACGAAGCGTTTCATTCCTTTTTTTGTTGCTGCTAACGAAATTGTTCTCCAGCAGTTCAATCTTACGGTTGAGATTTGTTGTTTTTTCTTCCAGCAGACGCAAACGAGAACGCAATGCATTAACGTCCAAATTCTCAGCAACTGGTACAGGAACAGGCGGCCTGCTAAATAACCCCTTTTTTTGTTCGTCTGCCATGGTGAATGCTGACTATCTGTATGCCGCAGTATCATAACCTGTCAAAAACATGCTACGGAATAAATGCCTAGCGTGTTCTTGAGCACATCAGATCTGCTAGTCCCATAGATAAATCTAAATGTATTTAAACATAACGCAATTAGAACGAACTATCTGCCGCTGTGCAGAAAAAGAGGGACAATGGCTTTATTTGAAAAGCGCGCGTGTTTTGCATATGATATCATCGAGGAAGGAGATGACAAAGTTCTGAAAATTGATTGCAACGACTGCGCGTTTGCGCCATCCATCGAAGACAGCGATATCTGCATGTCAAAAGTCATGGATCTGTTGGCGCAAGTCAGCAATGTCACCCGTGTTGTGCTGGTGCAGAAAAAAGATTACGAATACGATTACCCGCAGACGCAAATCATCAATGAGATTGCACATCTCTATCGGCGGCTGAGTAAAGAGCAGCGATTAAACTATACCACGCTCTGTGTGACTTCGGGCTGCGAACGCTATTTACAGACAAGCTATACCACGCTGAAGCGGCTGATTACCGATACACTGAAAGGTGATCCGATTGCTGCATATGTTCAGCTGCGGCGGTTGCAGCGCAGCGAAAAAATAACCGAAGAAGCTGCTATCGATAAAGAAGAGCACCGCTGCACGAAATATTTTACCTCAGTGATGGACTGGATTGGTGACACGCTGGAAAAAACAAGGCTGATTCAGCTTGCGAAGCCATTGCTCGTAGGCTATAAAGCAGGTGATCGGGACATTTACCGCAAACTGTTCCATCCATTAATTCGACCGGATTTCATGTTCGCAAAATTAATGGCCGCATACCCGACGGAAGGAGAAGTGCTTGACAGCTATGAAACCGCTGATTCAGAGGTAACGATTTTCGGATTTCCTGATGATGTGCGAACGCTGTATCACGTTGTCCCCCCGGAATTTAAATTTTCTGAAGAGAAATATGAGATATTAGATACGGCACGGCGCGTGCTTGCAGAGCATAAGCCGACGAAAGAAGAGTTTGTCGATGCCGAACGGATGCGTGAAGTATTCTATAACGTCGGGCTGGATTTAATCCAAGATTTGGCAACCACGCATCAGGTTGTGTTGTCACAGGCTGAAGTTGAAGAGCTTGCACGCGTACTATTGCGCTACACGGTTGGCTTTGGCTTAATTGAGATATTATTACAGGATCCAAAAATTCAAGATGTGTCAATCAATTCACCGATGGGAGAAGCGCCTATATTTATCGTCCATCAGGATTTTGATGACTGCCAGACAAACATCATTCCAACAGCAGCAGAAGCGGAAAGCTGGGCGACAAAGTTGAGATTAATGTCTGGACGGCCGCTGGATGAAGCGAATCCCATTCTTGATACTGAACTGAAAATACCCGGCATGACGAGCAGAGTAGCAGCTGTGACGCAGCCACTTAATCCGAGCGGGCTGGCGTTTTCGTTTCGCAGGCATAGGGACAAGCCGTGGACGCTGCCACTTTTTATTCATACAGGGATGTTGAATTCGTTTGCCGCAGGGCTGTTGTGGTTTTGCATCGATGGATCGCGCACAATGCTGATCGCGGGAACGCGCTCCAGCGGAAAGACCAGCTTGTTGGGCAGTATGCTTGTTGAGATTATGCGACGGTATAGGATAATCACGATAGAGGATAGTGTTACAGGCGATGCTGAGATGCTTATTAAAAAAAATGGGCGCTTTGAGCGCACGACGATTGGCGCTATTGTTGATAATCTTCTCGCCAACCATGGTTTTTGGTATAACCTGAGCGGTCATGAAATAGCAGGGAACACAGAGCATATAGAAGTGTTTGCGATGGATAAAAAAGGTAGAATTGTTTTATCTTCGCCAACAAAATTTATTCGCCATAAAGCAGGCAAACCCATCTACAAGGTTATAACTAGGACTGGACGAGAGATTAAAGTAACGGGCGACCATTCACTCTTCACGTTAGACGGAACGGACATTAAAGAGATTAAAACAAAAGATCTTAGACAAGGCAGCAGAATAGCTGTACCTCGAATGTTGCCGCTTCAGAATGGAGATAAGAAAGGCATAAACATTCTACCGATGCTCCATAAAGGGTTTATTGTTAGCTCTTCACTGTGTTCATTTTTGAATGATAGGCGTATGGATATTATGGAATTAGGGAAAGAATCTGGCTATGCTAAATGCACAATACAGCGCTGGATACGCTTAGGCATGCTTCCTGTTCACATCGCACAAGATTTAGGCATTTCATCCGTTGAAGGACAGTTTAAGTATGGAAAAAACTCAACGCCAATCCCACTCCATATAGAATTTACGCGGGAATTTTTGACTTTTGTGGGATTATGGATTGCTGATGGATGTTATGATAAAAACACAGTTATAATTTCTGTTGGCGAGCCTGAAGAACAAGCGCTTGTTCATGCAATAGCTGCTCAATTTGGATGCAATGTAAAGAAACATTCGGATGAGTTTTCGCTAATGCTCAATTCAAATTCTCTGCGCCACGTCATGCGTGAGATTTTAGGGCTCAAAGGAAATGCGTACACCAAGAGAATCCCCCCATGGGTGTTTAATTTATCGCAGCAGCAGATAGGGTATGTTCTTTGCGGTATTTTTACAGGAGATGGGTGTGCAGCGTCAAAAGAAATTGTGATACCACTTGCATCACAAGGGTTATTACACGATATACAAACACTGCTTTCAATTTTTGGCATTTCGCTGCGCATTGGGAAGAAAAGAAAAGATGGAACGACGAACGCAGGCATTTCAACTGTACGAGACTGGACGCTTTTTCGAAATCATATAGGATTCCTCCAGAAATATAAAAATGAAAGGGTTGCAGCTCGCTGCTCAAAGAAATCAACACATGATAGCACAGACACTATTCCGCTCACAGAGAGCATGCGAGCCTCGCTTCAGTCTTGCTTTGGAAGAAAAGCAAATGATTATGTTCATTATAATTATGATATCGGGCGCTCAAAATTACAAAGACTTGTCGGCGACATGCAAGAAACGGCTCTTGTTCAACAGTTACAGCAGCTTGCACATTCAGATATCATGTGGGACGAAGTTCGAAGCATTGACGTTGTAGAACATGAAGGATATGTTTATGATATTTCAGTTCCAGAGTGCGAAAGTTTTGTTGTAAATAATGTCATCGCGCATAACACGCTCGAACTTCCAACGGATGCACTGCGCAAGCTCGGCTACAATATTCAGCCGTTAAAAGTTGCGAGCTCACTTGCAGGAAAAGAAACGTCTGAAGTGAGCGCGACGCGCGGCATTCGTTCAACCCTGCGTTTAGGTGATAGTGCGCTGATCATCGGCGAAGTGCGCAGCACCGAAGCAATTGCATTATACGAAGCAATGCGTGTCGGCGCGGCTGCAAATGTTGTTGCAGGCACGATTCATGCTGCTTCACCCTATGGTGTGTTCGACCGCGTCGTGAATGACATCGGGGTGCCACGGACAAGCTTCAAAGCAACCGATCTTATTGTTATCGCTAATCCTGTCCGAACTGCTGCAGGGCTGAGAAAGCAGCGCCGCGTGCTGCAAATAACTGAAGTGCGCAAGACATGGCAGAAAGATCCATTGCGCGAGAATGGGTTTGTTGATTTGATGACCTATAATCCAAAGAAAGATGCGCTTGAGGTAACGGATGAATTGCGCAACGGCAATTCTGAAGTGCTGAAAGATATTGCAGGACGCATCAAAGAATACGCAGGCAAATGGGATGCAGTCTGGGAAAATATTCAGCTCCGCGCAGATGTGAAACAAGCAATTGTAGACATTGCACAGAAAACAAAAAACTTTGAGATTCTTGAAGCGCCGTTTGTTGCACACTCAAATGATATGTTCCACAGCATCCTTGACAGTGTCAAGCAGGAAGTAGGGGAAATTGATTCAAAGCGCGTGCTGTTCCAATTCAATGAGTGGCTGAAAAGAAGCGTAAAACAACAGAATGGGCATGAGACGGTGCGCACGGTGGCATAATGGATGAGTTGCTTGTGAAATATAAGGAAAGGATACGGGAAGAGCTTGGCTTAGGGCCACTGCCGATGCCCGAGCGTGTGATATCTCATGAATATATTGAATTTAAAAAGAATTTTTTTCCAAAGCATTTGACGTTATATGAAAAAGCATGCGGCATCGCTGAGCGCATTGTAAAAGTCCGGCCTGATGCAGTGCGTGCTGCTGAGCTTGAAGATGCGATAAGGATTACGCATCTTGATGTAACACCCACAGGCACATTGTCGTTTGCAGTGCTTGTGCCCATCATCATGATGGTGTTTGGGACATTACTTGCATATCTTGTTTTTGAAAGTTTGTTTTTTGTGCTGCTGCTGGGCGTTGGCAGCTTAGTGCTGATATTACCGTTTCAAAAACTGCCTGACTTTTGGGCAAATAATTGGCGGCTGAAGTCCAGCAACCAGATGGTGCAGTGTATTTTTTACGTTGTGACTTTCATGCGGCACACATCAAACCTAGAACGGGCAATCGAGTTCACGTCAGATCATATTGGGCCGCCGATGTCGCTCGATCTTCGAAAAATATTATGGGATGTTGAGACAGGCACGTATGAAAGCATCAAGGATTCTATTGAAAATTATTTGAAAACCTGGGAAAAATGGAACAGGGAATTTATTGAAGCGTTTCATTTGATTGAAAGCTCATTATACGAGCCGAGCGAGAGCAGGAGACTTGATTCACTTGATAAGGCGTTATCTGTCATGCTATCCGAGACATATGAGAAAATGCTGCATTACGCACACAATTTGCAAAGCCCAGTGACGATGCTGCATATGTTGGGTGTCATCCTGCCGATTCTTGGCCTGGTCATATTGCCGTTAGTTGTGAGCTTCATGACAAATGACACGTCGCCCGGACAGATTGCATTGACAATAGGGGCGTTATATAATGTACTGCTGCCGGTGAGCGTTTATTTCATTACAAAAGTCGTATTGTCCAAACGGCCAACAGGGTATGGACAGACTGATATTGGCGAAGATGAGCGGTTTGCAAAGTACAAGAATGTGCTGCTGCGCATCGGCGGAAAAGAAATTGCGATCACACCATTGTTTGTGGCAGGCATTGTTTTTGCGGTGTTCTTTTTAATCGGTATAAGTCCGCTGCTGATTCATGCGTTTGATCCAAGCTTCGAGATTCCATTTGGAGATGGGAATTTTGCATTGCTGGGCTATATCTGCTTAACAGGGAACATCTGCGCGCAAGAAGCAAAAGCTGGACCATATGGCATTGGCGCTGCGCTGCTGTCGTTATTTGTGACGCTCAGCTTTGGTGTTGGTGTCGGGCTGTACTATAAAATGCGAAGCAAGAATGTAATAGGCATCCGTGATAAAACCAAAAGGTTAGAGCAGGAGTTTGCATCTGCGCTGTTTCAGCTCGGCAATCGATTAGGGGATAACATTCCTGCTGAAATTGCATTCGGACAGGTATCGAACATGATGAAAGGGACGACGAGCGGTGATTTTTTTGCATTTGTGCATCACAACATAACAAAGCTGGGCATGAGTATTGATAGTGCTATTTTTGACCCGAAGAATGGTGCGCTTGCGTATTACCCGTCAAAGATTATTGAGAGCAGCATGAAAGTGTTGGTTGAGGGAAGCAAAAAAGGGCCACGAGTCGCTGCTGAGGCACTTATTTCTATGTCTCGCTATATCAAAGAGATTCATCGCGTCGATGAGCGGCTGAAGGATTTGCTTGCAGAGATCATATCATCAATGAAAGGGCAGATTAAATTTTTGACGCCTGCAATTGCAGGCATTGTGATTGGGATTACGTCGATGATTACAACGATATTGAACCGACTGAGCGCGCAAATTGCGTCATTTTCACAGCAGGGAACAGATCTTGCAGCGGGCGGCGGCTTGGGTAATTTAGTGTCGCTGTTTGGCAATGGCGTGCCTACATATTATTTTCAGATTATTGTGGGACTGTATGTTGTGCAGATAACATATATATTGACGATACTTTCGAATGGCATTGAGAATGGAGCGGATGCAGCACAGGAGCGATATTTAGTTGGGACGTATACGTTCAATGCGACACTGCTGTATGTAGTGATATGCTTCAGCGTGATGCTGATGTTCAATATCATTGCGTCGCAGATACTCCAAGGGATTGGGGGTTAGGGGTATGAAGTGGATATATAGGATAACTTACCCAAACGGTAAAATCTATATTGGAAAAGATCTGACAGGAACATTTCGATATTTTGGAAGTCCCGATAGTAAAATTCTTGAAAAAGATTTTGCTGATGCAGAAAAGAAAGATTTTACCATTAGGCGAGAAATTCTTTGGCAATCAGAAGACGCATCTGATGCAGAAGTAAATAAAAAAGAAATAGAGTTTATTCTTAAATGTAAATCAAATGACCATTCTATTGGGTATAATCAAGTGCCCAAGGCTAAGAAATAGTTTTTGTAAGCTCGAATTTTTATTTAGCGCGGTTCAACCATGTTGCGCTCTCTTCACTGAGGAACTCAAATTCATGCCATATTACCCGAAAACTTTATATATTACAATGTAATACCTAGTCTTACAATGGAAACTATATCGGTGAGATTTGAAGAAGATTTTGTGCACGACATAGAGAATGTGATGAAAGAGCACAGATATTCAACTAAAACAGAATTCATTCGAGAAGCAGTCAGGGATAAAATAAAAGATTTGGAAAAAGAAGATGCACTATTACGGCTTCAGCATGTGTATGGTGCAGGCAAGAAGTCAAGAAATGTTACTAAGGATGACCTTAATAAAGCCGGAGAAGAGGCAGTGAAAGAAATTGCAAAGAGTCTGGGTGTTCGCCTAGATTAAATCTTCTGGTTTCTTTGTTTTTGTTATGTCCCTTAACTTGTCAAAATCCCAGTCTCGTGAGACTAACTGAGCTATATGATCTCGTGACAGAACTGCATGAGCTGCGTCACGCAATGGAATGTTTCGCTGCTTTGATAGATTACCAGCTTCTTGGATTTGGTTTGCTGTGGAATGAACTCGTTTGATATGATCTGGCTTCGCAATGCTGAGCATTTGATTGATTTCAAATTCTGAAAATCCAAGTTTCTTCAATTCAATTACAACAACGTCAGAATAAACGATGATATCATCATTTATAATTATTCTTTCCATAAGTTTCATTGCTACGTCTCCATTATAGCCGCGCTTATCGTAGATGTCTATCCATATAGAAGTGTCAAAATAATACAGTTCTTTTGTCATATTTTAAGATAGCAATAATTCAATTGATTATATTTATTTAGAAAAAGTGGGACGGATGGGATTTGAACCCATGACAACTCGGTTTCAAAGTAACGACCCTTCAGCCGAGTGCTCTCCCAGTCTGTAGCTACCGTCCCAGAGAAATGCGAAAACAAATAGTACGTTTATAAGGGTTTTGGTAAGCTTAATTCCAATCAACAAGCTCTTCATCTTTCATCGGCGCTTCGTCGTCGTCTTTTTTCTTTGATTTTTTTGGTTTTTTTTCAGCTGGTTGTGGGGTCTCTTTCTTTACTACTTCAATGCTTCCAAACTTGCCGGTGCTTAATTGCAATTCGCCCTGGTATTCGCCAACCCAGCCATTGGTGATTTTTACGGTGTCGCCTGCATTCACTTTATCGATATCATCATTCCAAAGCGTCAAACTTATCTTTCCGCTTTCGTCTTCGAGTGTTGCGTTGCATACTCTGCCTGTCTTGCCGAATTTTGAGAATTCTCTCACGTCGCCTTTTTCAATAAGAGCAGCAGTAACTTCAGCGTTGCCTTGGCGTGCTTGAAGGTCTTTGATGGGCATATGTGCTCGGAAGATTGTAGATATATAAGGTTTTCTGGTGATAAAGCTTTAAATGATTATGTTATCACACCACCATGCACCCCATCATCGAACTCAAAAATGTCTGGAAAACATATCTCGCGGGCGATGTTCACGTTGTTGCAACAAAAAATGTTAATCTAACCATTAAGAAAGGTGATTACGTTGTCATTCTTGGACCGAGCGGAAGCGGCAAAAGCACCATGATGAACCTTGTGGGTGCGCTGGATGTGCCATCGAAAGGAGAAATACTGCTGGACGGCAAAGACATCGGCAAGATGAGCGAAAGCGAGCTGGCACAGCTGCGAGGGAAAAAAATAGGTTTTGTATTCCAGCAGTTCAACCTTATTCCCAGTTTGACAGCGGTGCAGAATGTTGAACTGCCGATGATGTTTTATGGTGTATCAAGTGCGGAAAGATTAAAAAGGGCGAAGATGTTGCTTGAACTGGTCGGTTTAGGGCATCGGCTGCATCATTTGCCCACAAAATTAAGCGGGGGAGAACAGCAGCGCGTTGCGATTGCACGGGCACTTTCAAATGATCCAGATGTAATACTAGCAGATGAGCCGACAGGGAATCTGGACAGCGTCACTGGCGCAAGTATTATGAAGATGCTTGCTGAACTGCACAAGAAAGGCAAGACAATCATCATGGTCACCCATGACGTTGACCTTGTACAACATGCAGAACGTGTTGTTGAGTTGAAAGATGGACAGATTGTGAAAGACAGGAAGATAAAGAGCTGATATTGATGAGAACGGTGATTGTATTTTTACTGGCATTTATTGTGCTTGCTTCGCTGGGCTATGCTGCATCATCAAAACAGGGAAGCACTGCAGGAGTGCAAATACCAACACCATATTTTATTGTGCAGCTGCTGAACCAGGAGCCTGATCCAGTCGAGCCCGGCGAAGTTGCAACACTGCGGTTTCAGATACAAAATAATGGCACGGCAACGACTGAAAATGTTAAAGTGGAATTAGTTGCTACATATCCGCTGAGTGTATACGGCGAGAGTATTATTGACATTGGAAAAGTGCGCGCCGGATTAAGCGGTGCGGATGCACGCATTGTTGAGTTTAAAGTAAAAGTTGATGAAAATGCTGTTGAAACGGAAGAAAAGATTGATTTGCGCGTGACGTATGGCGGAAGCGTGCGGACTTATGAAGATTTTCCCATTGATATTGAAACGAGAGATGTTGAGCTGGTGGTCCGCGGCATCCATACCGAACCTGAGGTTGTTGCGCCAGGAGACGATTTCAAGCTGAAATTGACGCTTTCAAATAACGCTGATTCATTGCTGAGGAATATCAATGTCAAACTGAATTTGTCGGCAAGCGTGCCATTTGTACCCACACAATCAACCGCAGAGGAGTATTTGTATCAAATCAACTCAAACACGCAGCGAAGTGTCACGTTTGAGATGACTGCATTGCCTGATGCAACCGGTGGATTGTATAAGATACCATTGAAGGTGTCGTATACCGATGAGACTGGCACATCTCAGCAAAAAGAAGACTTTATCGGGCTGAAGATAACGTCACGGCCGGATATATTGGTGACGGTTGACCAGACGACAATTGATGCCAAGAATAAAAATGGTGTTGTCACATTTAAAATTGTAAACAGAGGGTTGACTGACATTAAGTTAGTCAGTGCGACACTCAAAGAGAGCGAGAATTATGATATCGTGTCAGCACCTGAAATCTATGTTGGCAACATCGACAGCGATGATTTTGAAACCGCAGATTTTTCGATTGGATTACGCACGTATGATAAAGAAGTTGAGCTGCCGGTTGTGCTTGCTTATAGAGATATTACAAATAAAATGTTCAAGGAGACCATTACCGTGCCACTGCGGACAGGAAGCAGCGGATTGCTGTTGACGATTATATTTGGGTTGATTCGGTTTATTTTCACGGTTGCGGTGATCGGTGGCATTGGATATGGGGGGTATTATTTGTACAAAAGAGGGAAGCATAGGAAAGGATAATAATAACGAGATATAACCATAATGTTTATAAAGCCATAGTAGTATGGTATCAATACCATGATGGAAACTGTGATATTGAAGTATCTCCTCAGCAACAGAAATAAAGACCACAACATAAAAACGATTGCTGAAGCCATTGGAATGGATTATAAAAATGCGCATACGCTGGTTGCTAAATTACAGAAAGCGTCGCTGATAGAAATTCAGCCGTTTGGAAATGTGAGAAGAGTGGTGCTTACGCCGAAGATTCATCCGCTGCTATTTCAGGCGGAATATGAAAGGCGGGAGAGTATTATAAAGAATAAAAATATTAGATTGATTTTGAAGCATCTTGCCGAGGTGCCCTTTCTGTTTGTTGCGCTGCTTTTTGGCTCGTTTGCAAAAGGAAAACAGACGAAGCACTCAGATTATGATATTCTCACAATAAGTGAAAAAGAGATTAAGGTGCTTTCTATATTACCATTGGATATCCATATTACTCATGTTACGCCTGAAGAGTTTATTCATATGACAAGAAGCAAGGAATTTACGGTAGTTTCCGAAGCAAATACATATAATGTCCCCCTGATTGGCATAGAGGATTATTACAGGTTACTTGAATATGCTCACCGAACAATATATAAAAGCAGCTGAAAAAAGTGTTCAGCACTATCTGGAAGATGGCCTTATCAAGAAGTTGCAAAAAGATAGAAATGTTGTTACTGTTCTGATCATTAATGCGCAAGATAGTCTACGTATGGCTGAGCACGCGCTTAAAGAAAAGTCATATTTATGGACAATTGTCTGTTCATACTATTCGATGTTCTATATAGCTAATGCTGTGCTTTGTGTGAAGGGTTATAAAGTAGGGTACAAAGTTGCACATAAAGTTACAGCAGATGCGCTCATTGTATTTGTCCGTCACAGATTAAAACAGTCATTTATTGATGAATACCAAGAATCGAAGAGCGAAGCACTTGCATTGATTCAAACGGATGAAATGCTTGAAGATTTTGAAAAAGAACGTGAAAAGAGGAGCGTGTTCCAGTATAGCACGACTGAACATGCAAAAGAAGCCAAAGCAAAAACATCACTTGACAGAGCAAAGAAATTTTATGGAGAATTGTTTAGGTTGGTTGAACTATGAACAAAGATTATATTCTATTTGCGTTCAATAATCTCAGGTCACGAAAGCTGCGCTCATGGCTGACAATGTTGGGCATTTTTATTGGCATAGCAGCAGTTGTTGCGCTGATTGGATTAGGAGAAGGATTGCGGACTGCAGTATTATCACAGTTTGGATTCCTTGGAAGTGATGTGCTCACCGTCCAGGCATCAGGCATTCAGTTTGCAGGGCCGCCTGGTCAGGCTGTCAGCACGCCATTATCCGACGATCTGACAGATAAAATTGAACGTATTCGTGGCGTGGATGCTGCTATTAATCGTCATATCGAAAGCGGCGCAATTGAATTCAATGACCGGCAGCATGTGGGTATTGTTACATCGCTGCCCGAACAGGACAAAAGGAAAGTGTTCGAGCGGATGGTCAATCTAAAAGCAGCAGAAGGACGACTGTTAGATGATAGTGATGATCGGAAAGTGGTGTTGGGGCATGATTACAGCGCAGATGACATTTTTGGGAAAGAAGTTGCAGTTGGCAATACCGTTCTTATCAAAGGAGAAGCATTTGAAGTTGCAGGCATTCTTGAGAAAAAAGGGAGCTTTATCTTCGACCATTCAGCTTTTTTGAATGAAGATGCGCTGCTTGATCTTTTTGGAAACAGAAAAACAGTTGATGCGATTGCCGTGAAGGCAAAGGAAACAAATGATGTGTTACGCGTGAAAGAAGAAGTCGAACAGCTGCTTCGCAAAGAACGCGATGTGAAAAAAGGAGAAGAAAATTTTATTGTTGAAAGCCCGCAATCCACGCTCGACAGCCTTAATTCAACACTGTTTGCCGTACAATTATTTGTCAGCGTTATTGCTGCGATTTCTCTGTTGGTTGGAGGCATCGGCATCATGAATACCATGTACACATCGGTGGTTGAGCGGACGCGTGAGATTGGCGTGATGAAGTCAGTCGGTGCACGAAATTCAAGTGTGTTTATTCTTTTCTTTTTTGAGTCTGGATTGCTTGGTGCGGTTGGCGGAGCGATTGGCATTGTGATTGGGCTGATACTTGCGTACGGATTTGCGGCGCTTGGGCGGGCTGTGCTGGGAACAGAACTGATTCAGGCACAGGTAAGTGTTTTTCTGATTGTTGGATCACTGTTATTTTCATTTATGCTAGGGACATTATCTGGTATATTGCCTGCATTTCAGGCGGCGCGCATGCAGCCGGTTGACGCATTGAGGGAACGAGCATGAGCACAGTGTTATATTCGTTGCGACATGTCGTGCATCGGAAAATGAGAAGCTGGCTGACTATTGTTTCTGTGCTCGTTGGAATAGCTGCGATATTTACACTGCTGAGCTTTGGCATCGGCATTCAGGCATATGTGGAACAAATTGCTGAAGATGCAGGCGCAGACAAGCTTTTTGTTATGGCGAAAGGGATTGGTGCACCGGGAACGGACGGTAATTTTTTTGTCAGCGAAAGCGATGTTGATTTTATCAGGAAAGTTAACGGTGTCAAGGAAGCAAGCGGCATTTATATCAAAGCAGGAGAGATTGAATTCAAGAAACAAAAAAAGCAGAACTTTGTGCTAGGCTTAGACATGTCAAAGCAGCAGTTTGTTGAAGGCGCGCTGCTGGTTGAGATTGAAAAAGGGCGGTCGCTCAAGAAAACTGACCTCGACAAAATTGTGTTGGGATATAATTATCAAATCGAAGATAAAATATTTTCACGCGGGCTTGACATCGGCGACAAAATTACCATCAATGGTAAGCCGATGGCTATTGTTGGGTTTTTTAAAGAAGTTGGAAATCCATCAGATGATGCAAATATCTATGTGAATTACAAGATCATCGATGAGCTGTTTCCTGGCTCGACGTTTGGGTATGCAGTTGTTCAAGCAGACAAAGGCGTGGCAGCTGATGAGCTTGCTCTACGCATCCAAGATAAGTTACGCCGATTCAAAAACCAAGAAGAAGGCAAAGAAGATTTTTTTGTGCAGACGTTTGCAGATATCTTAGCGACGTTTGGAACTGTCATCGTTGTGATCAACGGTGTACTTGTGTTAATTGCGCTCATATCGGTTGCAGTGGCATCGGTGAACATCATGAACACCATGTATACTGCGGTGTTGGAACGGACGAAAGAGATTGGCGTGATGAAGGCAATTGGCGCACAAAATCACAGCATTCTCAGCATATTTGTGATTGAAGCCGGGCTGCTAAGCTCGATTGGCGGCGTGCTGGGTGTTGTATTTGGATTTATTTTTGCGTCGATCGGCGGAGCGATTGCAGCTGCGTCAGGGTTTTCGTCGTTACAGCCAGCGTTTCCTGCGGTGCTTGTGATTGGATGTATTCTGTTTTCTTTTATTCTTGGGGTTGTTGCCGGGCTCTTGCCTGCGCGGCAGGCGGCTAAATTGAATGCGGTGGATGCGTTGAGGTATGAGTGAGATTGTGATCTATTTTGATCTATTTCGGGGCTACTTTTTTCAGCGATATTTTTAATTCATTCTGTCTAAACAATATATGAAAATTCTCGAAGAAACCATTTCGCCCGAGTATAAATGGAATGTTGAGCTCACTGTTTTGGGCGACGAGCACAGGAAGCAAAAGCTCATATCGCTCTCTTTGGCTTTTGATTGTTAGGGAAACTTGAGCTCGTTTTACTCCGACAGTTCCTCCAATGCCCATTGTTTTTTCACTTACTCCCTGCTGCTGAACACCTAAATATTCTGCCAAATCGAAAGGCATTACACATGAATCGGCGCCAGAATCGATGAGTGCACTAAATTGTTCAAGTGCATTATCTTTATTTCGAATCCAGGCGGGAATGTAAGGAGCACGACGCAATGTGCCGTCTTCACGCAGAATGTTTATGTAACGGAATAGTATTGCCATGTTAATATAATAGAATGTCAGCGTCAGGAACTTTCATTATCAGCGGCTTTTTCTTGCAATGATCAATGACATCTTTCAGAAGACGGATATCTTTGTTATGTGCGATAACTACATCATCTATTATAACTATCCATTCGCCGCGATATTTTTTTGTGTCCATTTGGATTAATTCAGGCATAGCCGCTTAAGAGTTGTTTAAGTTTATAAATGTTTATTTTCTGATGGAAGACTCAGAAATTAATTTTTCTTCTGATGCAAATTGGCAAGCTCTTGCTGGATTTTTTCAAGCTCGTCGTCATACGTTGGCTTTTCAGTCGATTGCTTCCTGAATTTAGCAGCGTGAAGATGGCGCTCAATCTCTGTTTTTGAACAGCCTTTTCTATGAAGCACGATTGTTACATCACGCTTTGTTGCGCCGTGGCGGGCTGCGTTTTTTACAAATGTGTCGAGCATGCGCTGGGGAAGGAATTCGGTTGAGTGTTCTTTTAATGGAACGTGGGTTTTTATTACAGGTGAGATGTGCTGCTTTTTATGATGGTGAGCGACTGGTTCATGATGTGGATGATTTGATTTTTTTTCTAATTTTGCTCCATGAATCTTATGATGCTCTTCATGTTTAGGAACATAGTTCTCAATTGGCTCTGGCAATGTGTTTTCGATTGAATCATGCCGATGGATGAGTGAGAGAATGAACAAGACAGCGGATGCGATTGCGCCGATGCTGAGCAATGCTGGAATGTTCGGCTGTGCTAATTCATGAATTGTTAATCCTGTCAGTTTAATAACAATGATAGATGGAAGGCTGAGCAGGATAAATAAGAAAATCAACAACAACACCATTCGATCGTTTTTATCAGTCATAGTCCACCACATCGGCGCTCATTCAGCGGGCCAATATTCTTTTGGATTGAAGCTCCTGTGTCTAGGCAGGTGCGCACTATGGCGCAGGAGCGCTGCTGCATACCTTGATGACAGCTTGACCATTGTGCGCAAATCCATTCTTGCGTGCAAATTATTTCCTGCTGGTAGAGGACTTGGACAGGCGATACTGCTTGCCCAATCAGATTGAGCTGGATGGTGAGCAGGATGACTGCAATGATGACAGTGAATGAACAGAGGACGAGGAACATCAAGAGGCGCTGCAGGTCGAATTTTTTATTCTTTGAAATACGCTTGGGTTTGCTGGAAAGTTTCATTTGCGCGCCTCGAATTCAACGTTCCATCGGTCATGTTTTTCGTCATAGGTGAAAATGACGTTGTACTTTTTTTCTTTGGGGTTGAGCTTGAATAATAAAGGGAGAGGAATTGTTGTTTCGTACGAGCTGCCACGGGCGTAGAGCTTTCTTTTGAAGTGCATTTTATACTTATAATTAGGTTATATTTAAAGGTGTTGATTGTACTTATTTTAATAAGTATTTATGTACTTATTTATCATATATTTGGGGTGACTACAAAATAGGCAGATGTAGACAATTAGAATGAAAACGGGAATCGAAAGTAGTTTATCTTTTCCAAACAATATGCCCATCCATATTATTCTTTTCAAATACTTCCAGCACTTCAGCACAAAATTTTACTAGGGATTGATTATTTTCTTTCTTAGCTAGCTCATATAATATTATGAACAGTTTTTTCCCCGTTTCTGTTTGCTTTAAGTTTTTCTTGAGAAAGTTATGTTGACTACAAAGTGTTTGTCCATTTTCAAGTGTCGCTTCTCCACCAAAGTCTTTTGCTTTCACGTGGTCTGCGTGAAGTTCGAATCCTTCTTTTTTTCCTCTTCCACACATAACACATTTGTAGTCGTCTCGCTTAAATATTGCTTCTTTTACTGCGGGCGTAAAGTCTTCTAAATTTCGAATCTTAACAGAGGTAGGATCATATCTATAAATTCCTTTCCCAATTTTTTGTAAGTAACCCTCTTGATGAAGTTTACGAATCCCCCTATCAGGATCACGAAATACTTTCCCAGTACGCTTGGTATATTCAGTAGTGACCCAGTCAACTATTTCTGGATGAGAGATATCACGTTTATGATTTTTCTTGAAGAATTCCATTAAAATTTCTGACTGCACAATTTCGCCATTATTGCTCTTAGATTGCTCCAAGAGTTTCACCTACTGGTTTTAGGATGATATTTGGAGTTTGGATAATATCTAATTTAACCTGTGATAATTTCTCTTTTGCATTATTTAGTCTTTTTTCGGCTAATTTACAGTACTCTTTCGAGAGATCTATATGTATAAAATCACGACCGGTATTTTTTGCAACTACTGCGACAGTTCCAGTACCACCAAACATATCTAAAACAGTGTTTCCTTTAAAACTATAAAATTTCATTAACCTGTAAATTAGTTCTTCTGGGAAGGGTGCGGGATGACCATTTCTTTGTGTTTCTGGAGGAATATACCACATCCCATCGGAGAATTTCATAAATTCTTCTTTTGTGATATCTGCATCTTCAGAATTACCTTCTAATTTATTTTGACCTTTTGAAAAGATTAGAACATATTCCCATGAGGGAACTATATGTGGGTTTGATGGACTCTTGAAGCTACCCCATGCTGTTCTTTTAAGCATTGTTTGTTTATACCAAATAATCTCTGTTCTGAAGAGCATCCCGATCTTTCTTAGCTGGTCCGTAAAATCGTGGTGAACCGGAATAAATTCTTTAATTCCTGTAGGTGCTATGTTTAGGCAAAATCTTCCTCCTGGCACAAGAACCCTACTTGTTTCCATCCAGACTTTGTTTAGCCAATTAAGGTATTTATCGTAATCCATCTGATCATCATGGGAATCATAATCTTTGCCGACATTATAAGGAGGGGAAGTGATAGCTAGATGGATGCTATTGCTGGGGAGTTTCTTCATTACACCAAGAACATCGCCATTGATAACCTTGTTTTTGTATTGCAAAACCACTTCACCTTTTAATTTATCTTTTGTGAGCATAATAGTTTATAAA
>DATDXM010000068.1:0-33561 GCA_035289325.1 Candidatus Nanoarchaeia archaeon
GCAGTTTGTGTATAATCCGATTGAAGAACGAGTTGATATAAAGAAAACTTTTAACAATTCTGGGACAGTTGTTGAGACGGTTTACTATTGGTCCAAAAGTTTTGTTACTGTTGAGAATTTGACAGGACAATATAATTTTACTTTTGTCTATCATGAAGGGCAGCTGATTGCGCAGGAGTTGCAAGGTACAAAACTATTTATTCATGGAAATCATGAGGGGTCGTCGTCGGTTGTAACGAATTCTACTGGGCAGGTTGTTGAAAGAACTGAATATGATGCTTACGGAAATATCATCTCTGGTGGAACCAAGACGAGGTTTGGATATGAAAATAAAGAAGCAGATTCGGTTGTTGGAGATACGGATTTTAATTTTAGGAAATATAAATCGGAATGGGGATTGTTTACACAGCCAGATACTCTGATTCAGAATGTGTACGACCCGCAATCATTGAATCGTTACATGTTTGAGAGAGGGAATCCGTATAAGAATACTGATCCGGATGGGCATCAGGCAACAAATTATGCTGATTTTTCTTTAATTAGATTTGGTTTTATTGGTTTGCTTGTAGCAATTGGTGCAGTTACACTTGCATCCGTCGCACCATTAATACCGTCAGCAATTGAGAAAATCCGTGAAGAGGTTAAAACAACATTGGAAGCTTATGATATAGCTGGAAATATAGAAGATGCTTTTGAATTGGGAAGAGCAATTGGTGAATATGAAAGAAATCCTACTGAAGAAAATCAGCGGAAAATATTTGAATTAGCATTAGCAATGAGCATAGATCGCAGTATCTCTCAGGGTGTGTCTAAAACTGCAGGTGGGGGAGAACTCGGAAAAATGTCTGCTGATTTCATCGGCGCGCAAAATGCCATACTTCACAATTCAGTCGGGTCGGTTCTAGCAAGTAAACTCAGTAATCAAGGAAACATCGCTTCCACAGGTAGTAGCAAAGGTGTTTGCGGAGGAAACATGAGTTGTTCATCCGGTGGCTCTAAGAAAAGCAATGGAGGTTATAAGCCAAGTAATCCAGATAGGCAAGGTGAGATAACCCCAGGCTTGGGTATTTGTGGGGTGAATCAGTCTTGTGGCTAAAATAAACGAAGCTATGAAGTTTGAGAAACGTCACTGTCTTGGTCTGTTCCTAGTTAGTTTATTTTTGTTATCCTTGACTATATTAGTTTTTCCGCACTACTCAATATATTCAAGAAAAGGAATGATATTCCTGTTTATACTTTCAACTTTTGGTATAATCTGTTCTTTTGTATGGTCTATTTTTATAGTAAAAATTTATGATGCAAGCCGATTTTATCAAGTAATGGATGACAATAAATTAGTAAAGATTAATTATTTGACTGTTGTAACTACATTAGGTCTCATTATCATAATTTTTTCTTTAAATTTTTTTCTTTCAGTTAACGATTTCTGGGGAGTTCTATTGATCGGCATTTGCATCGCTTTTTTCCCACTAATTATCCAATATCACAAAGGCATCATCAAACTTATAAAAAAAGAATGAGAATCACAAGTAAAATCCATTTTAAATCACCATTAGGTGTCAACTAAAGATGATTGGAACTTTGCGTAACAAAACCGATGACCATTTTCTTCTCATACTGTTATTTCTTTTGATATTCCTATTTTCTCTTACATCCAATCACTAGCAAAAAAACAACTTCAAACAAGAAATAAAAACTTAAGCTATAGGAGGTAAACATTATGAAAAAAATAAACGATTTTTTACTTGGAGTTGCATTATGCGCATCTTTATTTATCTTATCTATTTTTACAAAGTATCGGTTTTACACATTGATACTATCCTTCGTAGCAATATCTATTCTAAAACTAATTTTTAGTCCGAAGTCACTTAAATTCTCAGCATCCGATAAGAGAAGCACCTTATTTTTTTGGACACTTTTACCCGTTGCACTTGATGAAATTTTTCTTTTCTTGAAATTGGATTTAGCTTTATCATTGGGAATCTCTGTGATGTACGTTTCTTTAATAACAATTGCTGTTATTTATCACAGAAAAAGTCAAAAGAGTGGGTCGCACCCCCTAAAATGAGACACATAGTTAAGCTCTAACTATCACCTAGATGGAGAGGTGCGCATGAAAATAAGAAGAGCGTCGACAAAACGTTTATAAACCCCCTCTTTTCTTGCTCTCCTATGGTTAGAGGCAATAAGCGATCACGAACGCTGCGACGGGTTTACGTAAAGACGCCCAGCAAGACAGTCATTCACTACCGAAAGCGCAAGCCCGCAAAGCCACAGTGCGGCTCGTGCGGCGAGGTATTGAAAGGTGTTGCACGAGGACTTAAAGCACAGGTTCACAAGCTTTCAAAGACGCAGCGCAGGCCTGAACGGCCTTATGGCGGTGTTTTGTGCACACGATGCATGCGGCGTTATTTTACGGAAAAGGCGAGAAAATACACTCAGTTTTCTAGTGAGAAAACTGGTGTCATCAGAAACCAAAATACTATTGAGAGTGATGAATGATGGTTTCTGAGATGTTTGATGTCGGACGAATGTGTGTTAAAATTGCAGGACGAGATGCTGGTAAGCAATGCGTCGTCGTAGATGTTCTTGACCATACATTTGTCATGGTCGATGGCGAAACACGCCGAAGAAAAGTGAATATAAAGCATCTTGAGCCGCTAGATAAAATAATTGACATTGCAAAAAATGCATCGCATGATGATGTAAAAGCATCATTTGAATCAATGGGAACTATCATAAAAGATAGTAAACCAAAGAAGAAAGCTGCACGGCCGAAGAGAGTTAAGCAGAAGGTAAAGAAAGTAACAGGGAAAAAACAGAAAACTGCAAAGCCGAACGCAGTAAAAACTGATAGGACCTCATTGGAATCAGCAGTTGAATCGAAAAAGGCAAAGAGTACATGATTGGACCATATTTCTTTCATAATACAGAGCTTAAACCAATTGAACAAGCAACTGTTTCAATTGATAACCTTGCATTCGTGTATGGCTATGGTGTTTATGAGAATCTGAAAGTACGAAAACGCGTTCTTTATTTTCCTGAGCTGCATGCTGAAAGGCTGCTGAATTCTGCAAGAGCAATTGGAATGAAAAATGATCTCACGGTTCAAAAAATAAAAAAAGCTCTTCTGGAGCTGTGCAAGACAGTACAACAAGACTCATTCAATTTGAAGATTTTGTTGATGGGAAATGAGCCAAAAGGAGAGTTTTATGCTTTTGCTTTAAACCCACGTTTTGTTACCGATAAAGAGTACAGGAATGGCGTTACTGTTGTAACGCATCATGGCGAGCGCATGTTTCCCGAGGCTAAAACGCTGAACATGCTGATGAGTTTTTTGGCCTATAAGAAAGCACAGGAACATGGTGCATATGATGCGCTGCTTGTTGACAATAAAGAGTGCGTGCGTGAAGGAACGCGGACGAATTTATTTTTTACTGATGGCAAGATGTTATTTACGCCACCAAATGTATTGGAAGGAGTGACGAAGACGACGCTGATTGAGGCGCTGAAAAAGAAAGGAATTTCTGTTAAAGTGAAGGAATTGCCGCTGAAAGAGATTAAGAAATTCAGATTGTTTTTGACGAGCACGTCATCAAATGTGCTGCCTATTTCAAAGATTGATGGGATAACTGTGGAGATATTTCCGATTGTGAGAGATGTGATGAAGATTTATGGTGAGTATTTGAAAGAGTATGAGAAGAAAGAGAAGAGAGTTTAGAGATTCACAAACTCCGTCTTTAATTGCTTAAGAGAGGTAATTGTGATAATCTTTTTTATGCCTTTTCGTGAAATGACGTTCTTGATGAGGTTAAAGTAATCATCCTGATCTTTTGTCCGTACTTTTAAAATAAGCTCCCAATTGCCTGTGCAGATATCGACGCTTTCAATCTGGGCATGTTTTGCAAGCTCTTTTCCGATACGCTCTGGATTGCCATACTCATTTGCGGAAATACTGATAAGAACATATGCACAAAAGCCCTCATCTATTTTTTTATAGTCGAAAACAGCTTTGTATGTTTTGATGGCGCCATTATGCTCGAGCTTCTTGATGTTATAATGAATTGTTGTGGATGGCTCTTTCAAGTGTTTTGCTACCTGCGAGATGCGGGGTGTGCAATAACCTGACTTAAACAGATTGACAAGCTTCTGCTTAATATCTTTCATTTTATTGAATAATCTGCAACTATATATTAAATTTTTGCTTATTTTTGGAATATTATTCAATTATCAATATTAATGTGATTTGGCTGTTTGAATGGATGAAAACTATTGGCATTATCGGCGGGCTTGGCACGGAAACAAGCTGTACATTCTGCATTGATATAGACAGGCGAATAAAAACAGCATGCGGTGAACAGCCACGCCTGATTATGGAAAATGTTCCCATGCCGCAGGAGATTGAACGACGATTGATTACGGGTGAAGATTGCCCACAGGTATTTGAGCTGCTCTGCACAGCAGTAAAATCGCTTGCTCGATTGGAAGTTGATGAGATAGTCATTCCGTGCAACAGCGTTCATGTGTTTATTGAGAAGCTGAGAGGTCTAACTCATATTCCAATTATGAGTATTATAGAGGAAACTACGAAAAAATGCAACAAATTTCGCAGGATAGGTCTGCTCGCTACATCGACGACACTCAGGGGAAAACTGCATGAACAAGAATTGCACGAGAATGGGATTCAGGTTATTGTCCCTGAAAAACAAGAGATTGTGAATGGTGCTATCGAAAAAATACTGAACAATCGAGCGACTGAAAAAGATAAAGAGGAACTTTTGCTTATCATAAAGCGTTTGCAAGAGATGGGAGCAGAGGCTGTAATTCTCGGATGCACCGATTTAGGGCTGCTCATTAGACAAGAGGATGTTGAATTGCCACTCATAGATACTGTTGAAGTGCTGAAAGATGCGGTTGTTAAAAGTTTAATGGAGAGATGAGAAAAATGGACCAGTCGGGACAATCACGCCAACGCATTTCTCGTAAGCATTTTGAACCCGAGGCCCCATCGTTGCGAACGATGTGCTCTAGTGCCCACGAGTTGTACAACTCGCACCGGGCTGAGCTACTGGCCCATAAGAACCACGCACGAGAAGCAGTTTAAATAGTTTTCTTGCGCGATAGCGTAAAAAGTTTTTCAATATCTATCTCAGCGGCGGCAACAGGCATCTGCATATTCCATTGTGTTAATACATAAGGATTAACCTCACCAAAAGTGGCGAAAACATCATTGCCGATGGATGCTTGTGCTGCTCGGCCATCAATGAATGATGGATGATGCGCATCGGTGACAGCTGCTTTGAGCCCCAGCATACGCGTGATGCTGTCAATCACCTGCCGAATATGAGTAAAATCAGACTTTTCATGGCAGATGGCAATGCCTAAATAATGCTGCTCTTTGATACCATATTCTGCTGTTGGAGATTTATGGAAAGTCATACCAAACTCGGCAAGCTGCTGTGGATAATCCTGATGCTGGTTGCGCTGCAGAATTTTCAATAAACTTGGAAGAATGCTGTTTCTCATGCACCCATAATCGACGAGCGCGTTCTTGATGTGAACGACGTCGACTTTCAGGTTCATCATCGATGTGATTTCTTCATGCCCCATCAGATGGTAGCTGCGCGTTTCCTGAAAGCCAGCACCAACAAGTACGTCTAATATTATTGACTTGAAGCGTTCGATACTGTCTTCTTCGGCAATCGTCGCTACTTTTGGGATTTGGCTGGGAAACAAATCATATCCATACGCAATTGCGATATCTTCGACAAGATCAGCAGGATGCAAAATGTCGCTCCTATATGCAGGCACTAATATTGTGTTTCCTTTCGTGCTATACCCCATCTTGCCGAGCAAAGAAACGATGTCGCGCTGGCTGAGGTCTAGGCCGAGCAACTTGTTCACATATTTGATGTCTAGCTTCATTGAAGTAGGAGTTAAGTCGGGTGTCACTCGTTTTTTACCTGGATAATGAACGTCGACACTGTAGATTACGCCACCCATGTCAGCGAGCATTGTGACCAAGATATTCAGCGCAATTGAAACATTATCATAGTCAACGCCTGTGCATTCGATAAATACATCACGCGTGCTTTCAGTAATACGCCCTGTTTCGTGCGAATTAGTAAAAGGCAGCATGGACATCACGTGACCATGAGCGTCAATAAAGAAGGGATATTTTTTCCATCCGATGGTGAGATGCTTGTATGCTTTTCCCTTTGGATGCTGCTCAGGCACCAGATGCGCTTTCATTGGCTTTTCAAAGCCCAGGGGCTGAAAAATGACTTCGGTAGGGTCGAGCGCTTTGTAGGATACAGGAAAATGAATTCGCTCAAGAGGATAGATGCCATACTCTGATTTTTTTCGGTTGCGCCCGTGAGTGGTGGATAATTTTTCCTGCACCTGCATAATTTCACGAATGCGTTCATCATTTAATTTTAAATTCTTGACAATTGCACATGCTGTATACGGCCTCATGCTTACCGATGAATCCACCATAACGGCACAGCCACTTTTCTTTATCGGATATGTTACAAGACCGTGGTGAGCACCAATAAAAGAACGAAGCGCGCGTGCGAAGCCTTGCTCGCTGAGCATATCCGGACGGTTTGGAAAGACTTCAACAACAATTTCTTTGTCGTCGATGCGTTCGAGATCTGTGCCGATCATCGCGATGCGGTGCTTCAGTTGCTCAAGGGGCAATTTCTTCCCGATGAGCGACTCGAGCACTGTGCGATTCAATGTTACCGTCGGCATAATTACCCTTTCAGATTAAATTCTTTCTCGGCTTTTGCAACCAGCTTGCTGTTTTCGTCATACAGCTCAAGCGTCACCTTGATGTTAGCAGGGTCGGTAACAGATGAACTATATGCAACAATCTTGTCGAATGCGTTTTGGATTGTTTTACCGGCTGCGACCTCTGCGGTGTTATGAGGCACTTCAACTATAAGAGTACGTTCTGTTGGAGGATACCCTTCAATAAAGATTTTGAACTCCGTTGGCTTGATTGTGCCTGTCTCGCCGTTGACAAGCGTGTAATAAATTGTGCGAATTGTGCCGAAGCCTTGCTCTTCATTCCATTTGAAAACAGGCGTGCGCGTGAAATCGAGCTTTACATTGCTGTAGGTTGTGACGACTGCTTCGGATGCTGCTTCGGTTGATTCAGCTGCAATTTCATCTGTAGCTCCTTCGGCAACTTCTTCAGCTGCCACTTCTTCAACAACGGCTTCTGTAGTTTCAGCACTTTCTTCAGTTACTTCAACTGGCGCCGCTTCAACAGATTCTTTGGCATTTTCTGGGACTACTTCCGCCTCGATGGAGTCTGAACCACCGAAATTATTTGCAATAATAGCTGCAAAGATGCCCGTTTTGCCTAATGGCGCAGTGGACGGGAACACATATCGCCCGGCCAAAAAAGAACCGGCGAGAAGCGCGACAATAACAAGAACAAAAACAACGCTTTTCAGACTGATGCTCACTTTCTTATCTAACACACCTTGGGAGCCCGATGCGGACTCAACCGGATTAAACTGGAACTTTTGTCCTGGCATTTTATCTCACCCATGCTTCTGCTTCGCGCAGTAATTTGAGATTGTTGTTGTATAAATCTCGAATATCAGTAATACCATAATAGGAGCTTATAATTCTATCGAGTCCAAGACCCCATGCAAGCACGGGGATGTCCTTCCCAAGCAGAGGGATGACAACTTCAGGTCTGAATATGCCTGCGCCACCTAATTCCATCCATTCTTTCTTTATCGGATGAAATACTTCAACTTCACAACTTGGTTCGGTGTATGGGAAGTGAGCTGGGCGAATGCGCACATCTGTATAACCCATTTTCTTGTAAAAATCACGGAGGTAACCTTTCAGATGCTGAAAATTTGCATTTGGGTCAACAACAATTCCTTCGACCTGGAAGAATTCGAAGAGGTGCTTCCAGTCGAGCGCTTCATTGCGGAAGACTTTGCCGACAGCAAAGAACTTTGCCGGCAAATCAGTTTCTTTCAACGTTGCAAGTGTCTGTGCGCTGAGCACTGTTGTATGTGTACGCAAGAGAAGCTGCTGTGCGTCCTGGGAGCTCCATGAGCCACCCCAGCCTTTGCTGCCTGTTCCTTGACCATGCTCGTGCACTGCTTTGATTTTTTTTGCAATCGACGGAAGATCGCCTTTGCCTGCAACATAAAATGTGTCCTGCATTTCGCGAGCAGGATGGTCTTGCGGAACAAATAACGCATCAAGATCCCAGAATGCGGTTTCAATCATGCGGCCAGACATTTCTTTAAATCCAAGCTCCATCCAAATACGCTTGATATAGTCAACAGCTTGTGTTGCGATATGTTTGCGCCCAAGTGTAAGAGAAGGAACCTTGACTGAGACGTCATATGCACGGAACTGCTTGCTTTTCCAGCTTCCTTCGGCAAGCATCTGCGAGGTCAAGCGCCCAATGACATCAGCATTACCTAGGCCTTTTTTGAGCAGTGCTTCACCGAGTGAGGTGAGCTGGATTGCTGCATCTTTATCTTCATGCTCTTCAACAATGTTTCTTTTTATGAACTGATGTACTGTTTGTTTGTCTGCTGTGTCGAGAGAGGCAGAGATGAGAGGAAAGTGTTGCGATAAAAAAAGCTCGTCTTCTGTTTTTTTTGCAAGAAGCGCTTTTCCTTGTGAGGTTATTTCAACGACGACGCCATTGTCACTTTTGTTCATTGAGATTGCTTGTAGCCTGCGGAGGATGCCAAGGCCTGCGCTCAGCTCTTCGTCAGTGAGTTCAGCGGCTTTTTTCAATGAAGGCAAGTCAATAGGATGCTTTAATGCACGAATTATTTTGCGCTCAGGCAGTCCCTCGCGGGTGTAGCGTTCGCCGGACGATGTGAGATGTACTGTTCGTGCACTTGTTTTTTGTGCGGTGATGAGCTTCTTGTTCTCAAGCCACTCCAAAGCACGCATAACCTCGACATCCTTGAGACCAGTTTTTTTTATGATATTAGTGCGAGTAGAACAGGATTTTAAGAACGGCAGAACTTTATGCTCATAGGGATGAAGCAGCTTTATTATCTTGTTGAGATCTGCTGACATAAGACAAAATAAAAAGAAGTAATTTATAAATCTACTTAGGGAGCTTGCCTGCAGATGGCTTTAAGCTATCCCATGTTAGGTCAAAAAGGTTGTCTAACGCCGATGCAAAGAAAGGCGTGTTTACCCAGATACCGACATCATACGTTGGGTGGACATCCTTGTCATCAAGCACGGTAAAAACAAGATTCTTGCTGTCAACAACACAAAAACGAGATTTGACGGTGTCGATATGCCGCACGTCTGCAATGCCTTTAAGGCTTTTGACCGCTTCTGCTGTTTCTTTTGTCAGTGGAGCTGCGATTCGGATGTCGACACCACGCTTGCTTGCCTGTTCGAGAGCACTTTTCAAACCTTCAACTTTTCTCACTAAGCCTTGTGGAGTGGTCATCAATGTAATACGCTTCTTTGATTCCCGAATGGCCTGTTCCATATGATTGTAAAGATTGTGCCGACCACGGATTGCGCCACTTAACTCGGACGGCTCAACGAGCTCAATCCCCTGTGTGTGCAGCAACTCAAGCTCTTTCAACAGTTCAGTTTGTTTCAATGATTCGAGCCGCGCAATTTTTTCTTCTGCGTCGCTGTGCATATTTTTCTTGACGCGCTCAACAACTTCAGATGGAGGAACTGCAAGATATTTAATGGGCTTGCCCAACTTCATGACAACATATCCTTTTTTTTCAAGGCTTTCCAGAACGTCGTACGATCGTGAACGCGGAACATCAGCAATGTCTGATAATTCACCAGCGGTTGAAACGCCTCGGCTCAGCAATGCCGACCAAAGCTTGACCTCATACAGGTTCAAATCAAAATAACGACGGATGTTGCTTAAAAAATCTTCCTTGACAATCATTATTAACCCCTCCTTTTGAGCCCATCGGGTTTTGTTACTTGAACAGGAGTAAATACTACTACTATTAATATGTTACGGTACGGGAGAAAAATGCATAGACGTGGTTTTGATTATGTTTTCGACTAAATTTTATATCTCAACAGCGCTGCAATGCCGCCCAAGCCCTGTAGTTTTTTTCCGGCTTCATGCTCTGTGCTGATGACGTGAATATTGCCGTGCATACTGTCAACGAGCTTCATCAACGAGTGGACTGTGTCAAAGGTCTTGCGCTGCTGCCGATCTTTGATGAAAAAAGTTGTAATCAAG
Source organism: Candidatus Nanoarchaeia archaeon (assembly GCA_035289325.1). GTDB lineage: Archaea > Nanobdellota > Nanobdellia > Woesearchaeales > JAGLXL01 > DATDXM01. The sequence continues at coordinate 10,238 of DATDXM010000068.1, forward strand.
AGCTCAGCGACTGCACCCGCATCAGCTGCTGATTTTACATGAGTGAAACCATACGTTGCTGCGCTGTTTTTTCCGATAGCTGCGAGAAGCTTTTCAACAAGCGCAGTTTCAACTGCAACACGATTGTTTTGGAGTGCGGCTTGAGTTTCTGGTCGCTGCAGTACTTCCTGCAATGCGTTTTCCTGCACAGAACCACAGGTTGCGATAACAAGTTTCTTTTTTAAGTCAGCTGAAACAAGATCTGCAACTTCATCTTTGTAAAAAGCAGGGCTTGCAAGAATGATGAACTGCGGATGAAGACGATCATTATATGCCGCAAGCTGTTTTGCAATGTCTGCGTATAATGAACCAGATGAACGCGCACGCAGCTCTTTCTTTTGAGGATCGCCTTTTAATGTAATGAGAAGCTCGATGCCCCACTGGCGCGTACGCGCAATAAATGCCTCATCACGATCGAAAATGCAGATGAGAATTGATTCAGATGCTTTTGTTGCTTCTTTCAGCTGGCTTTTATGATGAGATAACCATGCTTCTTTTGTGATCGTGTATTCTTGATGCTGCTCGAGCTGAAAGGTATGGTAGCTGCCACGCGGCATGTCATCTGGCCCATCAATAATCTTTCCGCTCACCCGAAGCTCAGCACCTGTGTAATCAACGTGCTCGACGACTATTTCGAGTACGGCTGTGCGGGTGACGTGCGTTGTTTTGCTGTCTGCGCTTCCTAATGTTATTTTTCTTGAGGTCTTGCCTCGAATGTGATCGCCTTCGTCAATGAGCTGTGATAAGTGCCATGCGTCTTCTGGAGAGGTTACAAGAAATGATACAATATTTTTTTTGAAATCTGAAAAGAGGAGCTTCATGAGAGGGCAATATGTTTATATACTAATAAATATTTTGCAAATTGGCATGAAATCAAAGAGAGGTCAGGCGGCAGCGGCTGCGGCACTGCTTGCAGTGATTGCCGGTCTTATTGTTCTGTATATCATATTTCTACAACCTGAGGACAGGGCAGAGTTGCTTGGGGAAGATTTCCGTGTACGCAGCGGCAGCACATCGTTGCGCGGCTCTGGAAAGAATATTACACTGCTGAATGAAACGCCGGGCAGGATTGACTTCTTAAGCCAGAAAAAGATTGACCATGGTATACCAACAACACACCTATTCACCCATACACAAGGAGTGGTGATTGAGCAATTGAATTCATTAAGTGTACGCCGCTCTGTTTTTTCGTCGGAAGACGGCAGCATGGAATTTAGCATCAATGATTTGGCAAACACCGAGAATGTGCTGCTGAGTTTTGTGGTAACACAGAATAAAGGTCAATTGTTGATTACCGTTAATGATCAAGAGATATTTAACCGCGAGATAGCAACCGCAAATGTTGCACCAATTTCGATACCGCAGCGTGTACTCAGGCAGGACAATGTTATTGTGTTCCAAGTGAGTTCACCGGGTGCGGCGTTTTGGAGAACAAACCGCTATGCATTGCAAGATGTCAAAGTGACTGCGGATGTAACGAGAACAGATGCTCGGAGGAGCCGCAGCGTGTTTTTGATTGCAAATGCTGAATATAATAATTTTGATCGCGCGTTTTTGAAGTTCCAGCCTGATTGCAACATTAACACTGCAAGCCCGCTGGAGATTTTTATCAATGAATTTAATGTGTATTCTGCGGTGCCGGATTGCGGCGTGCAACGGCTGCGCTTAGAGTTTCCCACCACTTATTTGAGGCGTGGTGATAATGAGATATCGCTGAGCATTGAGCGAGGGGATTACACGATTTCACAAATGGGGATTGAAACAGAACTGAAAGAAGTTGACTTTCCAGTCTATTACTTCGATGTGAGTGAAGAACAATTTAGAGGCATACATAATAATAGCAAGGAAGTCATTGTTCGGCTTGATTTTGTTGATAGCGTTGACAGAAAACAAGGACAGTTGATTGTGAATGGGCATATCAATGGGTTTGATACCAAAGAGCTTTTTGTTGAAGATGACATTTCCCGAGATATTGAGCGCGGCAATAACGCAATTAAGATTAAACCTGAGAGGACGGTTGATATTAGAAAGATGACGGTGAGTGTTGTGGAGACTTAGTCATTAAATCGAGGATTAGCCAATCTATTTATTTCAGCAAAGCATATCCAATGGACCATGAAGCACATTTCGTTGCGCTCCATAGAGTGGTGTGTAAAAATCAACAGATGATTGGTTTTTAAGTCTGTTTGTTCTGAACCATCTCCTAAACTGACGCCATTGAATTGTCAAAAACACGCTATGGGCTAAAGCCCATAGCGTGTTTTTGAGCATGCTCAGAAATGAGTTATCTTATCCTCGGGCTGAAGCCCGAAGATTGCGAATGCTCATTTCTGACATTTCAATAGCGTTTGTAGCCTTTTGAGCTTTCATATTCTTTTTTATGGCACATAATGCCAACTTGCCTTTTTCCATTCTCGAGAATATACTACCCTCGAGATTTTACTTAAGTCTCGTTCTTTAGCCTATCAATCGCGCTATAAATCCTCGTATGAACCATATTATGCTTGAGCCTATATTCTTCATTTTATCTATGAAAGTTGATTCTTCGACTGCAGTGCACTTCATATCAACACATTTGCCTTCACAATCGTCATCAGTCAAGCATTCTGCCTGCTTGCAGATGTTTTTATCACAGAGTTTTGATGTGCAATCATTTGCGGTATTACATTGTTTTTCGTTGTCGCATAATGGACAGGAGCCTCCGCAATCAATATCAGATTCATCCTGATTCTTTATTCCATCGGTACAGGATACTGCTGCGGTGTATTCGCATAATCGTTCCTCTGCAGGTTTTGGCGTTGATTCAATCTTTGCTCCTTTTGGACAGGTCTCATCCACTGAACATAATCTTGTTTGCTTTCCTTCAAGGCTGCATTCACTCCACGATAAGCAATCCCATTGTGTTTTACATATTATTTCGGGTACGACCTTCTCTTTGCTTCTGATGCCCCCTCCTCCCCCACCACCTCCGCCGCCGCCCCCTGTGCTTGGCTCGCTGACTACTGGCGCCGGAGCTTGGGCAGGTTCCTCTGCAATCGCAAAATAGCTAAATCCTGGTGTGATTGCTTTGTACTGTATAGCTGATTCTGTTTCGCCCAAGAGTGTTGTGCTCATTTTTTCCCATTTTTCTGTTAAGCGATAGAGAGAAATGCGGTTTTTATCTGCATTGTGTTCTGTAAACCATGCATTTGGAATTTCAAAAATGATTATTTTGTCTCCTTGTGTTTCTAGTGACGTTGTAATCTCCACGATGCTGTGTGTCTTTCCCAGCTCTGCAACTTGGGGAGCTTCTTGCAGTGGTATTACTTTTAGATGAACATTGCCTATTGTTTCAGCAGTCAATTCTATCTGCTTTATTGGAACGTTTTTATTCGTCACTTCGATAATTTTCTTATTTTCTACAACCGCGACAAATTCTGTTGGAGCACACGCTTCTTCGCTTCCAGAACAATCCTGATCAATTCCATCGCAGGTTGTATCCGGGGCACTTGGATTAACCGCAGCGCTGTTGTCGTTGCAGTCGTTTACTTTTGCAGCATATCCCTGAGGCGCTGTGCATGCGCTTGTGCTTTCTGCACTCAAACCAAAGCCATCATTGTCCTTATCAATAAAGAAGCTTAATTTCACGTTTTCATCAATTTGTGCATCACAATTGTTGTCTGCATTATCGCAGACTTCTGCTGACGATGGATTTATATTAGCATTGTCATCATCGCAATCATTTGCCACTGTAACATATTCTTGTGGCACTATGCATGCCTCTATCTTTTCTGTTTCACTACCGAAACCGTCGCCATCCTTGTCACTAAAAAATGTTGATAAAACACCTTCATCCGTCTGCGCGTTGCAATTGTTATCGCTGTTATCACATATTTCTATTGATGCTGGATTTATTGCTGCACTGTTATCATTACAATCGCCGGCGCGCGCTGCATATCCGTCGAGTATTGAACAGGCTTCTTCTGTGTCCATAAGCAAGCCATATGTATCTTTATCTTGGTCACGATAAATTGTTACCTGCACATTTTCGTCTATTTGTGCATTACAATTATTATCAATAGAGTCGCATCTTTCAGCTGCATTTGGATTTACGGCTGCGTTATTATCGTTGCAATCTATCACACCGCATAATCCTCCTTCCAATTTTGAGCCATCGTTATCTGCGTCTGTGCCAAGTGCATCTGCTCCTGAACAGTCTTGGTCGATGTTGTCGCAGAGCAATTCTGTTGCAGATGGATTTATAGCTGGATTGTTGTCGTCGCAGTCATTTGAATTGATGACAAAACCAACGGGAGCTGTGCAGGATTTTATACTGCTTCCCGCACCGAATCCGTCTTTATCGTTGTCTTGGAAGAAGTCGAGCTTATTGAATCCTTCGTCAACCTGCCCATCGCAATCATTGTCTATACCGTCGCAAATTTCTGCTATATTTGGATTAGCTTGTGCGCTATTGTCATCACAGTCTGCAAGCGCAGGAGAACATAATATTATTCCTCCTATAAAACCATCATTATCTTTATCTTCGTATGGACACATGCCCGTAAGTTGCGGATCATGCATGAATTGCGACCAGCCTATCTTGCCTGCTGGAATTTCCCATACAAAAATTGATCCTCGCTGTTTTGATTCAAAATTTATAGAGTCAAGGGCGAGTGGTGACGTTCCTATAAGTTCGAATGTTCCATCTCCCTCCAGATCATCAATCTTGAAACCATGAATCATTGGGTCCCCATTACCATAAGCACCCTCTTGGAGAACTATCGACTCTCCAGAACTCGAAAGAAATGCCATATATTGCTTGTCAAATACGGTATATGGGACAATTAAATCCAGAGCGTCATCATTGTTTACATCCGATGAAAGTATATTTGAAACCTTGCCTCCTCCAAAACCTAAATCTCTTGGCCATCCGGGAAGCACGTTTGCATTTGCATCTCTTAATTCAAGCTGCCCAAACTGAGCTATTGCTAGTTCATTAAATCCATCGTCATTTGAGTCAACAATTGCAATGCTATATATACCGGTTTTCTGTATAGGCCAACCAGGTAACGTTTGTCCGTTCTTGTCGAGAACAGTTATGTAGTCTAGATCATGCCATATAACTTCGGGAATTCCGTCTTTTGTCATGTCTGCAACTAAAACTTGTGTTGTGCTTCCTGTTGCTGGCGTAGGCCAACCTGAGACAACAGACCCATCAGTGTTCAGAACATAGATACGACCAGTAAATCCGAAGGTCTCCATGATTGGTGTTACTATCTCTAATTCAGGATCATCGTCAAAATTACCGAACGCGGGGTTTGTTTGGAATTCTTTTTGGCCAATGGCACGAGATTTGCTCCCCCGCCTAAGAACGTTAAACGTTTGCCTATTCGGATAGTCTGTGTTCGGTAAACTCCACTTTTTTAAAATGGCACCTTTTTTATCAATAATGAAAAATGTCGCCATTCGGACCGGTTGATGCTCGTATGCTTGGATAACTATTTCAGATTCTCCATCCTGCTCAAGATCTATAACTGAAACTCCATACACCAGAAGAATCCGGTCTAGAATCACTGGGAATCCACTTACTTCAGATCCATCTCCATTGTATGCATGCAGTTTTGATGTGCCTGATCCATGCGTTACAGCCAAGATTTCATCGGCTGGATCGTTATCAAGATTTGTTACGGCTGGATGTCTGCTTCTTATGTATGTTGAGCCAAAATTTGGTATTTCTTTTATGAATTTACCTTGTGCACTGTACAACAATATTGATTTTGTTAAACTTACAATAATCTCTTTTACTCCATTTCCATCGACATCTGCTGTCAAAACATCCATATTTCCGAGAAGTGCGTTGCCCCCGAATTGATAGTCCGGCCATGGAATCCGTTGCGGCCACCCTTCTTTTACCGTCGGATCAGCAACTATGTCAAATATATAATCAATTATTGTATCGCCGGTTAACAATTGCACCGTTAATTTGAAATCATATGCTTGTAATGTCGGCTCTGGTGCAAATAATGCATTTATTTGATTAGTTTCTACATATTGAATTCTGTCGCTTGCATAGTTTGCATCTCCTTTTTTCTTATACTCTATGGTATATGAAGCAATATCTCGAAGATTTGTGGCTTGTATTTCTATAGGCCGTTTTGCACTGTATAAATCGTTATTCAATGGAGAATCAATCTGTAGAATATCAATAGTTACTGTCGCTTCGGCTATACTTTCGCGACCGGCATCGTCTTGCACTCGTAACTGAATAATAGATCGTCCGTCTGGTAATATTAAATTGTCATATAATAGACCACGCGTTCGGCCGCTATACGAAGCTATATCTCGCTGAATACCATTCACGATGTATTTAAGCTGATATGACACTGCATTTGTTCCGTCAGCGATACCTTTAATGTCTATAACTCCGTTTTCTGGCGGAGATAATTCTAACTCAGCAATGGGCGGTGGGCTTGTTAGTTGAATCGCAACATCTGCCCTTACCAATCCATTTCCTTGTATGACCGAATCTTGATTAATGCTTTCTGTAGCGAATTTTATTGCTGACTTCATTTCTTCTGGTGTCCATGAAGGATTTTTTTGTTTCAGTAAAGCAGTTACGCCCGCAACATGCGGTGTTGCCATACTGGTTCCAGAAATAGCAATGTGTTTGTCGTCAAGACAGTGGCTGTCAATATTCTTTGCATCTTTTATTCTCTGCCATATTTTATCCTGCGAAGATTGAGCTGCACATATACTCACGCCTGGGGCTATAACATCTGGCTTATTCAACGTGCCCCCAGGCCATTGAACAGGTCCGCGTGAAGAAAATGATGCAATCTTCTTGGTCTTATCAACTGCTCCCACTGTAATTGCTGTTCGTGCAGTGCCAGGGCTTCCTATTGTTTGTTCAGCTGGACCAGAATTTCCAGCAGCAACGATAGCTACAACACCGTTACGTACGGCTCTGTCAATTGCCTGTGATGCAAGATCATCTGGGTTTCCTCCACTTCCAAGGCTTAAACTTATGATATTCACTCCATCATTTACGGCTTTGTCAATTCCGGCAATAACATTTGCTAATGTGCCGCTGCCACTTGAACTCAGCACTTTATATGCTACGATATGTGCATCTGGAGCGATGCCCCATAATTCGTTTGATTCGTAAATATTATTATTGTTGTAGTCTCCTTTGCCTGCTGCTGTCGCTGCTACATGTGTACCGTGTCCGTGGTCATCCATCGGATCAGCATCGTTGTTGAAGAAATCATAGCCGCCGATGACTTTGCAGCCTGCTCCTAAGCATTCACCAAGATCCGGGTGTGTATAATCGACACCAGTATCTATAATCCCGATGGTAATTCCCTGGCCTGTATATCCTTGCTCCCAAACTCCGCCAGGAGAACTTGCGCCAATCATATCGGCAGATTCCTGCAATAATATTTCTGTATAGTCTCCCGATGATAAAACATCTGTGCTTGCTTCGATTGGATCTCTTGTGAAGCTAAATACATTTGGTTTGTCTGGACTTGTTCTTGTGTACGTTTCTGTAATCTCATGATTATCTAAAATTCCTACTATAACGTTCGGATAAATCCTTTTTACTTCAGGCAACCGTGCGATTTCTTCCACTTCCTGCTCTGTAACTGTTTCCTCCAGAATAACAGCATTCATCACCGTGTTAGCAATTGGCATTATCTCTGTCGCTTCGACCGATGTTGTTTGTTCAATCTTCGCAATAATCTCCTGCTGCCCTTCGATAACCTGCTGCTCAACAACTTCAGAAACCTCAGCAAGTTCTGCTTCTAACACCTGAACTTGCTGTTCTGCTTCAATAACATCCGTTGCTTGCCCAATTAAATCTCCCGATATAATTCCACTTTCAATCTGTTTAATTTCTTCTTTAATTTCAAGAACTTCGGCGTTCTCTAAAACTGCTGGTTCTTCTAGTTCAACAATATATCCTTCGCACTCTGCCTCCGGCGGACAGGGGACTATCTCTACGATATTGGAAAACTGTGTTGCTTTACCTGCGATGTCTTTAGAATAATCGATTCCTCCGTAGATAATAACCCCCATAATGATAATAGAAACAGTCCATAGAATAATCTGCTCTTTATGCTTTGCTTTGCTCCTCTTTTTCACTTTATGAAGTATATCTTATTCCTTTTTAAAGCATCCTAAGCAAGCAGTATCTCCGAATGAAAATCCAACTTAGTAATATTTTATATTTCAAACGTTTTTTTGGTACTTTTGGCACGGTCGTAAAGTCCATCAGGCTCTCTATTGTCCTCAGAACTGCGTCATTGAATCGCAGCGAGCTGCGGCGTATGGACGCTGTTTGAGCAATCAAAAATATACCGCCGCTATTATAAATCAAAGGGCAGGTAACTTTTTATAGTGTGCTTTATTAGTTCTGTATTGAAAAAGAGGAATTTATGGCTGATACATCTGCTGAAACACCGAAAAAAGAGGCAGCTGCTGAAACACCGAAGAAGGAAGCGGACTGGGCTGCGCAGTTTAAGGTAGGTGAAGGGAAACGAGTAACGCCTGAGCCGCGTGCCGATCCCGCTGTTAGTGGCGGGGTGGGAGTAGCTACAAGAGTCATCCGAAAAGGCTTTGGTGAGGATTGGACGTTAAAAAAAGATTGGCAGCAGACCAAAGAATTGTTTCCACAACGTGCAGAAACGGCTTGGAAAGTAACAAAAGGAACGGGCAAAGCTGGCTGGAGAGTTGGCTCTTTTCTTGTTACCGGAATTGGTCTTAACGCGTTCCATTTTGGGTTTAGGTATGCGGATATGATTCTTATTGTCCTTGGCATCTTCAAGTTCGCACTTCAATACGCAGGAGTGATTGAATCAACCGGAGCAACTGCAGCATTGATATCTACCATTTTATTGTTGTTCACAGCGCTTGCAGTACTCAATGGGGAAGGGTTTGTGCTTGCGGTGCTTGGTGTCATCTATGTCATGTATTTCAATTTTCCACCCAATCCTGCATTTTTGTATATTGCGCTGCCTATCATTATTTTTGGTACTATTCTTTTTGGGCTTCCCAGCGTGCTGAATGTGCGAGTGATTCCTGCATTCCTTGTCTATTTTTATGATATTGGTGCGTTCCACACGCTTGTTCAATCATTAGGGTTAGTTGTTCCAGATACCATGAGCAATGTCATCGCCCTCACCCCATGGTGGACCATTATCGGTTTTGTTTATCTCGACACCGAACAATACAAAAGAAAAGGGTTTGTTGGTTTCATGAAAGGTTTATGCATGCTGTATGTTGTTTTTTCTGTGCTTGCGACTGCCATGCCCGGCATCGGGTTTGCGCAAACGCCGCTGCTTGAAGAATTCCAGCAGGCACGAACACAGCTTGAAGCAGGAACACTGAAAGGGGAACATCCGATACTCTCTCAAATTGCGTGTGCGGTGAATATAGGAAAGATTACACAGCAGATAGGAAAAGAACAGACCGGAGCGCTGAGCTTTGATGAATGTGTCAAACGAAGGCAGGCTGAATCAAAATGCAAGCCGCTCGAAAAGACTGACTTAGAAGAGTATCAAGAATGCATTCAAGTTGCACGCGGCGAAAAACAAGATGCACGTGTTGTTGGGGCGATCGATGCTACACAGAGCGAACCGACAGTATTCAGAGTAGAAAAAGGCCAAGGATATCTTGATAAGATTGATGCTGATGAGCCTGTGCCGTTTTTGCTTGATGTGAAAAATCCGCGCAAGAACGAATTAAACTTTGAAGTTACCTGCGTCTATGAAGCAGGAAACAAGAAGATTGATGGCAATGGATTTACGTTCACAACGACCGAAGAATTGCCTGAGCCGCATGCGTTTTCATGCAGGACATCAGCGTTGCCGCCGGGCATTGGAAAATGGAAAGTGCGTGTAATTGCACGCGGGTTGACGACGACTGTTGGACTGCATCGCTTTTTTGTTGGAGATAAAAAAGAACTGTTAGAAGATATCGCACAGACATTTTTTCTGACGTCCTCTGCGCAAGCTGCTGCGTCGACTGCTGCACAGCCTCGCGGACCGCCTGATCCTGTGCGATTGGATTTTATTTTGGGGCAGCCACCACAAAACCCACTTATTCAAACGAAGGATCCACAGCTTATTGCAACGATAAAGAACGCAGGCGGTGGCGAGATTGTTGGCATTGAACGAGCAGAGATTGAGATGGATACAGCTCAGTTTTCATTAGGGCCAGAATGCAAGCTGCAGGCGAATGGAGATTTTTTTGTGAATCCGGAGATCAATGAGATTGTTGCAAACAGGAAGAAAGACAGGGAAATTCGTTTTGCGTTTTGTGAGCTTGTGATGAGTGATGTTTACCGATTCCCGGAAATCCCATTCCCTAAATATTTTATCAGCACGATTACGTATGATTATGCTATCGAGAAAGATTTTCCAATCACGGTGTTCCAGCCGAGAGAGGCAATAACATGAAAAGTGTAGCTTTGGTGATGATGGTATTATTATTGGTTTCTTGTACGCGAAGCACTGCGAATGACCCCATTGATATCAATTTCAAAAGTGGCACATCAGGCATTGAGCTTCAATTACTTGCTAACCATCCGCCACGGCGCATTGTTGAAGGAAGCACATTCAATATTGCAGTGCAGGTAAGCAATACAGGTGCATATGACATGGGTGTTGGCGAAATCACAGTGATCGGATTGGATCAGGTGTATACGCCAATCGAACGGCAAGATGCAGTGATACCCCCGTTAAAAGGACGGAGCGAAAGCAATAATCAAGGTGACTTTTATGTGCAAGAGTTTAGTGGGGGCAAGACTGTTGTGCCACCAGGTGCAAAAGAGTATCGCGCGAAGTTTCTGCTTGTTGCAGCATATGAATACATGAATGTTGTTGGAAAGGATGTGTGTATTAATCCTGCGCTAATTGAAATCGAATCTGAACAGGCAAGCTGTCAAATTCAAGACCGCATACGCTTATCAGGTCAAGGTGCACCGGTTGCTGTCACGCAGATCGAAGAAACAGTAAGTCCCGTAGGTGATGATGTTAAAATTGACTTTATACTCACGATTGATAACCGCGGACGCGGAAAAGTAGTGTCGCCTATACTCATCAGTGATGTGCGCTTGGGCACAAAGCCATTGACCTGCAATAAGCGGGAGATAACGATGTTTGAGCTTGAGAATAAGAGAAACACGGTTGTGTGTTCACGAACCGAGCAGCGGCAAAGTGCCTACACGTCACCATTATCTGCGACACTTCAATATATGTACAAAACAACAGAAGAAGGAGAGTTTGTTGTGCAGCGATCGCGCTAGATTTAAAAAGGCAGAAGATTTGAGGGAACGTATGAAAAAAGTGGGATTGGTTATTCTTGTTGGGCTGTTCATCCTGTCATGCACGCCGCGCAATCCTGAAAATATTAATCAAGTATCTGCAGTCACAGAATTTGTACGATCAGGAGTGCAGGGTGTGGATATGCGGTTTGTGCAAAACTTGCCGCCCCGACAAATTTATGACACTGCTGATTTGTTTGCACTGCTTGAATTGAGGAACTTAGGTAATTATGATCTTGGCCGCGAGACATTCCAGCAGTGCGTTGTTCAGCTTGGCGGATTTGATCCAAGCATTATTCGCGGGATTAACGAACGGCAAAGCTGCGGTGATTTGCCGGGTAAGAGCGAATTTGTTGTCGATGGCGGATTTTCAACGGTTGAATTTGCATCAAGCAGCATCATATTGCCGCAAGATGTTGATAAATACGAGCCGCCGCTCGTGGCGACTGCATGCTACGAATACAAAACGGTTGCTGCACCTCAAGTGTGCATTGACCCGGATTTTTTTGAGATAACATCGTCGCAACGCGCTTGTGATGTGCGCGACTTTGGGCTTGGTGGAGGGCAAGGCGGGCCAGTAGGGGTAACATATGTTAATGTTGACATGGTTGGCAGCCGTGCACAATTCCAGATAGAAGTAGCAAACCTTGGCTCAGGACGGGTTGTGTCGCCACGGGCAAGCATTACCCAATGCCCAGGTGGGTTGAGATATAAAGATTTTGATGAAGTGCAGTTTCAGGTTGAATTATCAGGAGCGCGGCTTGTGCGATGTGCGCCCAGTGACCAATTTGTGCGCTTGGGAGATGGACGAGGGCGGTTTGTATGCACATTTGATGTAGGAAATGTGCCGGCGTATGAAACACCGATGCGGATTGAGCTGAATTATAATTATATGCAGTCCATACGAACGCCTGTTGAGATTATACGGACGCCGGAGTAAGCTGAAATTGCCGATTACATTCAAAATGTTTAAATACCGCAAGAAAATCCATTATGTTATGAAAAGAGTGATGTTGTTCTCAGTCTTGCTTGTCGTATTTCTTGCTGCGTGTGAACAAAATGATGAGGTTTCGAATGTTGATTCTGTATTTGAAGGCGGCAGCCAAGGTGTTGTTGCAGAATTCGAGCCGTTTGGCGTTGAGGAAAGCGGCGTATTCACCATATTTGACACGGAGAATTTTCCCATTGAGATTGTATTAAGGAATCTTGGCGAAGAAGATATTTTGCCTGGGAATGTGAATATTACGCTCAAAGGAATCAATACAAATGATTTTACAGGCATTGTTTCACGAGAATTGACAAATGATGAGACGATTGAAAAAATTTCTGAGTTTAACCCGCAGGGAGATGAGGAAATTATTGACTTTACGCCTGTTGAAGATGCTCGGTATAAGCTGAATGTGACGGGTTTTTTCCAGCCCGATATTTTTGCGCTGGTTGATTTTAATTACAAGACACATGTTGTGATACCTAATGTTTGTTACAAAGAAGACCCGACAGATGAATCAATCTGTGATGTGCAAGGCAACAAGGCAGTATTTGTATCAAGCGCACCTGTTACTGTTACAAGTGTAACAGAGGACATCGCCGGCAGAGGAATTATTGTGCTGTCCATTATTATTTCAAATGTAGGCGGAGGACGAGTAACGTTGCCGAATACTGATTTTGACACACGCTTCGATCAAATTGCATTTACCATGGAAACAGATTCTGCAGATTGGGAATGTAGATCAGGCGGGCGGGAGAATCAAGCACGCTTAGTTAATGGACAGGCGACAATAACATGCAGACTGCGTGAACCACTTGAGGAGGAGACACTGTTTACAAAGCAGGTTGAACTTACACTGAAATATAAATATCAGGATATTATTCAGCAGACGATTAGGATTAGAGAGAGTTTGGAGTAGGTTTTTATTATTTTGAATGCTGCGTGGCATGCACAACAGCTGCCAAGAATGATTCTAACTGCACATATTCATCGCTGCCCTCAGTCATGCGAAACTCAGTTTCTCCGCATTTTTCGACCAGCTCTACTTTTTGGCGGTCGGTGATTTTTAAGTTCCAGATTTCACGCTGGATGTGCTTTATCATATCAAGGCCGCTCAAGCCGTGCTCAAGCATTGTTTTCAGCAGCTTGTTTCTTGCATCTATGAATTTGTTTGTGCATGCAAGCTCAAGAATAGCGAGGATGTCATGCGGACGGGCACTTGAGACAATGCTGTAAATACTGTCAACCGTAATATTTTTCTGAATGACGGCAATGCTTTGCAAAATGTTTTCAATGCGACGGCAATCGCCGCCTGAGATGTTGTATAGTGCGTCAACCACGTCAGGCGCTATTGTTAACTGTTCGCGCTGGGCGATTATTGTCACGATTGCAGCAACGTCATCTTTTGTTAATGGCTTGAAATGAAATACTGCGCAACGGGATTGAATGGGGTCGATGATTTTTGATGAATAGTTGCAATTGTGGGAAACAAAGCTATTTGTAATAAAATTATGGTCATTTTGACAAGTGATATCCATCACTATATCTTCCTCGATTTCTTTAATTTCTGCTATTTCATTTAAAAGAAGGTTATCCATGGCCTCGATATTTTTTGTCCATTCGTCAAATGTCATTTGAGAAAGGCGTGGAGAGTGTATTTCTTTCTTTTTCATTCTACTATAAACAAAATCTGAGCTAACACCGTATTTTCGAGCCGTTTCAAAAATACCATAACCATTGTTGACTGCTTCAATCACTAACGGTGATTTTTTGCGTAATATCTCGACAAGATATTCTTTATACCTCAAATATTCGGCAGATAAACGTGCAAGCCTTATTTTATAGTGCTCATAGGCGTATCCGATTCGAGAAAAATATCTAAACATATTGTGATTATTTGCCCGTAAAACTAATTGAGCAGTGAAAACAGGAACGTTGTCTCGTGTTCGGATCTCCCCCTTATCCTGAACTGCAACGTACGTATCAACTTCAAATTCTTTGAATAGGTCGCTGAGATCATCGTAATAGTTAAAGATTTCATTTTTAAGGTTCTTTGCTTTATTTTGCCGTAAGGATACTGCGCCACAATTCTTTCTTTTCCATGAAGGTTTATCGGCATCACAGCCAAAAAGTGCTCGTAAAAATTCTCTTTTCACATATTTCGTCCCATTTTTAATAAAAAGTGGTACTCTATAGGGGATAACGACTTTATCACCTTTTGGAACGCCAAGATGTTGTAAAAGCAATGATAATGGCTTTGAATCAAGGCTGAATGAGGTGGTTATTCCATCGAATGTTCTTCCTCTAATAGTATTTGTAAGAGCTTTAGAAGTTATCTTTGAATAATTTTTATATCCTAAAATCTCAAGATCTTTTTGAACTTCTTTTAAAGTTAAATCATTCCCTGTAAAATGCAGTCGAATATCATTGCGCACGAGATGTCCATCCCCAAGCATAAATCCACAAAGCCGTGCGAGTGCACCAACTTTTTCTATGTCGTTATAGGTGATGCCGAGGAGTTCTTTTCTTGTCAGTTCCCCTAGGACTCGGTCAATTCTTCCACGAGCAACATTGTTCTCTGATTTTTTAACTGCAGAATAAGACATTTCTAGTTTAAACTCATTCTGAATAAATCTTCTGATATCCATATTATTTCTTAGAACAATTGCTTTCTTATCTGTAACAAAAAAAGAGTGTATTTTTTTATTTCTACTCCGCCGGATATAACTTTTTCTCTCAAGCGCAGGAAGTAAATAATTAACGCCCATTCGCGTTAAACCAAGTGCTCGCTGTAGGTCTTGGCGTGTTATATTAGGATTATTCTTTATAATTGAATATATCTCAAATTCTCGTGGTGTGAGCCCGTCTTTGATCTGTCTTAGCTCAAATATTCTCTTCAAGATCTGCTCTTTTGCTATTGAATGGAGCTTATTGAAATGAGCTGTATCGCCAATTGCTTTGAGACCGTCATTTGCTTCAGTTCGCGACAAAAATTGAACAAAATTGCTTACATTAATTATTCTAGTTGGACTATTTTCAACAGGAGTTGTCTCAAGATTTGGGTATATAAGTAACCTATCGTTTTTAGTAAGCTTACCTGATTCTTTCCATCCAGCTACTGTGTATAATTGGTGGTCCTCTGTCACTTTTATCTTCCGCCCGCTTGTTGTTGTAATCTCTAATACTTTTTTTCCTATCGAAGAAGCTGGAAACTTTACTGCTGCAACTGCAATATCACTTTTTATTGAATGTTTTGAGGACAAGTTTTCTATGTGAATATGTGGTGAATTAGATTCGTATTGATCAACAAAATCATTTATTTTTATCTCTCGTTCTCCAGGTAAAAGAATTTTAGTATCGGGTGTTACACAGCTCAAAATGAATCTCGCAGTTTTTGTGTAGCGTTCCATGGTGCGCCTCAATGCCTGCTGCGCTTCTCTTGTGAGTGCGTCGCTTTCGTCGAGGTAAATCACTTTGAACGGCATGGTGCTGAGTGAACGGGTTCGAGCAAAATCCTTGACTTTGACACGGACAACATCGATGCCACGCTCGTCTGATGCGTTTAATTCGAGAAAATGCTGTTTCCAGTCGTCGCCATATAATGCACGTGCGATAACTAAAGAGAGGGATGTTTTTCCGACTCCTGCAGGGCCCGAAAATAAAAGATGAGGCATGTTTTTTTGTTCAACAAATGCCCGAATGCGGTTGACGATATCTTTATGACCTTTGATATCATCGAATGTTACTGGGCGGTATTTTTCCGTCCACATTGCGTGCTCGTCCATCCGATGATGTGGAAAGAAGGGGTTTAAATAATTATAGGCGAGCGGACTAATGCACATCAATAAAATAATCTCGAACAGAACAAGGGCTGTTTTTACTTATCTCAAGCAGGATTGCCTGATCCTACTGCATAAGGCTATCAATTTGTCCTTCTTGAATCTCCTGAAATAAAAATCCCAGCTCTAATTAACTAATCAATACCCCGCCCCTCGGGGCGGCTGGGATTTTTAAAGTTGCAAAAACCCAATCACCGCAAGCGGTGGGGTATTTGCAACAAATGAAGCTGTGCGAAAAAGCCGATAGTGAGCTTGCTTGCAAAATTCAGGATTACCAATTATCAGGACACATGGATTATAAAATATCTTCTTCACTGACAACCATGTAATCACCAGTTGCAATGACTGCGGAAAATGGAATCAGAATATTGCCTTCTTTGTCTTTTTCAAGCTCAAGCTTTTCTGTGTATTGTGTTGGATTTCTCAGCACTAAATGAATGAGCTCACCAGAACGAACTTCAAAAACAATGTCGCCGACTTCGCCAAAGCGCTTGCCAGTTTTGCTAACGACAGTCTTGCCAATCAAATCGCGCGAGAACTTCTTATCTTTGTCGTCAGCCATGTTCAGGAAGCTAAGATGATGGGAACTATATAAAGTTTTCGACGGCCAGATGGATGGAAAAAATAAGAGCGAAAAGCTTATGAACACGGCTTATGTTAATCGTGCAATGGTAGTAAAAAAGAAAAAAATTGAAGCAGCTTTAGGACGACAACAGGTGCTGACACAAAACAGCAATGAAGCACGCGAGTTATACAACCAAAGCAGGTTTGGCATTATCATTGATGAGCGAGTGAAACTGTCGCTGCTCGAAGGGCTTTATCTGATGGAAGCAGAGAAAATAACAATCAAAGACAACCTAGGCAAGAAAATAAACATGGATCTGTTTGTGAAACGCGCGTCAAAGATGGAGCCGCGATTCTGGATTAAGTATTTGGTCTATAAAGACATGCGCAATCGCGGATATATCGTAAAGACAGCGCTGAAGTTCGGCGCAGACTTCCGTGTCTATGACCGCGGTGTCAAGCCTGGTGAAGATCATGCACGATGGGTCGTCTATCCTGTCCATGAAAGTGAGACATTGACGTGGCAGGAATGGGCTGCGAAAAACAGGGTTGCACATTCAACACGAAAACGACTTCTTATCGGCGTTGTTGACGAAGAAAATGATGTTTCTTATTGGGAAGCACGGTGGATGCGGCCGTAATACAGTAATTTATTTATAGTCATACTTTAACCCCCGCGCTATGACCGTAGAAGATGATATTCTTGCATTGATGCAGTTAAAAGGGCCAGTGCTTCCTGCCGACGTGGCAAAGCAAATCAAAACGAATATTCTCCTCGCATCGGCATATTTATCCGAAATCGCGAGCAGAAAAAAATTAAAAATATCCTCGCTAAAAGTCGGAGGCAGCCCAGTCTATTTTCTTCAAGGGCAGGAAGAAAAACTTGAAAAGTTTGCAAGCAACCTGAACGAGAAAGATTTGAGAGCATATGACATGCTGAAGCAAAAGAGAGTGCTGCGTGACAGCCATATGACGCCCCTGATGCGTGTTGCATTGCGCAGCATCAAGGATTTTGCAGTGCCGATCAACGTCACTTTCGGAAATTCACAAGAGCTTTTTTGGAAGTGGATCACCACAACAGAAACTGAAGTGAACAAACTGATTCATGAAGAACTCGAAGGGCCGAAAGAAGAGTCTGTGCAAATTATTGAGAAGCCTGCGCCTGAATTAAAAGAAACAAAACGAAAGAAGAAAGTTGAGATGGTTGAGGTAGTTCCGTTACTGGATACAAAACGGGAGCCTGAATTGACTGAGCGAATGTCTGATGCAAAAATTCAAAAGAGTGAACTGTTGAAGAAAAAGAAGAAGGTTGAGTCTGCTCCCGATGATAGAACTGCATCATTTGAAGATCAAATATCATCGTTTTTTGAACAGAAGGGCATCGCTGTACTCAAAGAAGATATTATCGCCAAAGGAAAAGAAGCAAGCTATGTCGTTGAGATTCCGTCAGCAATGGGCATGCTTCGCTATCTATGCAAGGCGCGAAACAAGAATAGCACAGAGCGGGACTTAAGCAGCGCATTTGTGGATGGGCAATTACAAAAAATGCCAGTAGTCTTTTTACATACGGGGAAGCTCAATGCAAAGGCACAGGCACTGGTAAAAACTGAACCTTTTAAAACAATGGTATTATTCAAGCTTACCGATGGGAGTAAAACTCAAAGATCTGGCAGTCTCAAAACAGATTACGCTTGATGAGTTACACGGCAAGATTCTTGCAGTTGATGCATTTAACACCATCTATCAGTTTCTGACAACGATCGTGCAGCGTGATGGCAAGCCGCTTGTCAATCATGATGGGCATGTTACGAGCCACCTGAATGGTTTATTTTACCGCTGCACAAAGTTTATGGAGCATGGATTAAAGCTTGTTTTTGTATTTGATGGCAAACCGCCAGCGCTCAAGTCACATGAGATTGCACGACGAGTGGAACTGAAGATGGACGCGGCGCAGAAGCATAAAGAAGCTGAAGAGAAAGGTGATATTGAAGGAATGAAAAAGTATGCGGTGCGCACGGCGCGGCTAACAACTGAGATGATTGAAGAAAGCAAGCAGCTGCTTGCGCTGCTGGGCATCCCTATTATCCAAGCGCCAAGTGAAGGTGAAGCACAAGCAGCGTATATGACAAAACAAGGCGATGCATACGCAGTTGTGAGCCAAGATTTTGACAGCTTGCTCTTTGGCTGCACGCGTGTTGTCCGTAATTTGTCAATTGACGGGCGACGAAAAAAAGCAGGAACACTGCTTTATACAACTGTTCAACCTGAACTGATTACGCTGAGTGATGTGCTCAATACGCACGGCATTGATCAAGACAAATTAATTGCGCTGGGCATGCTTGTAGGCACAGATTTTAATAACGGAGGCATTCCTGGCATTGGACCAAAAAAAGCGCTGAAGCTGGTGACGAAACATAATGAGCTTGCGGCAGTGTTTGAGGAAGCACAGTGGAAAAAGTATTGGGATATTGATTGGAAGGAGATTTTTGACACCATTAAACATATGCCCTGCGAGAAGAAATATACACTGCAATGGAAAGCGCCACAGATTGAAAAGCTGAGAGCGATGCTCGTTGAGCAATGCGATTTTTCGCCTGAGCGCATTGATGTGAAACTCAAGAAATTTGTTGAAGAACGCAAAGAAAAAGCACAGACTGGATTGGAGAAGTGGACATGACGCTTGCGGCAAAAGTTGTGTTGAAAAATGCGGAGAAAATACGAATGCAGCTGCTTCGGAAAGGGCTGGTTGATGCACACTACCATGCACGACGGGAAGGGGATTTTTTGTATATTCCGCTGAAGAAAAAAGCTGCTGGAGTTGACTGTGTGTCATTTGTTTTTGAGGAGAAAAAAGAGAAAAGCACGCTGGAGACTGAGCTTAGGAAAATTTTGAATGAGAAAGAGCTGCGGCAACTGCCACGGTCACAAGAGATTATCGGTGACATCATGATTTTGGAGATACCAAATGAGTTGCGGAGAAAGGAAAGGGCAATTGCTCAGGTTTTTTTGAAAGCGAACAAACATATTGCAACTATTGTGAAAAAGAGCAAGATACATTCGGGGATTTATAGAACGAGAAAGGTTACTGTGCTCGCTGGTGAGAAGAAAAAAGAAGCTGTTCATCGAGAGAACGGATGCCTGATACGTGTCCATATCGAGAAGATGTATTTCAGCGCTCGCCTTGCGCATGAAAGGCAAAGAATTGCGACGCTTGTGAAACCAAAAGAGCATGTGCTGGTGATGTTCTCCGGCTGTGCGCCATATGTCTGTGTCATCGCAAAGAAGAGCCGTGCGCAGGTGACAGGCATTGAAATAAATCCTGAGGCGCACAAATATGCTGAGATGAATGTGCAGCGGAATAAACTAGAAAGAGTTACACTTTACCAAGGGGACGTGCGGAAGATTCTTCCTCGGCTTGGAAAATTTGATAGAGTGATTATGCCGCTGCCCAAGACAGGGGAGGAGTTTTTGCCGCTGGCATTTACGCATGTCAAGCCGAAAGGAATTATTCACTATTATGTATTTTTGAGAGAAGAAGAAATAGCATCGTATAAGAAAAAGATTAAAGAGATGTGTGCTGCGGCGAAGAAAAAATGTAGGGTGTTGGGAGTTGTGAAGGCGGGACAGCACGCGCCGTATGTTTTTCGGATGTGCTTTGATGTTAAAGTGAGATAAGTTTAAAAGCTCGTCGATTACTGTTTTTAGGTGCAGAACGCAGGGAATGAGTGAACACCCACTGAGACGAAAGTCGGTGAAGAACGGAAGTAACTTATGAGCGTGCACAAATTTTTTATTCGGATTAGAATTACCCAAAAATATTAACATCTTCAACGGCTTCTTCGCGGCTGCGGATCTTCTTGATGGACTTGTCAAAATCATCAGCTGTTATTTGCGCGCGCTCGGCACGGATTGCAAAGTAGCCTGCTTCGGTTACTGCTGCACGGATTTCTGCGCCGCTGAAGTTTTCCATCTTCTTTGCGACGCTGTCAAGCTTGACTGCTTTTGCCAGGTTGACGCCTTTTGTGTGAATTTTTAAAATATCAGCACGGCCGCGCTCGTTTGGAGCATTGATTTCAATGTGACGGTCAAGTCTGCCTGGGCGCAAGATTGCGCTATCAAGAATGTCTTTACGGTTTGTTGCGCCGATAACTTTTACATTGTCCAATGGCTTGAAGCCATCGATTTCAGCAAGCAGCTGCATAAACGTGCGATTGACTTCGCGCTCGCCCGATGTGCCGACTTCCATGCGCTTTGCTGCAAGTGCGTCGAGCTCATCAATAAACACGATGCTTGGCGCTTTCTGGCGTGCAAGATCAAAAATGTCCTTGACGAGCTTTGCACCTTCGCCAATGAATTTCTGCACCAGCTCGCTGCCTGCAACATGAATAAATGTTGAATTTGTACTGTTTGCTGCTGCACGAGCAAGCAACGTCTTGCCGGTTCCTGGTGGGCCGTGAAGAAGAATTCCCTTGGGCGGCTTTATGCCAATCTTCTTGAACAGCTCAGGCTTTTTTAAAGGCAGTTCAATAACTTCCTGCATTTCCTGCACTTCAGTATGCAAGCCGCCCACATCTTCCCATGAGTCTTTTGGCTTTGTAACGATGACAAATTTTTCAACGGTGAATTTGTGAGATGTATTTATTTTTTGGACGACGTTCAGATTTTTCTGCTCGACAAGCACCTGGTCGCCTGCCTGGATTCCTGCGCAATCTGCAGAAACATTGCACAAAAATTTGTTGCCATTTGGAATGCGGATGATTGCCTGGCTGCCAAGCATTGCAACGGTTTCACATACCATCAACGCAGGACTTTTTAATCTGCGCAGTTCCTGATCAAGCTTTGTGACGGTGTCGCGCAAGACCTGCACTTCCTCTTCCAAAGGATTGCTTTCTGTGGTATAAGAATAAATAACACGATCGAGCTTATCGTCCATTGGGGCTCAAAATGAATGGTGATTTATAAACGTTACTTGGGGTGGGTGATTGGAGAAAAGTGCAACATTGATATAGGATAGTTATCAAAATCAGCCATATGGGTAAAATAACCATCATTTTAATCATCACGCTCATTCTTCTTGCTGGTATCCCGTTTTATCTCTCTTACAGTTTCACCCACCCAGACTTTGAAATGTCTGCTCAAGCGGTCGTAAAACAGGATAGACTCCAGAATATTCCCATTATTCAGAAAAGCATTGATGAGAATGAAGAGCAGATTATCAATCACACCGAGCAAATCTCATTTCTCAGCCGAGACGGAATAACACTTAAAGGACAGCTTCTTAAAAACACAGAAAACAAAGGAACAATCATTCTTGCACATGGCTGGAACGCACGAAAGGAGTCAATGACGAAATATGCCCTCTTTCTGAATGATGATGGATACAATATCTTGCTCTTAGATTTTCGTAGTTATGGAGAAAGTAGCGGTGACTATACATCATTTGGCTACGCAGAGAGATATGACATTATGGGAGCAGTTGATTATATTATTGCTCGAAATGATCTTAGCAGCAACATCGGTGGATTAGGCGCATCAATGGGAGCTGCAGCGCTGGTATTCGCTGCAGTAGAAACAGATCAATTAAAATTTCTCATACTCGATAGCTGCTACACAAGCATCTACGACACATTAAAAAACAGGTTTGAATACTTTCATCTGCCAAAACACTCACCCGCGGCAATTCTTACATTAAGCATTGGCGTAATGACTGGCTTTAACAGTTTTGAGTCAAGCCCAGCAGAAGCAATAAAAGAAGTCAAAGCTCCAGCTTTCATAATCCAAGGAAATGCTGATTACCGCGTAACAGTTGAAGACGCATACAAATTACATAACAGTGCGCAGAATCCGAGAGGTATTCTCATCATCGACGGAGCAAAACATATAGGATCGTATAAAGCTGAGCCGAACATCTACAAAGCAAAAGTGCTGGAGTTTGTTGAAAATGCCAATTCGGCAGAATAATTCTTTTCTTGGTTCAATGTATTAATTTTAGTAACATTCACTTGACCACAAACAGCTCTTTCGCCAGATTCGTGAGGATATTTGGTTTATTTCCAACGACAAGAGTGTCTTCAATACGGATGCCCAGCTTTCTTGGGATGTATATGCCCGGCTCGATAGTGATGACGTTGTTTTTTTTCAAAATATCTTTACTTTTTGCGCTGATGTTGGGTGTTTCGTGAACGTCAATGCCAATGCCATGGCCGAGGCTATGAATGAAATATTTGTTTAATTTTCCTAAGGCAGTGCGTGCGGTCTTGTCGATATCTGCGCAGTTCTTTTCTGGAGTAACCTGAGTTATTGCGGAAAGCTGGGCATTGAGGACTGTGGCGTATAATTTTTTCTGGATTCGAGTAGGTGTGCCTATTGAGACAGTTCGTGTGCAGTCTGAACAATAGCCGTGGTAATTTGCGCCGAAATCAATGATGCACAACCCGTTGTTGAGTTTTGCGCTGCTGGTTGCATGATGAGGAATGGATGCGTTGCTGCCTGATGCGACTATAGTTGGAAATGCTGGTGATGCGCCACGCTTTGCCATTTCGTACTCAAGCGCTGCTTTTATGTCCGATTCAGTGCGATAATCAAAATGATC
>DATDXM010000069.1:0-5698 GCA_035289325.1 Candidatus Nanoarchaeia archaeon
CTGCTTCCCAACTGTAGGCAAAGCATCCGATAACAAAAGCAGATGCTTCGTCGCTTCTTCTCGTGGAAACAACTCAACCGCTTTCTCAATGACTTTAACAATGTCCGTTTCATGTGCAGCATGAACCGCTGTTATCGTGCGTAGCAGCAGCCCAAAATCATTGGTAGGCGCAACAAATTCTTTAACATCTTTCGAAAACACCACAAGACCGACATTATCTTTTCGTTCAATCGCGGCAAACGCAAGCGCAACACCTGCTTTCTTCGCAACATCAATTTTCTTGCCTTTCATGCTGCCGCTTGCATCTAATCCATAGATGACAAACAGTCCGCCATGCTGATGGCGCTCAAACGTTTCAAGGTCGTCAACCTCAAGTGTGGCATGCCCTCGCCGCACTGCTCGCTTCACGCTTCTTTTGATTGCGATATCTCGGTAACGGTCACCTTTTCGAAACAGATGCGTATCAGTCTTGTCACCATAGCGCGCTTTCCGCTCGCTTAATCGTTCGCCAAGCAAATTCTTCGAAGCAAGTGCATCAAGTTCTTCAACATACAATACAAGTGCAGCAAGTTGCATGCCTTTTTCAGTAATGACAAAATCTTCATTGACGAGCCCCTCATCGCGCAAGGTCTCAACTTTTTCAAGGATTTTCTTTTTCAGCTCACGCTGAAACTCTGGAATTTTCACATTTCTGCCGACATAATCAGCATCATAGCCAGAAACAAGGTTCACGAATGTTTTACCGTACAACTTCTCAGCATAGCTATAATTTTGCACAAACTGCTGATAAATAAAGTCTGGAACAAACGCACCAAAACCTTGGTTGATTGCTTCTTTGATAAGTTTGCCGTCATCTGTTTTCTCAGACGTTTCAAGAACTGAATGCATCAGTCCTTGTCCAAGTTCAGTCAAGCCAAGTTTTCCAGAAAGTTCAACGATGTCGTCGCTTGCAGTGCTGCTGCTAAAGACGACCACCAGCATCTAGGCTTTTGCCCTCTTTGGTTAAGAAATACTGAAACTTTTCATGCACATAATCATCGACATCTCGGACATAGCGCAGGCTGGGCTTCAATGTAATGCGATGCGCAAGCACGGAAACAACAGCACTTTTAATGTCAGCCAACTCAACCTGTTTCCGCCCATCGAGAGCCGCACTGCTTTGTGATCGTCCAACAAGCGCAAGTGTTGCACGCACACCAGGGACTTTTTCAAGGTCTTTGTCATCTCGCAGTAAGCGTATAAATTGAACCACAAATCTCAGCAGCATATCAGAAATAACAATCTCTTTTTCTCCTTTTGCCCGAACAATCTGCATTTCGACGTCTGCAGTTTCAGGATAGCCCATGTGAATGACATCAAATCGGTCGAGCAGTACGTCACTGAGACGTTCAGTATTGATATCCGTTGGATTCATTGTTGCGATTAAAATGAAATCTGCATGAAAATCAACGTCATAACTGCCCAGCGTTATCCTGCCTTCTTCGAGCACCTGCAGCAGCGCATTTTGCAGCTTTTCTGGCGCACGATTAATTTCATCGAAAAACAATACACCATTATTTGCTTTGAACAATTTGCCCGGCGTAAACGCCTCAATACTGAGCGGCCCAAATTTAAGTGCTTTCACTGGATCAATATCACCTAACAAATCTTCTGCGGTTAAATCAGGGCTGCCTTGCACACGAATAAACCTTTCCGCCCCCAAAATCTTTTTTGTCTTCACTTTTCCAACACATTGCGGGCACTGTGGTTTGCTGGGATTACAATGCCATGGACAGTCATTGACTTCAATGCTCGGTAGCAATGTTGCAACATTCTTCGCTAATGTCGTCT
This sequence comes from Candidatus Nanoarchaeia archaeon, assembly GCA_035289325.1. Classification (GTDB taxonomy): domain Archaea; phylum Nanobdellota; class Nanobdellia; order Woesearchaeales; family JAGLXL01; genus DATDXM01. The sequence goes on from DATDXM010000069.1 coordinate 1,831, forward strand.
TGCCAACGCCTGGTGCACCCATGATAAGCACGTGATGACCCGCGAGCAGCGCGCTTTTCAGCTGTTTTTTGACATCATGCTGCCCGAGAATATCAGTGAAATCCACTTGTGCAAGCATTGCTGCCGTTTGAAGCGCCATACTATTTATCTCTCGTCGGTGGTATATAAAGGTTGAGCCGAAATGCTTCGGTGAAAGTCGTTGTGCTGCCTCAAATACGGCGAGCGAGGCGTTGCTATTTTAATATACTCGTTGGAATCGAAAATCTTCAGATAAAGAGGACTAAATTCCAGCAAAGGGTTTATCACATTTTCGACCGAGCGAGCTGGCAGCACCGCGAAGCGAGACTTTCACCGAAGCCGATGGGAAAGTTAACTTGACAAATCCAAAACCCATATAAACAAGCAATTCACCCATCAACATATGCTTTTCAAAGACGAAGAGTTGCATAAGAAGATAGACACATCACACAGTTCAATAAAAGCACAGATAGACAGCCTTCATAGCACAGTCAAGCAGCTTGAAGAGAATCAATCAAAAAACATCACAGAATTACAAAACCAAGTCGCACAATTCTCCGTTGGTTTTGCAGCTGAAGTCCAAAATATAAGGACAGAATTATCTGCTGTCAAGCAAGCGCGCGAAGATGTTGAAAAGTCATCTCGTTCATTTACAGAAACACAAAAGAAGATCGACCGTATGATTCAGGAGCAGCTGAGCACCGCAATCGCAGAAAGCATTCAGAAGCTGAAGCTTGATGCTGACCATTACACAAACATAAAGAAAGATATTTCACTCATTGCTCCACACCTCCAGAAGCTTGTGGATGAAATCTCAAAATTAACCGCAATCAGTTCTCAAATAAAACAATCAGATTTCCAGCTCGTCAAGTACGCCCGTGAATTAAAAAACAGCGACGACGAACGGGTAAAACTAATGAAGCAGGTTGATGAGCTGCAGCGGCTGGTGGGGAAGATGCGTCGTTCGCAGCAATAGCTTTTTAAATAAACTTCATTCCGACGTGCATACGCCCAGGTAGTATAGCTTGGACAGTACACGAGGTTGCGGAATTCATGTAAACACCTTGTAACCGGGGTTCAAATCCTCGCCTGGGCGTTTTTTATTAATTCTATATAGCAACCAATAAGAACTTCAAAACCTACAATAGTGCTATGCTACCGCGTGAAGCCGACATGGTTATTCACAAGGACATGACAAAGATTGTGGGCAGCCGTATGTATTATTTTGCAGAAAAGCGTACAGACACAGGATTGCATGGATTTTGGGTAAGTAAGAGCTGGAGCGAGTCCCACCCGTCGAAGTGAACTTGTGAAGATAGATGTCAATAACCATCACAATGGTTATTGAGCACGTTTCCACCCGTTAAATGCACCGCTGGAAAACAAATGTTTTTAAACGAATTCTCTTACGTTGAGTGCTATAGCCCCGTAGTGTAGTGGACCATCATTCAGCCCTTTGGCGTCGCGCATAGATTGCTGCGGTCTCCGCATAGCGTCGGAGACAGGCTGAGACCTCGGTTCGAATCCGGGCGGGGCTATTTTTCCCAATGAAAAAAGAACACAAAATCCATCTGATATACACCGCTGTATCAATTCTCATAGTAGTCGGCGTCCTCACATTTGATTTTTACACAACACAGCAGACAAGAGCGCTGCTTGAACAAGAAATAACATCATTAAACAGCAAGCTCAATACTGCAGAACAAGCGTTAAAGCAAAGCATCGCAGAGCTGCAGCAGCAAGACGACGAGCTTGAAACATCAGTAACCTCGCTCGCACAAAATCTGAATGTTGAAATATCAAAAAAAGACACACAAATCCGTGCACTCTCCGGAGAGTTGGAAGAAGTCAGAACAGAAAGCGCTGAACAGCTCGAGCAGCTGCAGGATAAAATTAGCAGTCTAAAAACTGAATTTTCTGATTTCTCTGATGTGATTGAAGACGTTATTCCAGCCGTCGTCAGTGTCGAAACAAATGTAGGCGAAGGCTCTGGCTTCTTTGTTGATTCGCGCGGCTACCTCGTGACAAACTACCACGTCATTAGTGGCGCAACAGCAGCACAAGTGACAACATCAGAAGGTTCGACATATCCCGTGCGCATCATCGGCTTCCAAAAAAATGCAGATGTTGCAGTGCTGAAGATTGAAGAGACTGTCAAGGCCCTTCGGTTTGCCAGCTCGGACAGTGTGCGTGTCGGTGAAAAAGTGATTGCGTTAGGCAATCCTGGCGGTCTTGAGTTTACAGTCACCCAAGGGATTGTCAGTGCACTTGACCGAGATGACTCAAAAGGCAATGAGTACGTGCAGATTGACGTGCCAATTAATCCAGGGAATTCAGGTGGACCATTAGTAAACACCGACGGCCGCGTGATTGGTGTCAACACATTAAAGATTTCAGGATTTGAGGGGCTTGGATTTGCATTGGAAGCAGACCTAGTGAAAGCAATAGTCAACCAAGTAATCGCTGCAGATACAGGGTAACATGCTTGAACACATTCTGTTATTTGCCATAGCGTTATTCGCAGCAGTCATCTCATCAACCGTAGGCATTGGCGCTGCACTCATTCTCGTCCCGCTTGCATCGCTGGTTATACCAATAAAACAAGCAGTTGCAGTGACAAACATTTATTTCATTACATTAGCAGTAAGCAAAGTAATCACATTCAGAGAGCACATTGATTGGCCAACGAGCAGAGATATCTTATATGGTGCAGTGCCATTCGCAGTGCTTGGATCATACGCATTTGTTTTTGCAGACAGCGATATGATTAAAAGAATTCTCGGCGCAGTAATTATTCTTACCATGCTGATGAGCGAATTGCCAGCAATAAAAAATAGAGTGGTGACACGGCCAATGTGCATCGCTGCAGGCGGCGCATACGGATTTTTTTTCCGCAATGATTGGTGATGGCAGTGCAATCAAAGCAGCGCTGCTGACGAAGATGGGAATTACAAAAGAGCGCTTCATCGCAACAGTCGCAATAACCGCGCTTGCTATAAACACAATCAAGGCAGCAGCGTATACAAAGTACAGCATACTCACCATGCAAGAGATTCCACTTACCATTGTTCTCATTGGAGCAGCGCTCAGCGGAACATTCATCGCAAGAAACACAATAACAAAGATAGATTCAGCAGTGTTCACAAAGATGATGAAAGTGGTGATTGTGATAATAGGATTGAAGCTGTTGATTTTTTGAATTCTGCGCAACGAAAACTATTTAAACAATATTGCCCTGAATAACAAACATGTCACAATTCACCGTTATCGTAGAGCAGGGAGAAGATGGTTACCTCATTTCCGATGTTATAGGATTGCCAGGCTGTCACACACAAGCGAAAACATATGACAAATTAATAGAGCGCACAAAGGAAGCAATTAAGCTATATCTCAACAGTAAGAAACTCGAAGAACCGATGCTCAAGAGTGTACAACAGATAGATATTGCATGACAAAACTTCCGCTTTTGAATGCTCGTGAGCTATCAAAAATTATACAGAAAATTGGGTTTAAACTCAAACGTCAAGAGGGCAGCCACATGTTCTTTGAGCATCCTGATGGGAGAACAACAGTTATTCCTAATCATGGTGGAGAAGAGATTGATCGTGGGCTTCTGAACAAGATTGTGAAGCATGACTTGAAGATGGAAAGAGAAGAATTCATAAAGGTAACATAAAGCATATAAAGCATCGATAAAGACACTACACTACAGCCCCGTAGTGTAGTGGACCAGCACAGCGGACTCTGGCTCCGTTAACCCAGGTTCGAATCCTGGTGGGGCTATTTACCTTTCAGGCGTGAAAGCGAGGGCTTTAGCGCTTATATTCTTTGCTTGTCGCCTCCTTTATTT
>DATDXM010000070.1:0-2933 GCA_035289325.1 Candidatus Nanoarchaeia archaeon
AGAGATCAGTGTGTTTACCCAGATTGAGTTGTAGACCGGTGCAAAAGGTCCAAGCCACCAAAAAGCGAGTGCAAAACGAAATATTCTGTCCAGCTTACCTAAATTTTGTTCCATCGTATCACCTTTCTTAGAGGGTAAGAAATTTTTGTTTTAAAATCTTCTGGAGGACACCTCTATGGTTCAGCTTCAGTTTGTTTAAATAGGTGTGGCTATTGAGTGAAACGATGATGTATTATGGATTCGGGCTCGGGTTCGGAGGAATTTCAATGGTACTGTTTATGATTTTGTTTTGGGGAGCAATCATCTGGCTGATTGTGTGGCTTTTAAAACAGAACAGATGTGCAACAAAGAACGAAGGCAGAAATCCAATCGATATCCTGAAAGAACGATACGCAACGGGCGACATTACAAAAAAAGAATACGAACAGATGAAAAAGGATATAAGCGTTCGATAACATGAGATATAAAAACGTAAAGATGAATACAGAACAAACAAAAGCGGTTTTATTGAAGGTAAAACAAGAGGTGTTTTACAATGGCAGCTGAAAATTTGATTGGATGCGGAATGATGGGCTTTGGCTCAGGGTACGGTATGATGGGGTGGAACGGCTGGTTTGGCATATTTGGAATACTATACTTACTTATCATCATTGGCATAGCGGTCGCCCTCTATATGTGGATTGTGAAGCTCTGGAGAGAGATGCCTGCGCAAAAGCGAAAGTGAAAACATGAAGAAGATAAATCTAAAGATTGGCGGCATGACATGCACGAGCTGCGAAGTGCTCATTGAACGCGAGCTCAAAAGCATCCAAGGTGTTCATAGTGCACAAGTAAATCACACAAACGGAAATGCTGTTGTCGATTGTGATGAGCAAGTAACAATTGATGCTCTGCGCTCAAAGCTCCCTGAAAAATACAGTTTATATGAAAGAAGTGAACAAGGGATTCAGGAGAGCAAAAGCGTAACACATCCTGAAAAAAGAACATGGGCAGAGATCGGCGCTGTCTTTATTATTCTCGCAGGAATATATCTCGTACTCAAGCAGCTGGGCATTAGCTCACAAATTGGAATCACGGATAACATGAGCTACGGTTTTGTTTTTGTTCTTGGACTGATTGCTGCGATGTCAACCTGTCTTGCAGTTGCAGGCGGACTGCTGTTGTCAGTCGCCGCAAAATACCATGAAAAATACCCAAACTTGACGGGCAGGCAGAAATTTATACCGCATGCCTACTTTAATATAGGAAGGATTGCTTCATATACCATTCTCGGCGGAGCAATTGGCGCGCTTGGCTCAGCACTGACATTGTCATCACAGGTCACAGGCAAAATAACAATTGCTGCAAGCATTTTTATGATTCTTATTGGCGTACAGATGCTTTTTCCTTCATTCATCCCATTCAGAATAAGGATGCCAAAGTTTATAGCCCATAGAGTATATGAAAAACAGGAAACACAATTGCCAAGCAAACGGAATGCTTTTCTGTTTGGCGCATCAACATTTTTTCTGCCGTGCGGGTTTACACAGGCTTTGCAGTTGTATGTGCTGAGCAAAGGAGATGTACTGACAGGGGCGATAACAATGCTCGCATTCTCGTTGGGAACAATGCCCTCATTACTGTCCATTGGCGCACTGACAAGTTTCGCACAGGGCAACGTAAAAAAGCATGTGATGACATTTGCAGCAGTACTGGTCATCATGCTCGGCGCATTGAACATACAATCGGGGTTACGACTGACTGGTGCAGCGCCATTAATTGACACAGCATCAAATGATATAACACAGCAGGCTGCGTTTGACGGAGAGGTACAGCGCATTGAGATGGCAGTGAATAGGCTGGATTATGTACCGGATAGATTTACAATAAAAAAAGGCGTTCCTGTCGAGTGGGTGATTGATGGGAGCAATGCACAAGGCTGCACGCAGATTATAACAATTCCAAAGCTTGGATTAACAGAGAGATTAAGCAGAAGCACACCGACAACAATAAAATTTACACCGACAGAAACAGGAAAATTGCAGTTCACCTGCGGAATGGGTATGGCAGGACCTGGAACATTTGAGGTGATATGATGAAAACAATACTAACAATCAAGGGTTTGCACTGCGAATCATGTAAAGTGTTAATAGAAGACATTTGCAAAGAAACAAAAGGAGTGACATCCTGTAACGTCGATGTAAAAAAAGGAACTGCGGCCATCGAACACAAAAACGCAGATGTCAAGAACATAAAGAAAGAGATAGAAAAGATTGGAGAGTATAAAGTAGTGAAAATGCAATGACACGATGAAACAAACAACTTTTCATATCAAAGGGATGCACTGTGCATCATGTGCAGTACGCAATGAACGCAGTCTGACGAAGCTCGACGGTGTAAAAAGCGCAACGGTCAATTACGCACTGCGAACAGCGGCAGTCGAGTACGATGAGAATAGATTATCCGAACACGATTTGCATCAGGCAGTTGTAAAGACTGGCTATAAAGTACAGGAGATGGAAGACAAGCAAGGCATGGAGCACATGAATCATGGTGCCTCTGACGACAGCATAAAAGAGCAAAAGGAAGCAAAGGTAAAAGCAGTTGTGGCGCTGATTTTTGCAATACCCGCATTAGTCCTCGCAATGTTTTCGATTGAATTCGGAGTAATCATCGGAACATATGACATAAGCATCATTATGCAGGCGATTTTAAGCACATTTGTTATTCTTGTGCTTGGATGGGAATTCCATAGAGGGATGTTGATAACTGCACGTCATTTCGCAGCCAATATGGATACATTGATTTCCATCGGAACATTAGCTGCACTCATCTTTAGCTTCTGGGTAATGCTGAACGGAAAAAACGAATTTTATTTTGAAACAGGCGCGGTGATTACTGCGCTGATTCTACTCGGGAGATATTTCGAAGCAAAGTCACGCGGACAAGCATCG
>DATDXM010000071.1:0-6631 GCA_035289325.1 Candidatus Nanoarchaeia archaeon
GGGGGGGGGGAGGCGGTGGGGCTGCTGTTGATTTAACCCCGATTCAGAATGAGTTACAAACATTTCGAAATGATGTTAACACACGTTTCAATGAAGCACGAACGCTCAATACTGACACAAACACTCGTGTCGTAGATATTCAAAATAATGTTCAGCAATTAGTAGTGTATGCTCAGCAGATGCTGCAGTATTTTCAATGGTGGAGTCAATATTTTACGAATGAAGTTGGACCGCAGTTAGAGGGAATTAGGACAGAAGTAGGACAAATTGGGAATGTCCAGGGTAGGCATACACAGTATCTTCAAGATCTTGGTACGAGACTGCAGACGTTGGTAGTTGCAATTACTGAAATGCAAGCTTCTCTGGAAGTGAGAATAGAAGAATTAAGCAGTAGAGTTCGTGATATTACAGTAAATCTCGGCAATCTTATTGGAACAGTTGGGATTATTGGGCGTGAAGTTGCAGGCATTAGCTTTAGCCTTGCTGGAGTTGAGGTGTCTATTAATGAGCTTCCTGCTGCCCTGCGGACTGGATTAACTGCTGAATTTACAGGGGTTCGTGATGAAATAGCAGGCGTACAGCGAGAAGTTACTGCTCTTACTGCTGCTGTCGGTGCTTCAATAGGTGCAATTAACCAAATTCCAGATAATGTCAGAACAAGACTACAAGCTGACTTACGGAGAATTGAAGCTGCGATTGCCGCGATACAGCCTGGACAACAAGTCGATTATGCTCAAATTGAAGGCATTGTTCAAGCTGCACAGGCTGCAATTACATCTGATGTTGCTGCTGCGCTTAGACGTGCACAAACTGCACTTGTTACAAACGCACGAAATAATATTTATGGAACCGGTCGGAATAGTATGTTTACTCGACTGAGAACGATGATTGAAGAGGTTATCCAGCGCATTGGACAGATTCAGCCAGGACGAGGCGGTGTGCGCCAGATTGCAGAAGCTGGCAGAGATATCAGCGGGATAGGCAACCTTATAGCTCGTGATGTGAGCATTGCAATCTCACGAGATATTGGCGAAGGTGCAGGAAATGTACCTACCCTTATCGAAGGACTTCAAGGGAGTGCAGCGCAACAAACTCAGGCACTAGCTGCAATGCAAGCAGAGCTACGACGACTTGCCGGATTAGTTGAGGCGTTAGCGCAGCGTGCAGGAGTAGTTCGGACACAACGAGGAAACCAATTGACTGGTGTGCGCAGTGCGCTACGAAGATTAGGAGTCAGCGAGCAGTATAATATGAGAATAGGTAGTGATTTTCAAACTTTTCAGAATGCCATTACTGCCAAAAATATCAGAAGTGCTCGGAGTGCGTTGAGACAAGTTGCGCTTTGGGAACGACGAAGTGCATATCGTACAAATTTGAACAGTGTAATCGGCGAACTTGAGAAATTAGGGACTGTTATTAATCAGTCGGAAGTTGTTGTAATCAAACGGGAATTTGCCGTTTTTGGTGCAAAAGAGATTGCTGATTTATCGGGAATACAAGGCGATTTTGCAGCAAGACTTGATAGAGTAGGGCAAATTATGGGAAAAAATATGCCACAGAGGCAAAAGGATACACAGTTGAATATAGTATGGACTGCGATGGGAACTAGAGCTACTAAGTTAATGTCCATGATAAATGGGATGATTGCTGCTGAAAGAAATTTACTTGCTCTTGTAGAAGCGACTGAACAAAGGTTAGCAAACACATAAACGCCTTCTCGCCCAAGTCGAAGCCGCTGAAAAGAAGCTGAAATGATATTCTCAAGAGATAGGAGATATTGGCATCATGTGTGTAATCACTTATGCTGGCGCTGCCGGTTGGCTTAGTAAGCCGTAGATCGCAGAAAAATGAGAACAATTATATACTAAAGTGAATAACATTATTCATTAAGTGAATAACATGAGACGCGAAACTGTATTGAAAATAGTCGGCTTGTTGAGAAAAAATTTAGGTGGATTTACTATTCTTGAAATCTCAAAATTGCTTAAAATAGGGTATCGCCCAGCATATAACCATGTTGCTGAGCTTGAAAAAATAAAAGCAATAACTACAAAAAAAGTGGGGAGTGCAAAGCAGTGTTCCCTCAATCTTGAAAATGCACAATCACGTCATTTTCTTCAAGAAATCGATTTAGCAAGAAAAGAAGAATTGTACAAAAGCAATCAAAAAATAAAAGCAATTCTTGATGACCTCCTGTCAAAAATCGCTAGTCAAATAGCCTCCTCACTCCATTCAATAATCTTATTCGGAAGCTATGCTAAAGGAACTGCTACAAAATCATCGGATATTGATTTACTCTTTATTGTTAGCAATATTAAAGATAAGCCTGTACGAGACACCTTAGAGCGAGAATGCGCAAGCTACCAACATTCTCACAATATCAAAATAAGCCCTCTTATCACCAATATGGAAGAATTTAGAAAAATGCTGAAATCTAAAGAAATAAATGTCGGAAAAGAGGCAAAAGAGTACGGGATTGCGCTCTATGGCTCAGAACAATTCTGGAGATTAATCGCATGGCAAGAATAGACTCCCAAGAAAACAAAGTTTTCTGGGCACCAAAAACTAACAAGTTTTTGAGTGTTTTACAAAAGAAAATTGAAGGATATGTACGAAAAGAACAACTATTGAAGAAAGAGGAATATATCAAACTGGAAAAGCCATTTTTGAAAAAAGCACGAAAGAATTTTACTGTTGCCAATCTGATGTTTAAGATTTCCGAGCAAGATGAGCTTAAGAAAACGCTTGCACTCTCTTCGGATTTTGAGACGTATGAATGGGTTATTGTTGTTTCCTATTACTCAATGTATATTTCTGCGTTGTCTGCTTTAGCAAGGCTGGGATTCAAGTCTAAAAGCCACGCCGCGACAATCGTGGTTTTAGAACATTATTATGTTCATCAACAGAAAGGTCTGGAAGCAAAGCACATTCAACAACTAACGAAAGCCTATACGTTGAGTGAGGATTTGATAAACAAGCTTATTCAGACAAAAACAAAAAGAGAAACTGCTCAATATGACGCAACCCCCAACATTTCAAGAGAGAATGCGATAAGTGCTTTGGCTGATGCAGAAGAGTTTATCACAAAGATTGAGGAAACACTTTCATAGACTTGTCAAGAACAACCCTTCAATAGAGGGGTGACATGAAGTGACGAACGTGACAACGGGTATTCTGACAATTTGATAAAAATCTCGCCGAATCCGCCGAAAAGAAGCTGAAAGCGTAGATTTCTCAGGCTCTTAAGTAGCCGATACATTTATATACCAAAGGGTACATTAATGTACCACATGATACAAAAATGGAGCAGACATCGTATTTTGGAGCAGTTCTTAGACTTTCCGCGGAAATCTTTTCTTGTGCGCGAGCTCTCGAGAGAAACACAGCTTGCCCCTACAGCGGTACGCATACACTTAAAAGCAATGCTTGAAGAAGGATTGATCCTGAAAGAGAGCGATGGGCTCTATCCGTCATTTAAGGCAGCTCAGGAAAATCCCTCATTCAAGCTCTTCAAAATCCAAAATATTGTCTTACGCTTACATGAGACAGGTGTACTCAAATATTTAGAAAAAACGATTTATCCAACATGTATAGTCCTGTTTGGAAGCGCATCCAGAGGCGAGGATAATGAAACAAGCGACATAGATTTGTTCATTCAAGCAAAAAAAACAGATGTGAATCTTAAAAAATTTGAGAAGCTTTTACATCGAAGGATCAATCTCATTTTTGAACAGAATGTAAAGACAATAAGCCCAGAATTAATGAATAATATTATAAACGGAGCGGTGCTCTACGGGTATCTGAAAGTGGTATAACATGGAAGCATGGAATGAGCGTGCTGAAAAAGTAAGTAGGCAGCGTCCAGACACAGAAAAAGCGCGTGGACTGCTTAAAGTCATCGCTCTGAGAGAGCAGCGTGCCATGCTCACACCATTTCCAGAATTTGCGACGCTCCTCGCAGAGGAATACTACGAAATTGTGAAAGAGCTTATCACAGGAATTATGAGTGTCGATGGATGGAAAACCACCAGCCATGAGCTTGGATATCTTGCGAAATATTACCCTGAATTCTCTGCCAGCGAAATTATGCTTATTGATCAACTGAGGGAAATGCGGAATGACATCGACTATCGAGGCGTCATGATTAATCCTGAGTATCTTGATAGGAATCTGGAGGCTATTTCGGCATCAATTCAAAAGCTCAAACATGTTCTTCATGCGCGAATTAATAAGACGAGGTAAAGTCGAAGCCGCCGAAAAGAAGCTGAAAGCGTAGATTTCTCAGTGTTTTCTCATGCCGCACGAACGTCAACAAAAAGTTTATATAGTATTATTAACTATCTGTTAATAACTATTAACAAAATGGAAACGACAAAGCCAAGCGTTAAAATCCTTAAAATCCTGCTGAAAGACTTTACAGTGAAGCCAACCATCACAATGTTAGCTCAAGAAATGAAAATGAGCAGGGTAGGAATATGGAAAATTCTTAAGAGATTAGAAGCAGAAAAACTCATTATTCTTTCTCCTGTAGGTTCGGGCAAGACAAGCGTGTTCAGCGTAGGCTTAAACAGGGAGAATCCACTTGTAGAAAAGACTTTATCTCTTGCGTTAAGCGAAGATGCCATAAAAAATCAGCGATGGTGCAGCAATTTTGCAGAATTAGAAAATAAAGTAGATTTTCTCTTGCTATATGGCAGCATACTACATTCTCAAAAAGAGGCTCATGACATTGATATTCTCGGAGTAACACATAAAAATGAGTTTTTGAACATCGAAGAATCAATTAAAAAAATACAGAAAACGCAAATTAAAAAAATACACGCGCTTCATTTTACACCTGCAGAATTTAAATACGAACTTGAAAAGCCAAACAGCATATTTATTGATGCTGTAAAAAAAGGAATAATTTTGTTTGGGCAGGAAAAATTTATTACATTCATGAGAGGAATAAGATGAAAGAAGTGAGAGATTGCTTTGTTCTTGCTGTCAAAGATGAGAAGAAAGGTAAGAAACACAAAGGCCTTCTTATTAGCAAACCAAACGATAAAATAGGGAAAGAATATATTGCAAAAGCAAGAAAAAACTTACAGCTTTGCGATGTGTATAGGGAAAAAGAATTTGGATATAAAATTCCTGAAGAATGGTTTTACACTCTTTACTATTGCGCTTTAGCTATCCTATCCAAATTTGGGATTGAAAGCAGAAGCCAGAAATGCACGGCTTTGTTTCTCAGATATGCCAAGGATAACGGATTGATAGATTATGACGATGAATTTATTGAGAGGATAACTGTTTATAACACTAAAGAAGAAAAATCTGATGTCGACGAAAGAGAAAAAGCAAGATACGGCTCTTCTATAAAAAGCAAGGAAATTGAGAGTAAATATGAGCATATGGCTACTCTCTGTAAAAAAGCAATTTCTCAGGCAGAAGAAATAGTCTTTGCTGACAACGAAAGTTCCAACAGAATTATAGGGGTAATTGAGAAACTTCTTTGAATTGAAAACCTCCCCCAAGTCAAAGCCGCCGAAAAGAAGCTTAAGTAGTATACATTTTTACTCTTGAAGTACAACCTTGACTTTCTCAATAAATACTTTCGTTTCTTCAAACAGCGCCATTATTTTTTCAGTGGCAATGCGTGTTTCTGTACCATATTGGAATTGTTCGCGCAGTTCGACAATGTCTGTTTTTTCGAGCTTGTCACGCTGATCGGTTGCAAAAATTCTGTGAAGCTCTGCCTTTGTTAAGCTGATCCTCCCTTCTTCGATGAGAGCTTCGATTGCAGCGAATGTACATTCTTGATTTCTACTTTCATAGCCATGCTTTTGTAAAATTCCAAGCAAGCAGTGATATTGTGCATAAAATGAAGCATGAATCGCCCAGTCGTTATAGCCCCCATCGATGTGATAATGCATAACTGCAAGATTGTGCTCTGCTTTCTTGCTTATCAGACATCATTGCATCAGAATTTATTCCACGCAGACCGCGATGCTTTATGCCTTCTTTTTCGGCTTTGTTGAGGCACCATTTCAACTTACGTTCTGTGTGTGTCATATGCCTCTTTTACCGCGCTGACAATAACATCATGACCCCATAGAATCTTGCCTGTTCTAAGGATATCTAAAAGAACATTGTCATGCTTTTTCAAGTTTTTTATAAGATCCTCGAATGTCTGCACCATGTCATGGATCGGCTTTGTCTTTAAAGCACGGAGCTCTGCAAGCGCTTTTTTATATGATTCGTATTTTTTTCTATCGATGACAACCATCACATCAATATCTCCTGCTTTCTCGCCCATTTGTATCACAGAGCCAAAAAGGACTGCTGATTTTACAAAAGGACGCAATCGCTCGATGTCTTTTGCTTGAACTCTGGCGTACGCCAGTGTAATGTCCTCAAAAAGCGCAAGTACTGTTGCTTTCATCGCTAATTCTGACTCAAAGTTTGGATGATAAAAGATGGCATTGCCGATGCTCTGCGGCTTCACGATACTTTGGCTTTCCAGGCGCTTGAGAAGCTTATGCATTCCTTTCGGAGTAAGCCCAATTTGCTTTGCAAGCTGGTTAATGCTATACTGTTCAGTATAATGCCGCAGAAGAAAATTAATGACATTAAGCTCGTGTTTTGATGC
>DATDXM010000072.1:0-4173 GCA_035289325.1 Candidatus Nanoarchaeia archaeon
CTTTTTTGCAAGCTCGCGGCTAGCTTCAAGTGATTGTGTGTTGATAAATGACATTAATTCTTCTGCAATCTGCACGGCTTTGTCAGAGCTGTAACGCACTTTGAGCTGCACCAACAGATCAGCAAAGCCCATCACACCAAGGCCTATCTGGCGATGTGCAAGCGTTGCCTGCTCAATCTCGGGCGGTAGTGAGGAGAGATCGAGTGCATTGTCGAGGAAATGGATTGCCTGGTGCACACGTTTCTTGAGGCGTTCGTAATCAATTGCTTTGTCTTTAACCATCTGCGAAAGATTAATACTGCCCATTACGACGGCGCTGTTTGCATGTGCAACGAGCTCGCCTGTTGGTGAGACTGCTTCTATCGGAAGCTGTACAGGATTCTTTTTTTCTGCAGCGTCAATAAAAACAATTCCTGGATTGCCGCATTTCCATACTGATTCAGCAATCATTCTGAATATTTCATGCGCAGATTGTTTTGCGACTGCTTTTCCTGTGTGCGGGTTTATCAGATTGTATGTTATCTGCTTTTCGACTGCGTCCATGAACTTGTCGGTGACTGCAACATAGGTGTTGAAATTTTTTAGCTGTCCTTTTTGGCGCGCAAGAATGAATTCCTTTATATCGGGATGGTCAATGCGCAGTACCGCTGCGTTAGCGCCGCGCTCTCTGCCGCCCTGGCGGATGCACTCGGTTGCTGCATCAAAAATATTCATGAATGATAATGGTCCAGAAGCTGCGCCCTGGCTGCTTTTGATGAGGTCGCCTTTTGGTCGGATGCTTGAAAAGTTAAACCCTGTGCCTGCGCCGCTCTGCTGGAGCATTGCAGTCTTTTGCACTGCTTCAAAAATTGCTGGAATACTGTCATCAATCGATAGGATTGTACATGAGGTGAGCACTGGTGATTGTGCGTGCGCGTTCCAGAGCATCGGGCTGCTCGGCAGGAAATCTAATGATGTGAGAAGCTCAAAAAAGTCGTCTTCCGTTTGCTTTACTCCCTTATCATGCTTGGTGTGCTCGCTGAATTCTTTTGTTTTTGAGATCCAAGAAAAGTTCTTGCTGTACTTTTGGGCGAGCTTATCGGTGAATGACTTATGCTTATATTTTGCATCTGCTTTTGCGATGAATCGTGCTACTCGCAGAAAGAGCTGTTCTGGCGTTTCTGGCTCACGCTTATCGTTCTTTCGTGCGTATATTTCGTCCACGATTAGCTTGCTATTTTTTGATAAATGGAGCTTTGACATATATATCTGCACCTATTGGTTTGGATGCTTATTTTTAGCAATGGCTTAATCGTTTAAATAATTTGCTTGGATTTTTTGGGGAAATTGCAGATTATTTGTTACTCTGCGGGGGTGATTAATTGAAAGGCTTATAAAGCGGTAGAATTGCGATGAGTTATGTCTGACTATAGACAATTTGTGCTGGACAACGGATTGCGAGTGATGCTTCGCCGTACACCTACTGAAACGCTTGCCGGGCGAGTGCGCGTGCACTGCGGTGCATTGCGTGATCCAGAAGGCAAGCATGGCTTAGTGCACTTACTCGAGCATGCTTTGATCTATGCTGGCACACGTTCACTCACACCACAGCAGTCTACCGCGCTTGTGAATGGCTCTCGCAATATGCCTGTGGCTACTTATTCTGATTCCATGCAATTTGGCTTTCAAAGTTTCCCTGAAGATGTTGCTGACATTCTCAACGTTTATGCTGACATGATTTTTCATCCGCGGTTTGATGCAGATGCAATCGATGCTGAGCGAAAGCGCGTCGTTCGTGAAATAGGTGAGACTCGTGAAGAACTGCGAATGGATGATAAAAAATATGAAGAATTGCTGATGAGAAATTATCCGCAACGCATATCGTCACACCGTGTCCGTGTTTCGGGCGATGTTGATGTTGTTCGCAGCACGTCGGTGGAAGAACTTCGACAGCTTCATGCACACTATTTTAATGCAACCAATGCCGATATTGTTTTAGTCGGATCCCTCCCTGAAAATATTGAAGAGTTATTGAGAACACATTTTGGAGATAAGCCAGCTGGTGCACTGCATCAGTATGCATGGCCTTCAATCGAACCGCTTGATAACGCAACAGGCTTTCGTGTTGCTGCTCCCTATCTCACTAATCGAGAAAATCCTGATGAAAGCAACACACATGTTAAGATTGGATTCATTGCACCTTCTTATACAGCAGCTGAAGCGCCTGCGTTCATTGTCTTAAATCAAATTCTTGGTGGCAGGGGCGGTCGACTGCAGGATTCTTTAAGCCAAGTGCATGGGCTGGCATACTTCGCGAAAAGTTTTCATAATCCAATGCCTTCTGCACAGTACTGCGAGATCGAAGCTCGTGTTGCGGATAGAACGAAAAAAGAAGCAGTTGATTTAGTATTTGATATAACAGAACGATTGCGTACTGAAGATGTTTCGCAAGAAGAGCTTGCTGCAGCTCGCTCTATTTCAAGATTGTCATTTGCATTACAGCTTGAATGCAATCAAATGTCCGTTCATGCTCTTGAATTAAAACTTGATTATTATGAGCTTTCAGTCGCTCATTTGCTTGCTTCCGTACAGCGCGTCACTCCTGCTGATGTTCGTGCAGTCGCACATAAATATCTTCCGCGAGGAGGAGACGGCAATTATGTGCTGATGGTGCGAGAACCGGCTGAGAACTAAAAATCTTTTATGTAATCAATCCTCATATTCCGGCGCGAAATCGTTTTAAACTGGATGATTCTCTTCGTCTTATAGCAAATCTCATAAATTATGGTACTTATAGAGATTTGCTAGTATAGATAAAGTGCCTTTTGAAATGTTCCATTATTTATGCACTTTACTATTATGAAATGAAATCTGTATGTCTATTATGATGAAGAAGGAGATTTTCTCGAGCTCCATGTTGGCGAATATGCTGAAGGCTATTTCCGAGCCGTGTCTGAAACTGTTGCAGAGCGCATTGATGAAAAAACAGGAAAAGTCACCGGCATTGCTATTTTTGTTTTTAAAGATTGCACAAAAGAATTTTATACTTTAATAGTTTCTTAACTTTATGTACAAAGTATATCGGACGTCAATATTCGATAACAAACTTGCCCATTTTCCAGAAGATTTTAAGCAACATATAGACAATTTTGAAAGACAGCTTGTGCATAACCCCTATGTTGGCAAGCCTTTGGGTGTGAAGTGGTTTCGTGAGAAGAAATTAGGCAAGTTTAGGATGTACTATCTGATATACGATGATTTAAGAGCAGTTTATATGATTACTTTAAGTGAGAAAAAAGATCAGCAAAGAGCTATTAACACTATTAGACTTTTTCTTAAACAGTATCGAGAAGATATTGAGAACCTTATTTAACTCTTCTTATGTTGCCTGTTTTAATGTCCTTCAATCCTTGCACTAACTCATGCAGCAATTCATCGTCTATATCAGCCTTTCTTTTTAATTCTTCAAGTTCTGTTTTTGATATTGTAATCGTTTCCATTTGATTAGATGATGTTTATCTCCTTATATAACTTCCTAATCCTCATCATATTCCGGCGCGAAATCGCCGAAGAAAATGCCTTCTACTATGGTGTGTGATGCACCTTCACTTTTTGTGAATACGGGATGAATGTCTGCCTGCTGAAGCTCCTGCTCGATCAGCTCTGTAATGCGGTTTGCCTCATCTTTGGTTGAACCTTTGACATGCACAATTATTTTCTTGACACGCTCGCGCTGAATCGGGAATAGCAATTTTGTGATACTCTTTTTTACCTCTGCGTTGTCCATCTGGCTTTCAACTTTGCCCTTGTCCAGCTCAACAACTTTCTTGTTTTCAATTGCAACACGGTTTGTCCTATAATCTTCATAAATCTGTGAAAAATTAGTCATCAACTTCGTAACGGTGCTGTTTGCAAGCATTTCTTCAGTGAGATCAAGATGTTCAGCGTAGTCATCACAGGTGTGCGAGAAGTGCATCACTTTGTCGAGCACTTTGTTGACTTCACGAAGGCAGCGTTCAGCATCGTTGCCAAAAAGCTCCAGCTTCAGGCGGTCCATACTGATGTTTACACGAACAAAATTTTGTTTTTGACGCATTTACGTTTATTACGACTGGCAGTTATTTAATGCTTTCGCATTTCGAAACGTTTAAATAATAAGCTCATTTTGTTCTCTCTATCATTAGAGGTGATAGA